>CAZSTH010000026.1:9817-40792 GCA_964609835.1 uncultured Thermoanaerobaculia bacterium
CGGCCCGAGGAAGGCGTCGCGGGCGAGGCGGCCGTTCAAGGCCTCGATGTCGGCGATGATCGGCGCCATCTTGTACAACGCGTTGACCCCGCGGTGGGCGTGGGCGCCGTGGGCGGACACCCCGCGGGTGGTGATGGTCGCCTCCAGCCGTCCGCGCTGGCCGCGGAAGACGCCGAGATCGGTCGGCTCGCCGAGCACCACCATGTCCGGCCGGATGCCCTCCTGCTCGATGAGGTGCCGCATACAGTAGCCGTCGCAATCCTCCTCCATGACCGACGCCGTCAGGTAGAGGCTGATTCCGTCGGGGAGCCCACGGTCCATCAGCAGACGTGCGCCGTAGGCCATCGCCGCGATCGCGGGCAGCTCGTCGACTGCGCCACGCCCCCAGACCTCGCCCGCCTCGAGCTTCCCCGCGAAAGGATCGATGTCCCACGAGGCGAGGTCGCCGACGCCGACGCAGTCGATGTGGCCGTCGAAGAGCACCTTGAGGTCGCCGTCGCCGACGCGGCCGACCACCGTGCCGAGGCTGTCGAAGAAGATCTCGTCGAAGCCGAGCGCCTCGTACTCCTGTCGCACCCGCTCGCATCGCTCGCCCTCGCGGCCGCTCTCGGCGGGAATCGCGATCAGATCGCGCAGGAACGCGACGATCTCGTCCGTGTGGGCCTCGGCTGCGTTCAAGAGGTCGGAGCGTCGTGGCATGGCACCTCGCTTTCGCCGCTGTGTACTATAGTCCGACCGGCGTGCGATCTCGATCGGAAGGGACCGGATCATGGCGACACCCGAGCAGGTCCTGGAGAACACCGTCCGGCGCTGCCGCGAGCGCGACATCATCATCCCCACCTACCGCCAGATGGCCGACCCCGGCCTGGTGCCGGTGGGGATCCGTGCCGAGCTCGCCGACATCGGGCTGTGGGACCTCCACCCCCGCAATTTGTTCCGGATCACCTGGAAGAACGAGCCGGTGGCGCACGGCGGCGGCTTCGGCGGGGTCAACTTCCTCGAGCTGCCGCCGGAGCTGACCGGTGTCGAAGCCCGCATCGTGATGCTGCTGGGCAAGTACTTTCCGACCGGTGCCCACAAGGTGGGCGCCACCTTCGGGCCGCTGGTGGAGAAGCTGGTCCGCGGCGCCTTCGACCCGACGACCCAGAAGGCGCTCTGGCCGTCGACCGGCAACTACTGTCGCGGCGGCGCCTACGACGCCCATCTCCTGGCCTGCCCGTCGATCGCGGTGCTGCCGGAAGGCATGTCGCGGGAGCGCTTCGAGTGGCTCGAGAGCATTGGGTCCGAGATCTTCCCCACCCCCGGCTCGGAGTCCAACGTCAAGGAGATCTACGACAAGGTCAAGGAGCTGGAGGCCGAGCGCGGCGACGAGATCGTCACCCTCAACCAGTTCTCGGAGTTCGGCAACGCCATCTGGCACTACGTGTGCACCGGCCGCGCGATGCAGGAGGTCTACGAGCAGGTCCGCGCCGAGGACTCGCGTTTCGCTGCGGTCTGCCTGACCCAGGGCTCGGCGGGCACGCTGGGCTGCGGCGACTATCTGCGCGAGGTCTACCCCCGCCTCAAGGTGGTGGCCGCGGAGGCCCTCCAGTGCCCGACCCTGCTGCTCACCGGCTACGGCTCCCACCGCATCGAGGGCATCGGCGACAAGCACGTGCCCTGGATCCACAACGTCAAGAACACCGACGTCGTCGCCGGCATCGACGACGAGGCGTGCATGCGGCTGATGCGGCTCTTCAACGAGCCCGCGGGCCGGCGCCATCTCGAGGAGGAAGGCGTCGGTCCCGAGCTGGTGGGCCGGCTCGACCTGCTCGGCATCTCGTGCATCGCCAACCTCCTGACGGCGGTGAAGACCGCCAGGTTCTTCGAGATGGGCCAACGTGACGTGATCCTCACGGTGGCAACCGATTCCATGGAGCTCTACGGTTCGCGCCTCGCCGAGGAGCGCGATCGGAACGGGCCGTACAGCGAGACCGCCGCCGCCGTCGACCACCAGCGGCACCTCCTCGGAGCCGAGATCGATCACGTGCAGGAGCTCGGCTACTGGGACCGAAAGCGGATCCACAACCTCAAGTACTTCACCTGGGTCGAGCAGCAGAGCAAGAGCGTCGAGGAGCTCGACGCGCAGTGGTATGACGACGACTACTGGACGCGGCACTTCCACGCCTGGGAGGACTGGGACCGGCAGATCGACGAGTTCAACGCCCGCACCGGCCTGCTCGAGCGGTACGCCTGAGGCGTGATCCGCCGGAGTTTGCTCCGGCTTCAACCCAGCCTCACACCGCAGCGGCATTCTCGCCGTATCGTGAAGAGCCCGGCGTGAGGAGGTTGCGCTCGTGGCTGCATCGGTCGACCGCTCGCCGCGACGGATCCGGCCCTGGCTGTACAGGAGCGTCGTCGCCTTCCACCGCCCGTGGATCAGAATCGAGGAGAGGGGGCGGCTGGCGGACCTGCCCGACCCGCTGATCTTCGCGCTCAACCACAACAACACCTTCGAGTCGATCGGGGTGCCCGCCAACCTGATCGCGTTGCGCGGCGGGCGGACCATCCACTTCCTGGTGGACTGGATGTTTCTCCACATCCCGGTGATCGGCTGGCTGTTGCGGGAGATGGGCCCGGTTCCGGTCTACACCAAGCCGGCGCGATGGCGGGTCGGCGAGTCGTACCGCGAGCCGCGCCGCCGCCGGTCGGCGATCGAGGGCGCCCTCAGTCTGCTGGAGGGCGGCCACAGCATCGGCATCTTCCCCGAGGGCACCCGCAACCCGGACCCGTCGACGCTGCTGCGTGGACGCGCCGGGATCGGCCGCCTGGTGCTGCGGTCGGAGGCGCCGATCGTGCCGGTGGGGATCCGGTTCGTGACCGCCCGCAGCCGCGGCCGCGTGCCGAGCGTCGGGCGACTGGCGGTGCGCGTGGGCGAGCCGCTCGCCTTCGTCGAGCAGCGCCGCGCCTACCGGTCGCTGCAGGTGGCTGCCGGCGGGCGCGCGGCGCTGGGCCGCGACCTCGGCCGCCGGGTCGTCGACGAGATCATGACGGCGATCGGCCGCCTGTGCGACAAGCGCTATCCGCACGCCGAGCAGAGTGGATCGCAGGCTCCTCTGGCCACCGGCGAGCTGGCTCACGCAGGAGGTTCTCCATGAAACGAACGAACGTCACCGGCCGTAAGATCCTCGACGCCGCCGACCGTCGAGCCGCGCTCGAGGTCATCGACGCGGTCTTTCGGGAGGAGAAGCGGTGGATCCGCGAGGCGGACTCGCAGATTCCCGATGACATCGGTGAGCTCGAGCACGTCTCGTGGTTCCTGGCGAGGGTGGGGGAGGCGCCCGCCGGCGTCATCCGGCTGTGGTACGACTTCCCGATCGAGATCCCGGCCGAGTACGACGTCCACATGGAGCGCGAGATCGATCTCGAGGCGGCCAGGAGCTGCCGATTCGTGGAGGTGGGCCGCTTCATGATCCGCGAGGAGTACCGCCGCCGGACGCGGGTCGCCCTCCAGCTGATGCACATGGCGGTGGGCGAGGTGGTGCAGCGCGGCTACACCCACTTCATCACCGATGTCTACGACGGCGACCCCCACTCGCCGCTCAAGTTCCACACCCGGGCGCTGGGGTTCGAGCGCATCGGCACCCACCGGGTCGGCGAGCTCGACTGCGACTGCGTCCGCATCGTGCTGATCCTCGACCTCGCCCGCGCGTACCGCCGCGCCAGGGCGCGCCGCAACAAGATCTTCCGCGAGGTCACCGTCGGCCTGCAGGACGCCTTCGAGGCGCTGCCGGTGACCGCGAGGCTGTAGACGTTACTCCGCCGCCTGCTCGCAGAGCACCTCGTTTCGCCACGGCAGGTCCTGGCAGTCGCGGACCATGGCCTGGATGTAGTGCTCGCCGTGGACGAACGGCCGCCCGATCGGCCACCAGCCGTCGGCGATGCGGTCGCTGATGGTCTCGGAGAGCTGGTTCGGATCGCTGGTGTAGACAAGCTCGCATTTGGGATTGTCATTCATGGCACGCCTCCAACCACTGTTGTCCAGGCCTCGCAGTCACCTTTTCGGGCGCGGACGCCCGGTGGCGGGTTGATGTCTTCGACCATGTGGGCCTTGGCGACGGCATCCGGAGCGGCGACTGCCAGGATGATCGGCGTCGGGACCAGAAGGGTAACTGCACGAATATGAGATGGGGATTCCGCCGACATCGGGTTCCTCCTGAGGCCACGGACGAGGATTTGTCCGGCGGCAGGCGGTGCGACTTGACGATCTGAGGCTCTATCGCTGGACAACTTTCTACTGGTAGTGCGCCGTCTCAAGTCCACGTCGTTGGTGACGCAGGATCGGTGCCAGAATCGGTTACGATTTCGACTCCTATTGCCAGGGGCGATGCCGTACCATTTCGGGGCACAGCGTGCCGGGTTGCTGCGGCCGGTGAGGGAGGAGCGATGGCAGACGACGTCGGGCTTCGCGAGGAGAAGATCGAGGGCGCGACGGTGTACGAGGGCCGCATTCTCGGCCTCGAGGTGGACCGGGTGCGGCTGCCGAGCGGCACCGAGACGGTTCGTGAGGTGGTGCGGCACCGCGGCGCCTCGGTGATGCTGCCGCTGCTCCACTCGGGTGAGATTGTGTTCGTGCGTCAGTTCCGCTACCCGATGGGGGAGGTGCTGATGGAGCTGCCGGCGGGTAAGCTCGATCCGGGTGAGGCCCCCGAGCGGTGCGCGCGCCGGGAGCTCGAGGAGGAGACGGGCTGGCGGGCGCGGCGGGTCGAGGACCTGGGCTGGTTCTACACCACCCCGGGTTTTACCGACGAGGTGCTGCACGCCTTCTTCATGGGCGACCTCGAAGCTGTGCCCGATGCCGAGCAGGATCCCGACGAGGTGATCGAGGTCGTGAAGCTGGGCGTCGAAGAGGCCCTCGCCGCGTGCGGCGACGGCCGCATCCGCGACGGCAAGACCATCGCAACGCTGTTTTTGGCCAGGTTGCGCGGCCTGCTCTGACCGCCGACGTGGCAGGCCGCTGGTCGGCCGACCGATGGTAGACTTGCGCGACGCCGAACAGGGATGGTTTGCCCGTGAACGATCGCGACCAGTTGCAGTGCACCTTCTGCCGCGCCGACAACCCGGCCGGGGCAACCGAGTGCGCGAGCTGCGGCCGCGAGATCGACGGCGGCGAGTGGATGGAGGGGACGCTTGTGGACTCCGGCGCCCCCGACGAGCAGCTGGTCGCGGGGGGTGCCGAGCACGAGAAGACGTTGATCGACGCGGGTGAGGCGCCGCCCACCGAGCCCCCGGCGGACGAATCAGAGCACGAGACCGATCCCGGCGTCGACCCACAGCCCGCCACAGGCGGCGACGATGACTGGATGCAGCAGGCGCAGGCCAAGGGGACCATGCCTCCCGGCACGGTTCTGGGCGATCGCTACCGCATCGACCAGCTGCTCGGCTTCGGCGGCATGGGCGCGGTCTACCGCGCCAGCGACCTCGAGCTCGACCGGGTGGTGGCCCTCAAGGTGATCCGGCCCCACCTCGCCGACGACCCGCAGGTGCTGGCGCGCTTCAAGCAGGAGATCATTCTCGCGCGCGAGATCACCCACCGCAACGTGGTCCGGATCTTCGACATCGGCCAGGCCGACGACACGCGCTTCATCTCCATGGAGTTCATCGAGGGCCGCGACCTGCAGACCATCCTCAAGGAGCGCGGCGCGCTGCCCCCGGAGGAGGCGGTGGAGATCCTGGACCAGATCTGCCTCGCCCTCGAGGCCGCCCACCAGGAGGGCGTGGTCCACCGCGACCTCAAGCCCGCCAACATCATGATCACCGACGACAACCGGGTGGTGGTGATGGACTTCGGCATCGCGCGCTCGCTCGAGGCCTCGGGCATGACCCAGACCGGGTCCCTGATCGGTACCCCGGACTACATGTCGCCGGAGCAGGTCAAGGGCGAGACGGTCGACGCGCGCTCCGACATCTTCGCCCTCGGCATCATTTTCTACCAGATGCTGACCGGGGTCCTGCCCTACCAGGGCGAGACCCCGATGGCGGCCATGTACACCCGCACGCAGAAGCGGGCGGCGCCGGTGCGCGACCTCAAGCCGGACCTGCCCGGCTACCTCGGCGACGTCATCAGCCGCTGCCTCGAGATCCCTGTTCACAAGCGCTACCAGTCGGCGCGCGAGCTGCTGCAGGACCTGGCGGTGTGGCGGGGTGGCTCCACCAACCTCACCATCGGCCAGACCATGATGGGGATGAAGCCGACCACCACCGCTGCCCGCAACCGGCTGCGCTTCGCGCTCGCCGCCGCGGCCGCGGTGGTTGCGGTCGGCCTGGTCGCCGCCAGCGTGGCCTACCTGCGGTCGCGCCCGGCGCCGGCCGCGGGCGGCGGCGAGGACACCGCCGCGGTGCCGGAGGATGTGGTGTCGCTGGCGGTGCTGCCGTTCGCCAACGGCTCCGGCGAGCCCGAGCTCGACTGGCTCGGCCCCGGCCTCGCCGAGATGCTGCGCACCGATGTCGGCCAGACCGCCAGCCTGCGCACCGTGTCGCAGGACCGTGTCCACCAGGTGCTCAAGGACCTCCGTATCCAGCAGGGCACGGGCCTCGATGAAGCGACCCTGCGTCGGGTGGCCGAGTTCGCCAACGCCGACACCCTGGTGTGGGGCCAGTACTTCAAGCTCGGTGACCAGATCCGGATCGACGCCACGGTGCGCGACTTCGAGCGCCACCAGACGGCCGGCCTCAAGGCCGAGGCCCCCAACGATGCGCAGTTGCTGCGGGTGGTGCAGGAGCTGGCGCGGGGCATCCGCGACAACCTGGCGCTCTCGCGCTCGGCGATCCGCGAGGCCGAGGCGCAGGCCTTCATCCCGTCGGCGAGCTCGATGGTGGCGCTGCGCCACTACACCGAGGGCCTGGACCGGATGCGCCAGGGCAATAACCTGGAGGCGGTGACCGCCTTCGAGTCCTCGATCGAGGAGGATGCCGACTTCGCGTTGGCGCACTCGGAGCTCTCCCGGGCCTACCTCAAGCTGGGCCGCGGGCAGAAGGCGCGGGAGTCGTCGCGTGCGGCGGTCGACCTCAGCGACGACCTGCCGACTCAGGAGCGCTATCTGATCCTCGCCCAGCAGGCCCGCATCGAAGGCGACTACGAGGCCGGCGTCGACGCCTACCGCAACCTGCTGCAGTCCCGGCCGGCCGACGCCGACCTCAACTATGAGCTGGCGCTGCTGCACGAGGACGCGGGCGAGCTCGATCTCGCCCTACAGTACCTCGATACCGTGCTCGAGGCCGATCCCCAGAACCCCGCCGCGCAGCTGGCGCGCGGCCGGGTGCTGATCAAGAGCGGCCGCACGCAGGAGGCGCTGGCGCCGCTCAACCAGGCCCTCAGCCTCGCCATCCAGGTCGACAACCCCGAGGCGCGCGCCAACGTCCTGCAGGCGCTGGGCATCGCCTACCGCATCCTCGGCCGGCCGCAGGCGGCGCTCGATAACTTCCAGCAGTCGCTCGCGATCAAACGCGAGATCGGCGACCGGCGCGGAGCCTCGGCGAGCCTGACCGAGATCGGCTACATCCAGGCTATTTCGGACCAACCGCCGGCGGCGCGCGCCAGTTACAACGAGGCGCTCGCCATCAGCCGCGAGATCGGCGACGACTACGGCGCCAGCCAGGTCCTGCTCAGCCTCGGCGACCTCGAGCTCGGCCGGGGCGACTTCGACCGGGCGCTCCAGCACACGCGTGAGGCGTTGCGGCTGCAAATCGAGATCGAGGACGAGCCCGGCCAGGGGGTCGCTCTCCACAACATCGGCGTCATCTACGACCAACGCGGCGAGTACTCCGAGTCGCTCGTCTCCTACCGCCGGGCCCTCGAGGTCCGCGAGAAGCTCGGCAATCCGTACGAGATCGCCGACACCCTCCACAACCTCGGAGAGACCCAGAAGTATCTCGGGCGCTACCGCGAGGCCGAGGACTACTACCTGCGGGCGCTGAAGCAGCGGCGAGCGGCCCAGGACGAGCACGGTGCGGCGCTCGAGCACTACAGCCTGGGTGGTCTGTTCGCGCTGCAGGGGCGGCACGCCGCCGGACTGGCGTCGGTGGACGAGGCGCTGGAGATCTACCGCCGGCTCGAGGAGGCCGGAACGCGTCGGGTCGAGGCGGTGCTGGTTCACGGACGCGGCCTCGCGCTGCTCGGCCGCTTCGAAGAGGCCGCCGCGGCGCTCGACGAGGGCCTGGCGGCGGCCGAGGCACTGGGTGACGACACGCTGGTGGCGCTGGCGCGGCTGTACGAGGGCGAGCGGCTGCTGCTCGCCGGTGAGACCACAGCGGCGCGAAACGCCGCCCGCGAGGCCGTGCAGGCGGCCGCCGCGGTGGGCGATCCTTATCTGCTGTTGGCCGCCCGCGCCGAGCTCGCCGCAGCCGAGGCCGCGGCAGGCAATCGTTCTCGGGCCGGGCAACTCGCGCAGCAGACGCTCGACGATGCCGAGAGCCGCGGCACCACCGCCTTCGTTTCACGCTCGGCGCTGCTGCTCGGCGAGCTCGACCTCGAAGCCGGCCGGGCATCAGAGGCCGAGTCGCGCGCGCGGCGGGCGCTGCGCGAGTCCGAGCGCATGGGGGCCGCGGTGCTCGAAGCACGCAGCCACCTCCTGCTGGCGGCCGCGCTCGAGGCCCTTGGTCGGGCGGAGGACGCGGCCCGCAGCGCCGCCAAGGCGGCCGAGCTGCTCGACGAGCTGCGCGCCGAGGCCGGGTCAGAGGTGGTGCTGCAGCGCGCCGACCTCCGCCCGATTTCCGGACACTGATCGGCACCTCTCACCACCCCGCCACAGCGGACCGCGATATGGCGCAATTTGAGGCGTTTTCTCGCTTCGGGTTGCTCTGGGTACGGTCGAGTACGCCTCCGCGACACTCGCGTAGAGAACGCCACGTGTCACACCACGTCACGCGCCCCGCGTTGCGAGGTGGTGACACGTACGGCTAATAAAAAGAGCGGGCCGCGAGGGCCCGCTCGAGTCATCGGTTGACCGCCGGTCAGTCGTCAATCTGCACGTAGGCGGTCTCGACCGGGAAGTAGACTCCCGACTCGTCGGTGAAGGTGAGCTCGAAGACCGCCCCAGCCTCGAACGGCGTGCCGTCGGCGTACTCGAGCTTGAGGTTGAGCTGGTAGCCCGCCCTGGGGTTCTTGGAGCGGAAGACCGCACGGTCCGGCTCGGCGGGGGTCTGGCCGGCGAAGACCAGCTCCTCGAACGGCACTGCGCGGAAGCTGTATCCGTTCAAGGGCAGCCGGTTGATGCCGAGCACCACGGTCTGTCCGCCGACGAATGGCCCTCTCCTGCAGTTGCCGGTCGAGATCTTGAACTTGAGCGGCAGCGTCGAACCGCCGTCGCGATGCAGCGGGTCGTCGAGCGAGGTCACACCCAGCGGCGGTTTGGGCCCGCAGAAGGCGCCCTGGAAGACCGCCTGGCCGTTGACGAATTTGGCCTTGTCGACCAGGAAGCTCCACGAGAAGCGCCCGACGCCACGGCCTGAGGTGCGCTCGTCCTCGGGCAGGAAGCCGAAGGCCGAGCTGCCGAGGGAGTCGGTCAGCTCGCAGTCGGGGTTCGTGAACGGGTCGTTGTCCGCGTCCTGGTCGCTGTGGCACAGCACCACCCGCGGGTTGGTGGCCGCGAAGTAGGCGTTGATGCCGTGCTCATCGGCCACGATCGGGCCGTCGACGGTGCAACCGTCGCCGCTCTCGGTGTACTCGAAGAGGATCGCACGGGCGTTCTCGCCCTCGTAGACGATCGGCGTGGCTTCGATGCCACTGTCGGTCAGAAGGCCGTCGAGCGACGCGGCACTGACCTCCGCGGCCTTGAGCTCGACCTCGCACGGCGCGCCGCTGTCATCGATCCCGCGATACTCGTAGACCTGCTCGCCGAAAGTGAAGGCTTGCGTGCCGGCCGCGAAATCGCCCGAGAACGGCTCGCCTTCCTGTCCGGCGAACGGCACTGCGATGCCTGCGAGCGGCGGATCATCACCGGCTAAACCGGCGACCGACGCGATCGTGATCGGACCTTGACAACCGGGGGCGATTTCGAACAGCACGGCTGTCTCGTACGGAGATCCTTCTTTCGCGGCGAACTCACCCTGGGAATCCAGGTCGACGACCGTTGCGTACAGGAAGTCATCGGCCGACGCCTCGAGACCGGTGACGGTGCCGTTGAAGCTCGTGCAGGTTCCGAGGGAGGAACCGTCGGCCCCGTAGCGCGTCAACGTGCCGCCGTCGGCGACCACGATCTTGCCGGTGGAGGTGCGGGTGATCGCGCGCGGATCGGCGAAACCGGAAATGAGCTGGCCCCCATTCCCGTACGACTGGCTCGCGGGCAGATAGGGGAAGCGATAGACGCTCCCCGAGGCGGCCAGCGCCAGCAGGTCGCCATTGGGCGCGGTGGTGAGGTCGACAAAGGCCCCGAAGGAAGTGGAGTTCGCGACCGTCGAGATCTGCGCCGGGTTGAAGCTGACCCCCTGGGCGATCAGATCGAGCTGGTTGCCGAGGGCCTGGAGGCCGTCAGCGGTGGCCACCACGAGGTCGCCGTCGGAGTTGAAGCGCGCGCTGGCTGGGTCGAACATCGCGGTGATCTTGTCTTCCATTGCGAGGTCGATCTCGAAGAGGCCGCTCATGGGATCAGATCCGTAGAGCAGCCCGTCCGGCCCGTACTCGATCCCGACGTACTGCGTGTGCTCGCTCGAGAAAACAGTGGTGATGGTGCTGGCGCCGTTCGAGGTCACCTCGTAGATCACCTGGCACTCGGGGTTGCTCACGTAGAGCGCGGCCGCCGAGGTGGTGAAGGCATCGCCCGGGGTGATCGGCGAAGACTGGGTGACCGTGGCCGAGAATTCCTCGCCTTCGCTCTCGCCGAGGTCTTCGGTGATCGTGAGGATGACCGTTCGCTCGCCATCCTCGCAGCTCGGGTCCACGGTGAAGCCGGTGGGCCCGCCGCTCTCCTCGTCGTTGGTGAAGGTGATCCACTCGACCTCCTCCGCATCCGCTTCCCACGCCTCGCAGTCGTCGGAGGCCTCGATCGTGCCTTCTCCGCCGGCGGATCCGAACCACGACGGAGACACGTCGAAAGAGCAGGCAGGCTCCTGCGCGGAACACTTCGCTGCCGCTTCTTCACATTCGGTCGCGTCGCTCGGGAGCCCGTACGCACACGCGAGTGCGGCGCCGAGCGCGATGATGAGTGCCGGTCTTTTCATATTCCTGATCCCCTTGTTCTTCGGGCCATGAGCGCCCGGTTTTGATTGGCGGGGTTTGGTGCGAAGACGGTAACGAGGCCCGCCGCCCCGACCGTCGTTCAACATCCGATTTCTACTCGTTATGAGAATGTATCGCAGAACGATCGGGCCGTGTCAAGCGCGGCCTGTAAACTCCGCGTGCAGGGGCTGTGCACGGAGGCGACGCTTTCCGAGGTTGGTGGTTGAGATCATTCAGTCGCAGGGGCAGTGCTCGTCGCGCCTCCGGGTGAGGTCGGCGACGACGGCGGCGCGGAATGTGCCGTCGGGGTGGTCCTGCCGAAGCTGTCCCTTGTAGGCGGCGATGTCCACCATCTCCATCCGGCAGCGGATGGTCTGGAACAGCCGAGGCAGTTTCTCGCCGGGCGACTGCACGTGGTGGAGGCCGCCCGAATAGACCACCAGCATGCGGCCGTCGTCGAGCACCTCGAGGATGTCGGCGATGCCACCGCGAACCGTCATCTCGCGCCCCTCGCAGTCGAGCCCGTTGGGGCGCTTCATGCGGCCCTCGGGGAGGATGATGACGATTGCCTTTTCATCCACCCTGTTGAGGACGCCGTCCCAGGTGTGGTCGCGCTGGCGGGTGACCACCACGGGGTAACGCACCAGCATGGCGAAGAACACCCCCACCCGGCGCCTCATGGTTTTCTCCGCCACCGGCAGGACGCCGTGCCGTGCGAATTTCCACAGCAGTTTGACCTGGGCGTAGCCCGCGATCAACGGCTCGTAGAGGCTGGTGTGGTTGAGGACCGCGATGATGCGGGTGCCACGGGCGTAGTTGGCGGGTTCGCCGCCGATCCACTGGTTCTCGAGCCCGAAAAGGACCCGGGTCAGGGTCCGGACCGCCATCAGCAGCACGAAGGTCAGCACCGACTTGATCATGTCGTCCCCGCGATACTCTACCCGCTCCGCCGGGATGCGGCATGTCGCACCGCGGCAATCGGTCCCGGGCCGCTGCGGCCTGGGACCGATTGCCGCGGGAATGGTGACACGCCGAGGTTCAAGCGGTGCGAAGGATAGGGGGTTGAAACCACAGCGGCACAGAGTGGGCACAGAAATCACACGGAGTGGCTTTTCAGGTTCCCGCCCACCACCCACCGGATACCGGAGAACGGTAGCAGCCAAGGTGGCTCAGTTCAGCACGTCTCTAGGTAAAAGATGTCTCTGTGCGGCGCTCTGTGCCTCTCGGTGCCTCTGTGGTTCTTAGCTCGACCTCACCAGTCGAAGGTGAGGCCGAGGTAGCCGTTGCGGGTGGCGGCCGGGATCCACACCGGCTGCACGCCGTCGAAGTAGCCGAAGGTGGTGTAGAGCTCGTCGGTGAGGTTGTTGCCGCGAACGGTCAGCGCCACCCTTTGTGCAGCCACCAGCCGGGCGACCGCCTGCCCGAGGTCCACCTCGAGCCCGAGGTCGAGCACCGTGAAGGCGGGATTGACGCGGTGGATGTAGTCGGGGTCGTTGCGGACCTCCGGGAACTTGCGCATGTCCTCGGTGTTGTCGAGGTAGAAGTCATCGACGAAGCGCAGTTGCAGGAAGCCGTCCAGTGGCCCGATGCCGCCCTGGACCTGCAGGGTGCCGAGCCACTCCGGCGACATCGGCAGGGCGTTGCCGGAGTGGTCGATCACCGAGCCGTCGAAGCTGAACTCGGTGAAGTCGACGAAGTCGTTGTCGGTCCAGGCCAGCGACAGGCGGGCGCGAAGGCGGGGCAGGAGCGACCAGTTGGCGTCGAGCTCGACGCCACGGTGCTCGGTGACCGCGCCGTTGGCGGTCACCGGATCGCCGTTGTTGTCGAGCCCGCCCGCCCACACGATGGCATTGTCGAAGTCCAGGTAGTAGAGGTTGAGTGCCGCGCTGCCCGTGGGCCAGCTGTAGCGGGCGCCGAGCTCGTAGTCGGTCAGCTCCTCGGGGTCGAGGTCCTGCGGCGGCGGCGAGTAGATGCTCTGCGGGTCGAAGATGTCGCGGAAGGCAGGCTCGCGGCCGCCGCGCGAAAGGTTGGCGTAGAGGCTCCAGTGCTCGCTCGGCCGGAAGCTCAGACCGAGCCTCGGCAGCAGGTAGGAGTAGGTGGTGTCGAAGGCCACGTCGTTGATGAGGTCGTCGTGCATGTCGTAGGTGTGGGAGGTCCAGGTCAGGCCGGCGAGCAGGTTCCAGCGTTCGTTGAAGCGGAAGGTCTCCTGGATGAACGGCTGCAGCGAGGTCTTGTCGAGCCCGTAGTCGTACCAGCGGCTGTCGGGCTCGATCCCCGGCGGGTAACGCTCGGCCCACCGCACGGAGCCGACGTGGCGCCCGCTGTGGAGCCGGATCGCGGCGCCGACCTGCAGCGAGCCGCGGCCCTCCGCGTGGGTCCACTCGAGGTTGGGGATCCAGCCGCCGTCCCACTCGTCCACCTCGCGCCGGGTCACCAGGTCGGAGGTGGCGATGACGTTTCCGCCGCCGGTCTCCCACACCGGCAGCCCGAACTCAGGCAGGAAGGCGTCGCCCGCGAACTGCTGGAAGTACCCGTCGCCCGCGAAGTAGAAGAGTGTGTTGCGGAGGACGATCTCCGGCCGGATCTGCCAGTCGTGGATGACCTGATAGTGGGGTTGGAAGAACTCGTCGATCTCGCCGGGGTACTCCAGCGGGTTGTAACGGCGATCGCGGCGGACGTCGCCGGTGATCTCGCCGTCGAGGTAGGCGCGAGGGATACCGATGAAGGCGAGGTGGGTCTCCTCGGGGCCGCCGAAGAGGTTGATGCGGAGCGTGGTGGTCTCGCCGTAGCGGACCAGCGATCCGAAGTAGTTCCACATGTCGACCCAGGACTGGTCGCGGTAACCGTCGCTGGTCACCTTCGAGTAGCGGAAGGTGGCGGCCCAGCGGTCATTGAGCATGCCGGTGTCAAAGGTGAGGCCGAGCCGGGCGGTGCCGTACGAGCCGCCGAGGGTCTGTAGCCGCAGCCGCCGGTCGACAGCCGGCCTGCTGGTGCGCAGGTCGATGGAGCCGCCGATTGCGCTGCCGCCATAGAGCGTGGTGCCGACGCCACGCTGGACCTGGATGTCTTCGGAGGTCGCGAGGAAGTCGGCGAGGTCGATGAAGTACAGGCTGTGGGAGTGGGCGTCGTTGAGCGGCACGCCGTTGAGGCTGACCGCGGTCCGCCGCAGGTCGAAGGAGCGGACGAAGAAATACGAGTAACCGATACCGTTGCCGGAGTCGTTGTAGGCGTAAAAGTTCGGCTCGGTCTCGAGGAAGACCGGCACGTCCTGGGCCCAGTAGCGCCGCTCGATTTCCTCGCGCTCGACGGTGCTGACGGTCACGGGAGTCTCGCCGACCTCCGCCCGCAGCCCGGTGACCTCCACCGCGCCGGCGAACAGCGGCTGCGCCTCGAGGATCAGCAGCGGAGGGTCCTCGAAGTCGTCGAGGACGAGGTCGAGCGGCTGGTATCCCGCGGCGGTCACGCGCAGCCGCGCGGCGTCCGGAGGCGGTTCCGGCAGCGGCAGTCTGAAGCGCCCGTCGGCGCCGGTGGTGGTCTGCAGGTCGAGGTCGCTGGCGGTGAGGCGGACCGCGGCGCCGGCGATGGGGGCCCCGTTGGTGGTGGCGACCAGCGTGCCGGTCAGCTCCGCCGCCTCTGCGGCCGCGGCCGCGACGATGACCAGTCCGACTGTGATGAGGGTTCGATACGAAAACATGCCGCAACTCCGACTTCGCGGGCGCCGGCAGGGGATGGGGCCCGCTCCGAATGCGCTGCGGCACGAGGGGTGGGCGTCTCCATTTTCCTCCGCCGGCATGACCCGGATCAGGTTCGAGGGGTGTGATCTCAGCCCCGTTCGACGGGGCACCCCCACGGAAACGCAGTGATGCGTTGCTGTGAAAGATCTGCAAAGAGTATGGGTGCCGGGGGAGCGGATGTCAAACAGGATGGCCCGCCATCGTATTGTGCGGTCCAGCATTGAACCAAGAAGGCACGCAGACACGAGTGGTCTGCCTTCCCCCATCCAACCGTATTTGAACCACCAAGACAAGAAAACACGAAGGGGAAATGGAGGCCGCGCTGCGTGCGGCGTGGGTTGTTCTTGGTGTCTTCTGGACTTGGTGGTTCAAACCGAGGGAGGAGCTCTCATTCACTCGTTCGTTCCGGTGGGAAGATGATCGCTCCGAGGGTGCGGATGAGCACGACCACGTACATTGCCGGGCCGTGGTGGCGCAGCGAGTAGAGGTCGAACTCGAGCTTGACCAGATGTTCCTCGGGCTCGGCGCAGTAGGGGTACTGGACCTGGGCCCAACCGGTGAGGCCTGGCCGGACCGAGTAGCGGTAGGCGTAGAAGGGGATCTCGCGCTCGAGCCGTGCCGCCAGCTCGGGCCGCTCGGGTCGGGGCCCCACCAAACTCATCTCTCCGCGCAGGACGTTGACGAGCTGCGGTAGCTCGTCGATCCGCCAGCGACGCAGCACCCGGCCGAACGGCAGGACCCGGTCGTCGTCGTCGCTTGCGAATCGCGGCCCGTCCTCTTCGGCGGCGCGCCGCATGGTGCGTAGCTTGTAGAGGGTGAACGGACGGCCGAAGCGGCCGAGCCGCTGCTGGCGGTAGATCATCGGCGGGCCGTCAGTGATCAGCGTCGACAGCGCCGCGAGCAGCAGCACCGGCGAGGTGACGATCAGCAGAACGGTGGCGGCGGCCACGTCGAGCAGCCGCTGCAGGTAATGGAAACCGGTGGTCGCCAGCGACGAGAAGTCGCCGGTGGCGATGAACCACCGCGAGTCCACCTGGCGGACCGGGATTCGGCCGGTCAGCGCGGCGTAGGCTCCGGCCGAGTCGACCACCGTCGTGCCGCGGAAGTTGAGCTCCGCGAGCCGGGCCGCCACCTCGTCGTTGTCGAGCTGGGCCACGATCACGAGATCTACGTTCTCGAAATCGTGGTCCTCGAAGCTGCCGCTGCCGTTGGGCGCTGGTAGGTGGCGAACGATCTCGAAGGGCGGCGAAGGGCGGCCGGCGAGGACCTGTTCGAGGGCGCCGACGATCGGTCCGGTTCCGATCACGACGGCGCGCCGCGGCTGGGCCCGCGACGGCAGGCGCAACCACACGAAACGGACGGCGGCCTGCGCGGGCACCGACTGGATCAGGGTCAGTGCCAGCAGGCCGCGGCCGAACCGCCAGCCGGGCACGAGGTAGGTGCCGAGTGCGAGTGCGACCGCGAAGCTTCCGCCGAGGGCCAGGAGTCTCGCCAGCACGTAGTCGCGGGTGCGCCAGCTCTCGGGGCGGTAGAGGTCGAAGGTGAGGGCGAGAGCGAGCTGAACCAGGAGTGCGTAGGCGATGAAGGCGGGGTGCTCGGCTATGCGGTGGACCTCGCGGCCGAAGAGACCGCCGCCGAAGCGGATCCACGCTGCGACCAGGGCCGCGGCCACCAGGATAGCGGCGTCGGCCGCCGCGAGCATCAGCTGCGTCGATCGCCGGTTGTCGCCGATTGTCAACACCGGCCGATTCTTTGCGGCCTGGGCCTCAATGTCAACTCACCCATCCGCGCTACTTGCGACGGCGACGCATGGATGATCCCGGGCGCGCTGCCGGGGTAGGTGAACCACAGAGGGTGTTTTTGATTCCCACCGCCCCCCCCGGACTGAAGACGGAAGCTGGCCGAGCGGTCGTGGATTGGGCGCAGCACCGAGTCAGAAGGCGTGGAGACCGTGGGGGTGGCCGGGCGGAGTCCAGAAAACAAGCCTGCATTATTCATGAGGTTTCGTCACGAGGGCGGCGAGGTGCCGTGCGCAGGGGCGTTTTCGACCCGAGGCGAGAAAACGACGCTGCGTGCGGTGCATCGTCGGCCGTCGCAGGATCCTCATGAATAATGCGGGCGAGTCTGTGCGCTCCGTGTCGTCTCTGCGTCTGTGGTTCAAACCCGGCGCTGGTGAAGTGTTCTGCCGCGCTACAGGACCAGCAGCACGATCACTGCGGCGGCGTAGGCCACGAGCAGCGCCGGTGTCATGAGCCGTCCGAGGCGGGTCCAGAGCGTGGTGCCCTCGAAGGGAATGTGGGCCAGCGAAACCGAGGCCAGCAGCAGGCCGAGGAGGACCACGGTGATCTGGAAGATGACCAGCATGCTGATCTCCTGGGGCATCCATGGGGGCAGCCACTCGGTCCTCGAGAGGTCGATGGAGGCCTGGTTGAGGATCACGATGTTGGCGAGCTGGCTCACCATCAGGGCCGCCCAGCCGAGGATCATCAGGGTCATGAGCAGCCGGACCATGGTGGCCATGCGCCGGTCGGTGCCTGCGGCTCTCATGATGACGTGGTGCAGGGCGATGCCGGCGACGACCGCGAGCACGCACAGCAATGTGAAGGGGAGCGGCGGGGCGAGGACCTCGAAGCTGCTCGAGGCCACCAGCGCGAGCGCCAACAGCGACACGGCGAGCGCGAACGACGACAGGTCCCGCGAGCTCGCGTCGAGGCGCCACAGCGCCATCAGGGGCGCCCGGATCTGCGGGTTGGCCGAGTGGTGGGGGCACGAGCGCAGGCAGTCGAGGCAGAGCTTGCAGCGGTGGGCCTGCTTCGCCTCCAGCGGGTGGTGGAAGACCGTGCAGCCGGGGATGTCGCCGTTCCCCTTGAAGCACTCGTGGGTGGTGCAGGACGATGCGCACACGCTCGGCTTGGCGGTGATCTGGACCATGGACGCCGGCGCCAGGACGGTCGCGAGCCGGCCGAGCGGGCACAGGTGGCGGCACCAGGCCTCGCGCTTGAAGAGCACGCCGCAGCTGACCGCGGCGACCATCAACGACAGCAGGAGAATGCCCGAAGGGACCGGGTGCAGCGTCGACTCGAAGACCCGCTCCACCCATACGATCGCCGCGAAGCCCGCGATCGCCAGCCACGGACCCTGACGCAGCATCCACGGCGGCGGCGCCGTCCCGGGCCAGCCCAGCCTCTTGCCCAGCCGAGCGCCGGTGGAGAGCGGGCAGATGGTGCACCACACCGGACCGACGAAGAAGAAGAGGCCGAAGACAACCGGCTCCCAGACCGACCAGATCATGGTGTTGGCCGCCCGGCCGGGAACCGACGACGCGAAGCCGATGCACAGGACGATGACGGCTGCGAAGCCGGCAAACGTGGCCCAGCGCAGGGCCGGGATCACGCGGGGCCTGAGCAGGGTGCGAAGCAGAGGTGTGTGCGAGATGTTCAGGCCCGGGGCGGCGGTCTCCTCGCCGACGCCGCCGAAGATGTGCTCGGCGCGGATCTCGGGGCCGTCGGCGATGCGCACCGCGAGCTCCAGCACCTCGCGCAGCTCGGCCACATTTCGCCGCTGGTAGCGGAGTGACAGCAGGGCGTGCCGCGCGTCCTCGGTGATCTCCACCGGCTGGCCGGCCAGCTTGGCGAGAAAGGCCGTGGCCAGTGGCATGATGTCCTTGGGCCGTTTGGCGAGCGGGGGCATCTCGATCACGTGCTCGACGGTCCTTCCGAGCACCGGCAGCAGACCGCCGGCCTCGCCCCCGCGGGCGGTGAGAATGATCCGGGTGTCGGGATAGCGGCGGGCCCCGGCCCCGGACCGCGACTCGATGAAGCCGGCAAGCATCTGCTGCACGGCCGGCTCCAGGGCATCCGCACCCCTCAGCACCAGGGTGCCGCCGTGGGCGAGGTGGACGCCGCCGCTGCTGCGGCGGCCGCGAGGCAGGCGGCCGCCGAGATCGTCGCCAAGGATCAGCTCCGCGGCGTGTTTGGGACTGAGGCCGCGGCAGTTGACGGCGATCAGGGGGCCCGGCGCCCGCCGCGAGCCGTCGTGTATGAGCCGGGCCGCCAGGGTCTTTCCGGTCCCGTCCTCACCGGTCACCAGCACCGCGTGGTCCTCGGCCGCGGAGTCGTCGACCTTGCGTCGGGCGGCCTTCATGCGCGGCGACACCGCGATCATGGTGTCGGGCTCGGTGTCGCCCTGGACCAGGCGCGCCATGACCTCGGTGCCGCGCATCAGATCGAGCGCATCGGCGGTGGTGCGGCGGAGGTGGCGGGCGAAACCGCCGAGCAGCTTCCTGCGCAGCGACGCCGACTCCTGGAGCGCGCTGGGAAGCGCCGATGCGGGGTAGCGGAGGAGGCGCACGTCGGTTGCCGCCACCGCTCCGATGGCGGCGCCGCCCTTGCCGAGCGCCGACTCGGCGCCGAAGATGCCTCCTTCCCCGAGCCTCGCGAGCGGCCGCCCGCGGTGTTCGCCCTCGCTGAGCAGGAGCTCCACCTCACCCTCGATCACGACGTAGAAGAAGTCCTGGCGTTCGCCGCGGCGGACCACCACGTCTCCCTCCGCGAAGATCACCTCCTCGCCGGCATCGCGCAGGAAGCCGACCGTCGCCGGCCCGAGCAGCATCGACTCGCCGCTGCCGGCGGAGGAATCGTCGAAGTCAGGGTCCGCCTGCGCTTCGCGGATGCGCTCCAGCCGGAGGCGAACGCGGCCGAGCTTGATCTCGGCCGGCTGATCCATGACCTCGGGAGCGTCGAGCCTGCGGCCGTCGATGAAAGTGCCGTTGGTCGAGCCGAGGTCCTCGATCGTGAGCCTGCCGCTGTCGACCTCGATGCGGACGTGACGCCGAGACACGGTGCGGTCGGTGATCGAGATCTCGCACTGCGGTGACGTGCCGACGATGTGCTCGCCTTCCGTGAGCCGGACCTCGAACACGCCGGCGTCCGTCGTGCCGCGAAGCTGCCACCTCATTCTGCCCGGCATCCGCGACCTTCCTTCGTGCGGTGGTTTCGGTTCAAATCGGATTCGTGTCTCTCGGAGTGTAACCCGGCTTCGAGATCCGGGCGACAGGCAGGGACAGAGCTTCGCGAACACGACTGCCAACCGCGGGGGATGTGCCTCGCGGAAGGCCCGGTCCCGTTCGAGCGGCCAAGCGATGAATGAATGCTCATTCATCACAATGCTCTCGATCGACGGGCGTTGGCCCGGCTTCACACGGAAATAGCTTGTCACTTTTCTTCACAAGCTCTATACTCTGCGACGAGGAACCTGCGTGGAGTTTCAGCGCCCGGATCCCGAAGAACAACGACCGGAACGAGGGGCTGCGGCGGACTCTCGGTCTCTCGACCGGCTGAAAGGATGGGAGGCACGATGTCGACTCTGAAAGAAACCCTGTACAAGAAGATCGAAGAGCACCGTCCACGGACGACCCGCCTGCTCAAGGAGCATGGCGACGTCAAGATCTCCGAGGTCACGATCGCTCAGGCGATCGGAGGTGCGCGCGGCGTTCGCTGTCTCGTGACCGATGTGTCCTACCTCGATCCGCACGAGGGCATCCGGTTCCGGGGTCGGACCATCCCGGAGACCTTCGAGGCATTGCCGGCCGTCGAGGGTCAGGAGTACCCGACTGTCGAGGGGTTCTTCTACTACCTGATGACCGGCGAGATTCCCACCGCTGAGCAGGCGGAGGAGGTGGTCGCGGACTTCAAGAAGCGCCGCCAGCTGCCGGACTACGTCAAGGACATCCTGCGCGCCATGCCGCGCGACACCCACCCGATGACCATGTATTCGGCGGGCATTCTCGCGATGCAGCGTGAGGCGATCTTCGTCAAGCGCTACAACGAGGGCATGTCGAAGATGGACTACTGGGATCCGATGTTCGAGGATGCCTGCAACCTGATGGCCAAGCTGCCGGTGCTGGCGGCCTTCATCTACCGTCTCAAGTACAAGGAAGACGGCCAGATCGACGAGGACCCGAACCTCGACATGGGCGGCAACTTCGCCCACCAGATGGGCATCGACAAGCCCTATGACGACGTCGCGCGGATGTACTTCATCCTCCACTCGGACCACGAGTCGGGCAACGTGTCGGCCCACACAACCCACCTGGTGGCGTCGGCGCTTTCGGACGCCTACTACGCCCTGTCGGCCGGAATCAACGGTCTCGCCGGTCCGCTCCATGGCCTCGCCAATCAGGAGGTGCTGAGCTGGACCATGAAGTTCCAGGAGAAGCTCGGCGGCAAGGAGCCCACCAAGGAGCTCGTGAAGGAAGCTTTGTGGGACACCCTCAACAGCGGCCAGGTCATTCCGGGCTACGGCCACGCCGTGCTGCGCAAGACGGACCCGCGCTACACCTCGCAGCGCGAGTTCTGCCTCAAGCACCTGCCCGACTACCCGCTCTTCAAGCTCATCAGCATGATCTACGAGGTGGCGCCGGGCGTGCTCCAGGAGCAGGGCAAGGCCAAGAACCCGTGGCCCAACGTGGACGCGCAGTCGGGCGTCATCCAGTGGTACTACGGCCTCACGGAGTGGGACTTCTACACCGTCCTCTTCGGCATCGGCCGTGCCCTGGGTGTGCTCACGAACATCACCTGGGACCGCGCCCTCGGCTATCCGATCGAGCGCCCGAAATCGGTCACGACCGACATGCTCGAGGAAGCGGCCGGCATCAAGTAGGTGCGCGCCGCGCGAATTCTCGGGGCGCCGCTCGGTGGCGCCCCTTTTTCATGCCCGTTTCCGCGCATCCCGCTTCCGCCGGGCGGACCCGGGATGCGCGGGAATGGGGTGAACCCGTACTTCTCACCACCCCGCTACTGCGGCCCGCGGTAAGCTGCAATCTGCGGCGTTTTCTCGCCTCGGGGTGCTCGACGTGCTGTCGAGTGCGCCTCCGCGCCCCTCGGGTCGAACAGGTCGCATCCCACAACATCTCGTGGGCCCTTGCGACGCGAGGCGGTGAGAAGCAGGTTATCGATCCTCGTCGTTCTCGTTCTCGTTCTCGTTTTCGGCTCCCGTCATTTTTTCGACGTAGATCCGCGCGAGACCGTCCGGATCGGCAATCCCGACCGCTTTCGCCAGCTGCTGGACGTGGCCGCGGACGAAGACCGGCGGCGGCAGGCCTGCGAAGTCCTCGTCCTCGATCTGTACGAGGAGGGTGGTGCCGATCTTGGTTTCGGACGAGATCTCCTCGAGCGACAGCTCGGCGCGGAGTCGCTGGTGGCGCAGGTGCCGGCCGGGATGGTTGCCGGCGTCTGGAGGGGGCCCGGTCGGCGCCGGTTCGCGCGACCGCGGTTGGACCGCGGCGCCGCCTCGTTCGTCGCCCGATGGTGCCTCGGCGAGCAGGCGCTCGTAGGCGGCGTCGAGTCGGGCGACGATGTCGGTCCGTTCCTCGTCATCGAGCAGGCTGTAGGTAGCGAGCGCCGCCGGCTCGTAGAGCGCCCGCCGCTCCCGGTAGGCTCGTCTGATACGCGCGATGTCGGCCCCGGGCTCGAGACCGAGCAGCTCCCAGTCTTCGTCACGTGTCGTCATGTCGGCCTCGGGCGAGCGTAGGTCAGGTTCTCTGCGACACCTCGCAGTGCCGCGATGAACGGGATCTCCCGGTAGCACTTGGCGGCCAGCCGCTGGTCCATCACCGACCGGGCGACGATGCGGTCGGTGGGCAGGCTCCCCAGAAACTGCAGCCGCACTCCGAAATAGTCCTGGCTCGCGGTCACCATGTCACAACCGAGCCGCTCGTGCGCCGGGCTGTCGACGCGGTTGACGATCAGGGCCGGGCGGAACTGGCTGGCCTCGCCGGTGAGCGCGGCGCCAACGTCCGGGTCGATGGCGGTGACCTTGGCGATCAGGTCGCGGGGGGTTTTGATGGCGGCGCGGTGGTCGCCGCTCATCACCTCGTTGACCGCCCACCGGACGCGGTCGCGGGGCTCGGCCCGCTTGAGCTTGCGGAAGAAGGCCGCCTTCAGGAAGTGGTAGGAGTTCTCGATCGAGGTGGGCTCCGGGACCACGACCAGAACGCCTTTGCGCGCGACGAGAAAGAAATCGAGAACATTGAAGGCGCTGCCGGCCCCGAGATCGAGGATCACGTGATCGACCTCGAGCGCGTTGATGTGGCGCAGCAGCTTGTTCTTCTGGCCGTAGCCGAGGTTGGCGCTTTCAACCAGGGCCCTTGCGCCGCTGACCAGCCACAAATTGTCGACCGGGGTTGCCGTCATGACCCGTCCCAGCGAGTCGACCCTCTTCGAGATGAAGTCCGAGAGGTTGGCGCGCGGGTTGGGAATTCCGAGAAGAGTGTGGAGGTTCGCGCCGCCGAGATCGGCATCGACGAGCGCGACCCGGTGTCCATCCCCGGCCAGAAGAGCCGCCAGATTGGTTGCGATCACGGACTTGCCGACCCCGCCCTTGCCGCCGCCGATCGCCCACACCCGTGGCCCGTGGGGGCCGGCAGTGCCGGTCGGACCCTCAGGGTCGCCCACTGGCGCCTCGCTCCGGCGTCGGCGGCACGGAGGCGGACGCCGCGGCGCCGAATCCGGGGTTCCGGGTGACGGTGGTCATGTGCGGGCATCTTATCACTGCGCCGAGTCCTCCTCCGCGCCTCGGGATGGGGCACCATCGGAGGGTCGAGCGGCCGGTCCGCGGGATCGGAATCGGTCGCGCACGCCGAGAGGTTGATCGACTGGGATGAAAAACCACCGCGCGCCGCGAAGGCACCGTTCCCGCGAAGCGAGTTACCGCAGGCCGCCGCGCCGGCAGGTCCCGCTGCGTTTCGCGAGTCTCGGCAGCCCGCTCTTCGTCGAGACCTGGAACGGCGGGTCTCCGCTCAACTGGGTCGAGTTCATGGGTGGCTGGGAGAGGGCTCGCTCCGACCGCCGCTCCAACAACAGCGACGACTGAGTGCTCGAACCACCGAGACACCGATCCACGAAGCGCACGAAGATTGCCGCGTCGAGCTCGGCCCCAGCCTCTCTCGGTGTCTTCGTGCCCTCGTAGTTCGATGTTCCACCGCCTTTTGGCACGAGAATTGCCCAGCTTGTGATCGGATCGGCTCGAGGCGGAGCGCGAGACGTGGCGCAAGCGGGAGCATCTCGCGCAGCTCGGAGACCTGTCCCGGGGCCTCGCCCACACCCTTCGCAATCTGCTCCATACCCTCAGGGAAAAGTACGGCGACGATTTCGTGGAAACCATCGACGATGACGGAACACGGATCCTGAAATGGGTACGGGAGGCTTACGGGCCCCGCCCGGTGATCATCGGCGCAGCAACATGGGCCCCGCGGTGGCGACCGCGGGCCTTTTCCGTCTGTAGTGCACGGTCGGTGGGTGGTACGCTTTGCGGTGGTCAGGCTGACGGCGCCGGATGCGGGCAGGTGCTTGGGGGGTAGGATGCAGGACACCGGCAGAGTGGTCATCATCGTGTGCGGCGTGCTCCTGGTTGCGGCGACGGCCTCCGCTCAGGTCGACGAAGCTCCGCCGCCGGAGCCCACAACCACGCACCCCGTGCCTGCTGCCCACGCGTCGCCACGAGCGACCATGTCGACGTTCCTCGACGCGTTCTACGCGGACCCGCCGGACCTCGAGGCAGCGGCCGCATGCCTCGATCTCTCCGAGGTTTCGATGGAGATCCGCGGCCTCAAGGGGCGCGAGCTCGCCGTCAAGCTCAAGAACGTCCTCGATCGGACGATCGTGGTCGATCCCGCTGCGATCCCGGCGACCGCCCACGGCGAGCCCTGGACGGTTGTCGGCGCTGCAGACGGCACTGTGGTGATCGGACGCACGGACTCCGGAGAGTGGCTTTTCACCGGCTCCACGCTGGCCTCGCTCGACGACCTCTGGAATGCGGTGCGTCAACGGCCGGTGCTGGCTGGGATCGCGAAGACCGCACCCGAGGCCGTCACCCCGGGCACCTGGCTGCAGAGCAAGATCCCGGGCTCGCTGCGGTCCGAGTTCCTCTTTCTCCAGCTGTGGCAGTGGATCGGCATCCTGATCGTCATCTTCGTCGGCATGGTGTGCGGCCGCGTGTTCTCGATCGTCGCCACCGGCGCCCTCCGGCGCTTTCTCGAGCGACGCCGAACCGCCATCGATCGCGACGCCGCGATCCGCGCCGTCCAGCCTCTCGCGATGCTGGTGATGGTCGCCGTGTGGGGCCTCGGGATCGTGTGGCTCGGCCTTCCGATGAGGGTCTTCGTGCTCTACTACCGCGCGGTGAAGGTGGTGGCGGTGCTGGCTGTGGCGATGAGCGCCTACCGTTTCACGGAGGTCCTCAGCGACGTGCTGACGCGGCGGGCGGAGCGGACCGCCACCCAGTACGACGACATGCTCGTGCCGCTGATCCGCAAGTCGCTCAAGGTCTTCGTCGCCGCGGCCGGGCTGGTGACTGTGGCGGAGGTCGTGGGCACCGATCTCACCGCGCTGCTGGCCAGTGTCGGCATCGGCGGCCTGGCGCTGGCGCTCGCAGCCCAGGATACGGTGTCCAACTTCTTCGGGTCGCTGATGGTGTTCATGGACCGCCCGTTCCAGGTCGGGGACTGGATCAAGGCCGGCGACGTGGAAGGGACGGTGGAGGAGGTAGGGTTCCGTTCGACCCGGGTCCGGACCTTCTACAACTCCCTGATCACCCTGCCCAACTCGAACCTCATCAAGGCCTCGGTGGACAACCTCGGCGACCGAACCTACCGCCGTTGGAGCACTCGTCTCGGCATCGCCTACAGCACCCCGCCGGAGAGGATCGACGCCTTCTGCGAAGGCATTCGGGAACTCGTGCGCCGCCACCCGTACACCCGCAAGGACTACTACCACATCTACTTCAACGACTTCGCTTCCGACTCGCTGGAGGTTCTCCTGTACGTGTTCTTCCGTGCCCCGGACTGGGCCACCGAGCTGCGCGAGCGGCACCGGCTCGGGGTCGACGTCCTGCGGCTGGCGGCCGAGCTCGGCGTCGAGTTCGCCTTCCCGACCCAGACCGTGTTCCTGCGCCGGGACGACTGGCAGGCGCCGGACAGTGCGGGGTGGGACTACCCGCAGCGCAGCGCCGAGCTGGCCGCGAAGGCGGAAGAGATCGCCGACGAGCTGGTGCGGGAATCGCTCGGCGGCCGCAGGCCGCCGCCCGTGGAGTTCCCGTTGCCGCCGGAGGAGGAGGGCGGTGACGCGTGACCGCTGCTCAGGTCATTTTTCTTCAATAGTTTTCGGCCTCCGAGGCGTGACCGCGCCATGCTACACTCAGCGCGCGAACGCATCGCCCGCCGCTGGTCGCACTCGGGCGGAGGAGGTCCTCAGCGATTCGGAGAACGACGATTGGAGGGGTGAAATGACGGAATTCGGCGGGAACCGGGATCAGCCGCGGTTCCGGGCCTACGGCAATCACCGGCTCCACCGTCTCCCCGTTCTCGATCGCCTGTCCAGGGAGCAGCGGATCGCTCTCGAAGCGGTTGCCCAGGTGCTCCCGTTCCGCGTCAACGACTACGTGATTCGGGAGCTCATCGACTGGGACGACATCCCTAACGATCCCATCTACCAGCTCACCTTTCCGCAGGCCGGGATGCTCGAGTACGCGGATTTCCTGCGTCTCGAGGACATGGTGGTCCGCGGCCAACGGGGCGAGTCGCTGCGCGCCCTGGTGTCGGACGTCCGGCGGCGGATGAACCCGAATCCGGGTGGCCAGAAGATGCTCAACGTACCCGAGGTCGACGGTGAACGGGTTTCGGGCTGCCAGCACAAGTACCGGGAAACGGTGCTCTTTTTCCCGGTTCAGGGCCAGACCTGCCACGCCTACTGCACCTACTGCTTCCGGTGGCCGCAGTTCGTCGGCGATCGGGACCTGCGGTTCGCCGCGACCCACGTCGATCAGCTGGTGCGCTACCTCCGCGAGCATGAGGAGGTCACCGACGTCCTGATCACGGGCGGAGATCCGATGGTGATGAGCGCCGGGCGGCTCGCCCGGGTCGTGGAACCGCTGCTGGCGGACGACCTCCGGCACATTCGATCGATCCGCATCGGCACCAAGGCGCTCTCCTACTGGCCCTACCGGTTCACCACCGACGACGACGCCGATGAGATCCTGCGTCTGTTCGAAAAGGTGCTGGCCCGCGGCCGCCAGCTCGCGTTCATGGCGCACTTCAGCCATCCGCGGGAGCTCGGCACCCCTGTGGTGGAGGAGGCCGTGCGGCGAATCCTCGCCACCGGTGCGACGATCCGCAGCCAGGCACCGATCATCCGCCACGTCAACGACGATCCGCTGTCGTGGGCCGAGATGTGGCGCCGCCAGGTCAGCCTCGGGATCGTCCCGTACTATCTCTTCGTGGAGCGGGACACCGGGCCCAAGCAGTACTTCCAGGTTCCGCTCGCCAAAGCGCTTCGGACCTACAACGTCGCCATGAGGGAGGTCTCCGGCCTCGCTCGTACTGTGCGCGGGCCGACCATGTCGGCAACCCCCGGCAAGGTGCTGGTGGACGGCACCGTGACCCTCCACGGTGACAAGCTCTTCGTTCTCAAGATGCTCCAGGGCCGGGATCCGGACTGGTCGCAGCAGGTCTTCTTCGCCGAGTTCGACTCGCAGGCGTTCTGGCTCGACGATCTGCGCCCGGCATGCGGGGAGCGGGAGTTCTTCTTCGACGCCTCGATCCGGGCGATGTACGACGGCTTCTGGACCCCTGAGTGGATGCGGAGCGAAGATGACAGCGAGCAGCTGAGCGCGTAGACCTCAACCGGGGTGTCGGCGGGGATTCGGGGGGCGCGATGGCGTTTGATCTCAGGGGCAGGACGGCGGTGGTGACCGGGGCGTCGAGCGGCATCGGCGTGGCCTGCGTGGAGGCCTTCGCGGCGGCCGGTTGCCGGCTGATCGTCAACGCGCGCCGGCGCGACCGGCTCGAGAAGCTGGCCGCGGCCGTCACCGGCCGGCACGGAACGGAGGTGCTGGTATCGGTGCTCGACATCCGCAACCGGACGGCCGTCGAGAGTTGGCACGCGGAGCTCCCGGACGGGTGGCTCCGAGCCGACATCCTGGTCAACAACGCGGGGCTGTCGCGCGGCCTGGAGCCGCTGCACGAGGGCTCCGTCGACGATTGGGAGGAGATGATCGACACCAACGTCAAGGGTCTTCTCTACATGACGCGGGTGCTGCTGCCGGGTATGATCGAGCGGGGCAGCGGTCACGTCATCAACATCGGCTCCATCGCCGGGCACGAGGTCTACCCCGGCGGCAATGTCTACTGCGCGACCAAGCACGCGGTGGCGGCCCTCAACCGCGGGCTCGCCATCGATATCCTCGGTACGGGAGTACGGGTGAGCTCGGTGGATCCGGGCATGGTCGAGACCGAGTTTTCGGTGGTCCGATTTCACGGTGACCGCGAGCGGGCGGACGCCGTGTACGAGGGCCTCGAGCCGTTGCGGGCCGAGGACGTCGCCGAGGCGGTCCTGTTCTGCGCGACGCGGCCGCCGCACGCCAACGTCCGCGAGCTGATCCTGATGCCCGCGGCCCAGGCGACGGCGGTTCACGCTCACCGATCCGGCTGATCGATGCGGCGC
Source organism: uncultured Thermoanaerobaculia bacterium (assembly GCA_964609835.1). Lineage (GTDB taxonomy): Bacteria > Acidobacteriota > Thermoanaerobaculia > Thermoanaerobaculales > Sulfomarinibacteraceae > Sulfomarinibacter. Next base: position 38,242 of record CAZSTH010000026.1, read on the forward strand.
GCGCTGCTGATGGCCTCCGGCGCGAACCGCGGCGCCTACTACGCCGGTTTTCTCGAGCCGCTGCAGGAGGCCGGAATCGAGTTCGAGTTGATGGCGGGGGTCTCGGCGGGCGGCATCGCCGCCGCCTGGTTCGCCGCCGGCGATCCCGCCGCGCTGATGGACTCCTGGCGGCAGGCCGATGCGTGGCGGGTCGCCCCGCACCCGTGGGCCTCGTTCGGCCGCCGGCGCACCGTCGACACCCTGATCCGGAGCATCACTCTCCAAACCATGGACCTGACCGCGGCCCGCTGCTCGCCGGCCGAGGTGGTGGTGGCGTTGTCACGGATCGGCAGCGGCGGATTTCCGCTGCCGGAGGTCGCTCCGCGATACATGTCGAGCCGTGATGCGCGCGACGATCCCCACTTCGCGCTGATGCTGCGGGCGACCGGGTTCGTGCCGTGGATCAACGGTTTCAGGGCTGCGATCGAGATCGATGGGGATCGCTACCTCGACGGCGGCCTCGTCCACCGGGTCCCGTTGGCGATGGTTCCGGAGCAGCGTTTCGACGAGATCTGGATCGGCGCATGCTCCCCGAGTGGCCAACGCGAGCTCGAGGCCGAGCTGGCCATGTGCAGCCGTCCGGAGCGGCTGAAGGTGGTGACGCCGAGCGATGCGCTGCCGGTCGGTCGCTGGACCATGGAGTGGCGCCTGGTCGAACGGGCGATCGCGCTGGGGCGGAGAGACATGGAGCAGGCGATAAGGAGTTGAGCCCGGGTTCGTCGTGAGCGGCATGGAAACCGTCACCCGTCGAGGTTGGTAGAATGCCCCAATGGACTACCAACTCAGCTCCATCATCGACAATCAGGATGTCGAGGGCCCCGGTTCGATCTCGTCGCTCGACCCGGCAACCGAGGAGGAGATCGCGGCCGCCAGCGCGCTCGACGCCGACGGCGCCGTCGTGGCCGTGGAGGCCGCCCGCACAGCCTTCCCCAACTGGGCGACAACCCCGGTTCGCGAGCGCTGCCGGGTGATCAGGCGCTGGTTGGAGATCATGCTTTCCGAGCGCGACGCGCTGGCGCAGCTGGTCTCGATGGAGGGCGGCAAGCCGGTGACCGAGGCGATGCTGGTGGACGTCTTCCCGGCCCTCGAGACACTCTCCTACCACGCCGACCGACTGGAGGAGCTGCTCGCGTTCCGGCCCACCGATCCCTACCAGCTGCTGTTTTCGCACTGGCGGGCGGGCTACCGGTTCGACCCCCTCGGCCCGATGGCGGTGATCACGCCCTGGAACTACCCGGTGGGGATTCCGATGGCGGAGCTGGTGCCTGCGGTGGGTGCCGGCAACACCGTGGTCTTCAAGCCCGCGTCGGCGACCGTGCTGACCGGTTTGATGCTCGGCGACATGGCGCGCAGGGCGGGCTTCCCGCCCGGGGTCATCAACACCGTGGCCCTCCCCGGCGCGGCCACCGACGCATTGCTCGATCATCCGGATGTCGTGAAGGTGCTGTTCACGGGATCCGTTGACATCGGCCGCCACGTGGCGCGTCGCTGTGCCGAGCGCATCGTGCCCGCCCAGCTCGAGCTCGGCGGCAAGGACGCGGCCGTGGTGGCGGCTGACGCCGATCTCGAGCGCTCGGCTCGCGGCATCGTCTGGGGCGCATTCCTCAACAGCGGTCAGACCTGCGCCTCGATTGAACGGGTCTACGTGGAGCGCCCCGTCTTCGAGCCTCTCCTCGAGCGAGTCGTCGACTTGACATCGGCACTGACGGTGGGGGACCCCTCGCGGCCGGACACCGACCTCGGTCCGTTGACCACGCGCGGCCAGCGCGAGATCGTCGCCCGCCATGTCGACGAGGCGCTGGCGGGCGGCGCGCGCGCCCTGACCGGTGGCGAACGGCCCGCCGGCCGCGGCTTCTTCTATCCGCCCACCGTGCTGGTGGACGTCGACGAGGAGATGGAGGTGATGCGTGAGGAGACGTTCGGCCCGGTGATGCCGGTGGTGCCGGTGGATTCCCTGGAGGAGGGCATCGCTCGCGCCAACGGGACGCGCTTCGGCCTCACCGCATCCGGTTGGACCACCTCGCGGGCGACCGCCGGGCGCCTGCAGCGCGAGCTCGCGGCCGGCACGGTCATGATCAACGACCACGCGGTCGCCTTCGGCGAGGCAACCGGCTGCTGGGGTGGAATCGGCGAGAGCGGCATCGGCCGTGCGCACGGCGAGTTCGGTCTCCACGAGCTGGTCAACGTCAAGTACGTGGCCCACGATCCCGGGACCGACGAGGCCATGCCGTGGTACTACCCGTACGACCGGGACCTCGGTTCGTTCCTTGAGGCCGCGATGCCGATGCTGTACGGCCGCGGGGTCCGCAAGTTCTCGACCCTGCCGCGGCTCGCGGGAACCAAGCGTTTCTGGCAACGCGTCCGCAAGGGCACCCTGCTCGCCAACCTCCACAAGCTGCTGTAGCCGGCAGAGAGCCGCGGCAGTGATCCGCGTCAGCGTCCGCGACCCGCGACCGGGGCCGCGATCCGTGACCGCCGACCGCCACCGTCACCGCCACCGCTGACCGCCACC
>CAZSTH010000027.1:0-39862 GCA_964609835.1 uncultured Thermoanaerobaculia bacterium
GGTCGGCGGTGACGGTGGCGGTGACGGGTCTCGGTGACGGTTGACGGTGGCGGTGGCGGTGAACGGTCACGAACCGCACCGTGCTAAGGTATTGACCCACCAACAACGACTGAGGAGCTCATCATGCCCAACCCGACAGCGACCTTCGAAACCTCGCTCGGCAACTTCACCGCCGAGATCTTCCTAGAGGAGATGCCGATCACCGCTGGAAACTTCATCAAGCTCGCGAAGGACGGCTTCTACGACGGGCTGCACTTCCACCGCGTCATCAAGAAGTTCATGATCCAGTTCGGCTGCCCCTACTCCAAAGATCCTGACAGCCCTCGCTGCGGCACCGGGGGACCGCCCCACGGCACGATTCCGGACGAGCATCTCGAGAACGCCAAGATCACCAACGCCCCGGGGACGCTGTCGATGGCCAACACCGGCCGCCCCGACAGCGGCGGCTCGCAGTTCTTCATCAACGCCGCGCACAACAACTACCTCGACTGGTTCACATCCGGACCCTCCAAGCACCCGGTCTTCGGCCAGGTGACCGAAGGCATGGACGTGGTCAAGGCCATCGAGTCGTCGAAGACCGGCGCCCAGGACCGTCCCAAGACACCGATCAAGGTGGAACGGGTGACGATCAGCGAGTGACGGAGCGAAGGCTCTCTGCGGCTCGAGGCTCGAGGCTGCAGCCGCCGGGCAACCGGCTTTCAACCTGCGCGTGCCGAGCCCCGAGCCTCATGGCTCCTGCAGCTTCAGTGCGTCACGGGCCAGCTGCTTGGCATACTCCATGCCCACCGGGAGCCGGTCCTTGTCGAGCACGTGCCACTCGACCCGATGTCGGCGGGACAGCGAGTCCAGCCGCTGCCAGAGGTCTCGGTGCGACACCGGCTTGCCGTCGCGGGTCGCCCAGCCGCGCTGCTTCCATCCACCGAGCCACAGGGTCGCTCCGTCCCTGAGATAGTCGGACACCGTGTAGAGGTGGACCGGGACCGGCCGCTTCATCGCCCCCAACGCAGCCACCGCGCTGAGCAGGTGCAGCCGGTTGGCCGACACGCCGGCCACCCGTTCGCTCTCCCCTCGCTCCTCGTCCTCCCACCGCAACACGATCCCCCACGCCCCGGCCTGTCGCTTGCCCGAGTGAGCAACCGCGGTGAACACGTGGACCGCCTCCGGATCGTCCACGGGCAGCGGGGCGCGTGGGATCGCGGCGGAGGCGAGGCGGTCGGCGGCCTCGTTCCAGCGGTCACCGGCATGGCCGCGGGTCCAGCGCCAGCTCACATCGTGCGTTTCGAGCTCCCGTGACAGCCGCTCCCACAGATCGCGGTTCTTGACCCCCTGGCGGGCCGACGTCTTCCAGCCGTTGGCCACCCACCTCGGCAGCCACTCGGTGATGCCCTGGCGCAAATAGGTGGAATCGGTCACCAGCTCGACCCGGTGCGAAGCTCCGAGAGCTGCCAACGCCTCGATAGCGGCCAGCAGCTCCATCCGGTTGTTGGTGGCCTCGGCGACGCTGCCCGACAGCTCGACCGGCTTATCGCCGGGCCGCAGCAGCAACGCCCCCCAGCCCCCTGGGCCGGGGTTCGGCCGGCAGCCGCCGTCGGTGTAGATGGTGACGGTGGGCAGGGAATCGGTCATCCCCGCGACGATAGCAGGGCCGCCGCGGGCGGGTCTCAATCCCTCTTTTTGCGCTCCGACGCCATCGGTCGCGCCAGCCGCGCCACCACCCACGGCGCGAGGCGCTCGAGGAGGACCAGGAGCTTGCCGTGAAGGGTGATGACCACCAGGCGCCTCCGCCTCAGGATCCCGCGAACGAGCTTGCCCGCGGCCCGCTCGGTGTCCATCGTCAGCCACGAGGGAATCGAGTCGCTCGCGTGCTCGTGGCGCCGGCCCTGATTGTCGACCTGGCGGATCTCGGACTCGACGAAGCCCGGCGCCAGCAGCGTCACCGCGACCCCGCGACGCCCCATCTCGACGCGCAGCGAGTCGGCCAGAGCCTTCACGGCGTGCTTCGACATCGAGTACGGCGAGCTCGCGGGCAGCGACACGTAGCTGGTGACGCTGCCCATCAGGGCGAGACCGCCGCGGCTGTCGATCAGCGCCCCACGGGTCGCGCGGACGGTGCGCAGGACGCCGAAGACGTTGGTCTCGAACTGCCTCCGGAAGTCGTCGAGCTCGAGCTTGTGCACCGGGCCGGCGACCCCGAACCCTGCGTTCGCCACCACCCAGTCGATGCGGCCGAAGGTCTCCAGCGCCGACTCCACCGCGGCCTCGAGGTCGCCGTCGCGGGTCACGTCGCAGGCGGCGGCCAGCGCCCGCCGGCCGCTGTCCTCGATGCCACCGGCGAGATCGTTCAGCCGCTCGAGGCGCCGCGCCAGCAGCACCACGTCGGCACCGCGCCGCGCGAAGTCGCGGGCCATGGCCGCACCGATCCCCGACGATGCTCCTGTGATCAATGCGACCTTACCGTCGATGCTTGCCATGTCACCACCCCCGGGCACGTGATTGTAGCGAACGGCGCTCGAGCCGAGCCCCGACGCACGGTCGCCGTCCGTCGTGCCGCACCGCCGCGACCGCCGCGAACTCTTCCCATCCGCCCCCGTATACTGCCGAGGCGCGAAAAAAAGCGAACCGAGGAGTTTCGATGACCACTTCCCGACGCGACTTCGTCCAGCTCTCGCTGATCGCCGGAGGCGCTGCGGGCCTCGGGCTCGCCCGAAACGCCGCCGCCCGAAACGCCGCCGTCGGGACCGCTGAGACGCCTCTCGAGATCCTGGTGCTCGGCGGCACCGGCCTGATCGGGCCGCCGATGGTCGAGTACGCGATCGCGCGCGGACACGAGGTCACCCTTTTCAACCGCGGCAAGACGAACGCCCAGCTCTTCCCCGACCTCGAGAAGCTGCGCGGAAATCGCGCCGACGACCTGTCGGCGATCGAAACGGCAATCGCCGCCGGGCGCACGTGGGACGTGGTGATCGACAACACGGCCTCGGTGCCAAGGTGGGTGACGGCCTCCGCCGGGCTGCTCGAACCGGCCGCGGACCACTATCTCTACACCTCCTCCATCTCGGTCTATGCCGGCCACGCCACGCCGGGCGCCGACGAGTCGGCAGCGATCGGTGAGATCTCCGCGGAGGAGGAGGCGGCGGTGCGGACGCCCCAGGACATTACCGGCGAGAACTACGGGCCGCTCAAGGCACGCTGCGAGGAGGAAGCCCGCAAGGCGTTCTCGGCGGAACGAACCTGCGTCGTGCGTCCCGGGCTGATCGTCGGACCAGGCGACTACTCCGACCGCTTCACCTACTGGCCGGTCCGCATCTACCGCGGCGGCGAGGTCATGGCGCCCGGCAACCCCGACGATCCGGTCCAGTTCATCGACTGCAGGGACCTCGGAGAGTGGTACGTCCGCCTCGCCGAAGGTAAGGTCACGGGGACGTTCAACGGCGTCGGGCCGCGGTCGCCGATCACGATCGCCGGTCTCCTCCACGGCATCCGCGCGACAGTGTCGAACGACATCACGCTCATCTGGGTGGCGGCGGAGTTCCTGGAGGAGCACGAGGTCCGCCCGTGGTCCCAGATGACCGCCTGGATTCCCCCGGAGGGCGAGTACGCCGGCTTTGCCACCAACAGCATCGCGCGCGCCCTCGACGCCGGCCTCGCCTTCCGCCCGCTGGCGGACACCGCGGTGGCCACGGTCGAATACTGGAACTCGCTGCCCGGCGACCGCCGTGCCAACCCTCGAGCGGGCTGTCCGCCGGAGCTCGAAGAGAAGGTGTTGGCCGCCTGGCATGCGAGGGGGGGCTAGTAATTCGGAATTCGGGATTGAGCATCTGACGCGATGGGGTTTTTGAACCGCCTCGTGGCCGTCGAAGAGGCCGAGGTCCGGCCGATGCTGCTGGCCGTGCTCTACTACTTCCTGATCCTCGCCGCGTATTTCGTCATCCGTCCGATCCGCGATGAAATGGGCCTGGCGGGCGGCGTCCGCAACCTGCCGTGGCTGTTCCTGGGAACCCTGATCGGCATGCTGCTGGTGCACCCGCTCTTCACCGCCCTGGTGTCGCGCATGCCGCGCAACCGCTTCATCCCTCTCACCTACACCTTCTTCGCCCTCAACATCTTCGCCTTCTGGCTGGCGTTCCAGAGCACGGGAGACGAGCCGGGCATCTGGACGGGCCGGGTGTTCTTCGTCTGGACCTCGGTCTTCAACCTGTTCGTGGTCTCCATCTTCTGGTCGTTGGCGGCCGACCTCTTCCGCTCCAACCAGGCGAAACGGCTGTTCGGATTCATCGCGGTCGGGGGCACGATCGGCGCCGTAGCCGGTTCGTCGATCACGGCCGTGCTCGCCGAAGCTCTCCGGCCGGTCAACCTGCTGCTCGTCTCGGCGGCGATCCTCGGTCTATCGATAGCCGTGGCCCTGGCGTTGATGCGGGCCGCCCCTCGGGCGTCGGCCGCCCGAGGGGCGGCCGCGACCCCGGCACGCGACGAGCCGGTCGGCGGCGGGGTGCTCGACGGCGTTCGGACCGCCCTCTCCTCCACCTACCTGCTCGGCATCGTCGGCTACATGCTGCTCTACACCATCACCGCCACCTTTCTCTACTTCCAGCAGGCGGAGATCGTGGAGGCCAGCTTCACGGACCGGACCGTGAGAACCGTGTTCTTCGCGCGCGTCGATCTGGCGGTCAACTCCCTGACCGCCTTCACCCAGATCTTCCTGACCGGCCGCATCGTGCGCCGCATCGGCGTTGCCCTCGCGCTCGCCTCCCTGCCGCTGATCTGCATTCTCGGCTTCGCAGCCCTCGGCGCCGCCCCGACCCTGGCGGCGATCGCGGTCTTCCAGGTGCTGCGCCGCACCAGCAATTACGCCATCGCGAGACCGTGCCGCGAGATGCTCTACACGGTGCTGCCGCGCGACGCGAAGTACAAGGCCAAGAACTTCATCGACACCTTCATTTACCGCGCAGGGGACCAGATCGGAGCGTGGTCCTACACCGCCCTCGGAGTGCTCGGCCTCGGGGTCGCGGGAATCTCGGCGGTGTCGATTCCGCTGTCGGCCGCGTGGCTCGGCATCGGGGTGTGGCTCGGCCGACGCCAACAGAAGATGGCAGCGGGGGCGAGGTCGGGGGCTTGATTCAACTCATCCCCGAGTCCGCCCCGCATTTCCGCCATGGCGGAAATGCGGGGCGGACTCGGCGCTCGATGTAGGATGGCATCCGAACTCGAGGGAGGTCGAGAAATGGACTTCACAGGCAGGACAGTGCTCGTCACCGGGGGCTCGCGCGGCATCGGGCGCGCGACCGCCCGCGCATTCGCCGCCCGCGGCGCGCGGGTCGCCATCACCTATCTGTCGAACGCCGAGGCCGCGCGGCAGACGGTCGAAGTCCTGCCGGGAGGCCCTCACCTGGCCGTCCAGAGTGACGTCTCCGATCCCGAACAGGTGCGGCGGACCTTCGACACCGTTGCCGAGGCGTTCACCCGAATTCACGTGGTGGTGAGCAACGCCGGAATTTTCCGCGACCACCGCGTCGAGGAGGTGGACTACGAGGAGTGGCAGGAAGCCTGGCGCGACGTCCTCGAGACCAACCTCGTCGGCCCTGCCAACGTCGCCTACTTGGCCGCCCGCCACATGATCGAGCACGGCGGCGGCAGGATCATCGCGGTGTCATCGCGGGGGGCGTTCCGGGGAGAGCCCGAAGCGCCGGCCTACGGGGCCAGCAAGGCAGGGCTCAACGCCCTCTTCCAGTCGCTCGCAAAGCGGCTCGCCCCGCACCACATCGCCGTCGGGGTCGTCGCGCCCGGGTTCGTGGACACCGATCTCGCGGCACGGGTCCTCGATACTCCCCGGGGGGACGCCGTCCGGGCCCAGAGCCCCTACGGCCGGGTCGCGAGGCCGGAGGAGGTCGCCCACGCGGTCCTGTTCCTCGCCTCCGACGGGGCCGAGTTCTCCTCCGGCACCATCATCGACGTCAACGGCGCGTCGTATCTGAGAAGCTGACACGCCCCCCGCTCCGGTTCGCGGAAAACTCGAGCCGAAATGCGGGCTCACCTCCTGATCAGTGCCGCCGACAGCCCGGCGAGCGCCAGCGCCAGCACGGCCCCGAAAGAGAACACCGCCTCGATGCCGTATCCGCGCTCGACGGCGGCCATCACCGGCGGCCCGAGGGTCTGGCCGAGCCGAAGCACGGTGCCGTTGAACGACAGCACCGCTCCGCGCCGGTCGGCCGGCGCTATCTCCGCCAGCAGCACCTGAACCACCGGAATCGTGGTCGCGAACGAACCCCCGAGAAGGACCGCGGGCGCGGCGAGAACGAGAACCGACGGAGCGAGGGGAATGCCGGCCAGCGCGACCGCGAAGACCACGAAGCCGCCCACCAGGACCCGCGACCTGCCGAAGCGGGCGGCGAGCCGGCCGAGGTTGGCGGCGGTGACCGCAGTCGAGACCGAGACGCCGGCCATCATGATCCCGATCGCGAACGCGCTCGAGCCGAACCGCTCGGCCATCAGGAATGGGAGGAAGGTCACGTAGGCACCGTACAGCAGCACGAAGATGGCGCTGCTGCAGACGAAGAGCGCGACGACCTCCGCGCGGCGGACGATGCTCCACACTCCCGCAAAGTATTCGCCGAGGCCCGACTCGCCGATCGCCGGCGCGGCGCGCAGGCGACGCACGACCAGCACTCCGACCGGGACCGCGAGCAGCGGCAGCGCGAACGGTGCCGACCACACGACCATCGCGAGGGCGCCGCCGACGGCTGGGTATGCCGCGGTGCCGATGGACAGCACACTGGCGTTCAACCCCATCGCCGCGGTCCGCTGCCGGCCGCTGAACAGATCGCCGATCAGGATCACATTGACGCTGCCGATGGGCGACGCCCCGATTCCCTGCAGGACACGCAGGACCAGCAGCGACTCGAGGTCGGTAGCGAAAAAGCAGGCCGTGCCGGCGACCGCGAACAGCACCAGGCCGGGAATCAGCACCGGAAGCCTGCCGAAGCGATCAGCGAGGATACCGCTGACGGTGCTGAGGAAGACGCCGGGAAAGGTGAAGGCGGTGATCAACAGGCCGACCTCCGCGGCACCCACGTCGAGCACCGTCGCGATCTTGGGCAGAGCGGGCGCGATCGACGAAACGCCGAGGACCGCCATCAGGGTGACGCCGAAGATCGCCTGCAGCTCAGGGCTTCGAAACGAGGCCTCGCGCTCGGTGGTGGGACGGTCCGGGTCCTCGGCCAGCATGCTTGGAGAAGGATACAGCCACTGTTGTGACCTGCCTCATCGCACCGGCCGCCGGAGACGGGCATGGTGTCCGCGAGAAGGAAAGGCCGCCGTCAGCTGTTACGCCCGTCGAGGACGAGGAACATGGCCCAGCCGCGATCGATTGCCCGTCTCCTGACCGCGGTCCCGACCGTCGAAGGCGCCGGGGTGCGCCTGCAGCGGGTGTTCGGCCACGTAGAAGCGCCACGTTTCGACCCGTTTCTGCTGCTCGACGACTTTGGGTCCAACGACCCGTCCGCCTACGTCGCCGGCTTCCCGTGGCATCCGCACCGCGGGATCGAGACCGTGACCTACATGCTGTCCGGCGAGGTCGAGCACTCCGACAGCCTCGGTCATCGCGGCGTCATCGCTGCCGGCGACGTGCAGTGGATGACAGCCGGCAGCGGCATCATCCACCAGGAGATGCCGCAGGCGTCCGGAGAACCCCTTCGGGGTCTCCAGCTCTGGGTCAACCTGCCGCGCGACTCGAAGATGACCGATCCCGACTATCAGGAAATCGCGGCCAACGAACTGCCGGTGGTCTCGCCCCATTCCGGGCTCGAGATCACGGTGGTGGCCGGCGAGATCGTTGGAGTCCGGGGCCCGGTCCACCACCGATTCGCCGATGTCGAGTACCTCGACGTCCGGCTGCAGCCCGGGGCCGACCTCGAGCACCCGGTGCCCGCGGGCCACACGGTCTTCGCCTACGCCGTCGACGGCCGAGGAGCAGTCGGAGCGCGGTCGTCCCACACCCTCGAGCGAGGCCAGCTCGCACTCTTCACCGACGGTCAATCGGTGCACGCGCGGGCGCTCGACGTGCGGTTCCGCTTCATCCTGGTGTCCGGACGTCCGTATGCGGAGCCCGTGGCGTGGTCGGGGCCGATCGTCATGAACACCCGCGAGGAGCTGGCCGCAGCCTTCCGCGAGGTTCAGAACGGCACCTTCGTGAAGCACACCTGATGAGCACTCGCGCAGCGACTCCGCGAAGCGTGTCCGCAGCTTGTATTTATACTTTATTTATGCCATACTCGCGACCCGAGGCCGACACCGAACCCGGCCTCGACTGGAGGCTGATATGGAGATCGCCGTTCGACGCACCGTCGAAACGCCTCGCGGGCCCGGAGAGGTCCTCCCGATCGACCGGGGCCGGTGGCCGCCCGCAGCTCTCGACGCCTACCGCTCGGTGCTGCGCGAGCTCGACCACTGGAGCCGCGAACACGATGACGGCCTCGGCCGCAACGCTTGGATCGCCGAGGAGGCGGTACGGCACAGCTGGTGACAGCCGCAATGATCCGGCAGCCACAGGCGGCGGCGCGCGCTACAGTCGCCCCTCGTCACCGCTGCGCTCTCGCCCGCCCGCCAGCCGCTCCGAAATGGAGTCGCGCGCCTCGCGCATGGCCGACCGCCGGAGATTCTCCTGGATGGTTCCCCAATCTGCCTCGGAGACCAGCACGGCGTTGCCCCGCATGCCCGTGATCAGGACCGGGCCGAGTCCGGAACAGACCTGCTCCATGACGAAGTGGAACTCGTTCTGGGCGTCGACACTCTGGACCTTCTGCATCGTCATATGATGTCTCCCCGGGGGTTCATTCGGTGACTCGATACTCGGCGATCTCCTCCAGATTGAGCTGCACGCGCATCGCCCGGCGGACCGCCGACCGGAGGTCCGGATCGTCCACCGACGCCAGCCGCGCCGATAGTCCCCGTTTTGGGACCGTGGTGGTCTGGTGGGTCATCACCACGGTGTCGAACCCGAGTCCGACCGCGTGCGACGGCAGCAGCACCTCGTTGGAGTAGATCCGGCGGCCGGCGCGATGGGTCGCGAGCGGAACCACCGTCACGATCGGCAACGCGGAGTTGGCGGTCTCGCGTGAGACCACCAGCACCGGTCGCCTCGCCCCCCGAAGCCCGGAACCGGCGGTTGCGGGGGCGATCTCGAAGATCGACCACTGCATCACCGCCCCGGCCATCAACCCTCCCGGCCACGACCGGGGGCCCCGAGATCGCGCAGCGCGCGCTCCACGTCGTCGAGAAACAACTCGTCCGAGCCGGCCTCTGCGAACTCCCGCGCGAGCTGGGCCTCGCGCGCCCGCAGGACACCGCTCTTCAGCGCACGCTCCACGAACGCGCTATACGACGGCGCGGCACCGTTGCGGACCACCTCGCGCACGTCCTCGACCAGATCGACCGGGAGCGAGTACGTGACCTTTTGCAGCCTGCGGTCGTCTGTGCTTGGACTCACCACTGTATGGTATATGAGTATTGGCTATATGACAATACTTAATGGGAGCCCCGTTGGCACCGAGACCTCACCCGGGTTGCGGCACCTGATCCTCGAGAACTCACGGCCTCGCCGGCCACCGGGCTCATGCCGTCGCGCTCGAATCGCGTCTCAGGTATCACAAACCAAAATGCGTCCAACACTCACGACTCGTGCGGCGATCGCTCCGCGCTGGTCATCTCGTCGAACGCCCTCGGTCGCTGCGCGGAGCCCGTCCACCTCGCACAGCCCTCTCGCGTTGTCGGCAGAAGAGTCGAAGAACACGGCGAGGCCGCCGGTGAGGCGAAGGTCCCCGCGGGACATCACCGCCTCGCCTTCGGCGACTCTCCATCGTGGAATTCGATCCGTCAGCGACGTGTGGGGACGGCGGGCGGGAAACGAAAACGTGGGATCCGGCAGCGCGATGACGAACAGCCGCGTCCGGGCCGGGGCCGAGGCTGTTCTTCGACTCGAACAGCCGGCAGGAACTCGGCCGGCAGCTCCCGGATCCGTCTTTCACAACCCGAGCGGCTGCCGGGAGCCGCGTGGCACGGAACGTTCTCGACGACCGCGGCGGCATCGTCCATAATCGTGGACCGCCGGCGCTGCCGCCGGCCACGGAGGGAGGGTCCATGTCTCGACACGTCACGGACGAGCAGCGCGAAAGGGTCAGAGCACGGTTTCCTGCGTTGGCGACCGACACCGTGTTCCTCGAGAACGCGGGGGGCTCCCAGGTACCGGACCTGGTGGCCGACGCGATTCGGAACTACATGCTGACGACCTACGTCCAGGTCGGCGCCGGTTACCCCCTGTCGATGCGGTGCACCGAAGTCATCGACCGTGCACACGCTTTCGTGCGGCGGTTGATGAACGGAGGCGACGGCGAGATCATCCTCGGCCCGTCGACGTCGTCACTGCTGCAGATGCTCGGCGGATGCTACGCCCGGGCCCTGCCCGCGGGCAGCGAAATCATCGTCGCCGAAACCGGCCATGAAGCCAACATCGGGCCGTGGAAGCAGCTCGCTGCGCGCGGGCACACGCTGCGGTGGTGGAGCATGGACCCACAGTCCTTCACGTGCCCGCTCGACGATCTGGCGAAGCTGCTGAGCGAACGCACGGCGCTGGTGGCCTTCCCCCACGTCTCGAATCTGCTCGGCGAGATCGTGGACGTCGCGGCGATCACCGAGCTGGCACACGATGCGGGGGCGCGCGTGGTCGTCGACGGCGTCGCGTACGCGCCGCACCGGGCAATGGATGTCGAGCGGTGGGGGGTCGACTGGTACGCCTTCTCCGCCTACAAGGTCTACGGTCCCCACATGGCCGCCCTGTGGGGCCGGCGCGATGCGCTGGAGGAGCTCACCGGGCCCAACCACTTCTTCGTTGCCGACGACGACCTGCCCTACAAGTTCGAGGTCGGGGGCCCCAACCACGAGGGATGCGCTGGCCTGCTGGGCCTCGAGCGCTACCTCGCCCACCTCGCGGAAATATCGGACCGGGCGCCCGGCCGGGAGGCGGTCGAAGACGCTTTCGACCTGATGACGGCCTGCGAGCTGCCGCTGCAGGCACAGCTCCTCGAGTGGGTGCACTCCCGCGACGATCTCCGCGTCGTCGGGCCGGTTGACGACGGTCCGGGGCGCGTCGGCACCGTCAGCTTCGTCCATCGGACCAAGAGCTCGGCCGAGATCTGCGCGGAGGTCGACCGCTCGGGCATCGGCATCCGCAACGGCCACATGTACGCCTACCACCTGTGCCAGGCAGCCGGCCTCGATCCGGACGACGGGGTGGTGCGGACCAGCCTCGTCCACTACAACACGCCCGGAGAGATCGCACGCCTGATCGAGGTCTTTGAACGCGCCATCGGACCGTGATCACCCGGCGTGCCGGGCGGGCGGCGTTCGGGCTCCCGGACTCCATGCGGGCTTCACCTTGATCGCGCAGACTCACCAGCCATACACTGTCGTCCGGAGGACGCCGATGGAGCCGCGTTCGAGAGCGAAGGCCGCGGGACCGCGACGGACACCGGGATCCGTATGAAGCACCGCGACGGCTGGACCGAGAGCAGTGACGGGCAGCGGTTGTTCTGGCAGCGGTGGCGGCCCGATTCGGGGGTGCGCGCGGCACTCCTCTTCATCCACGGCAAGTCGGAGCACTCGGGCCGCTACACGCACGTCATGCGCCACTTCGCCGAACGGGATTTCGACTGCTGGGCGATCGACTGCCGGGGGCACGGCCACAGCCCGGGGCTGCGAATCCACGTCAATGACTTCGACGAGTACCTGCTCGACATCGAGGCCGCGTACCGTCTGCTCCGCCGGGAGCAGACATGGGAGCCCCTGTTCCTGATCGGCCACTCTCAAGGCGGCCTCCTCACCCTCCGCTACACGCTGCTCCGGCCCGCGAGCCTCGACGGCATCATCGTCTCGTCACCGGCCCTCAGGCTGCACTCCGAGGTTGCGCCTCCGGTCCCCCTCCACCTCATCGCCAACATCCTGTCCGCCCTCTTCCCGGCGATGATGTTCAGCCCCGACCCGGAGCCGGAACGGCTCAGCCGTGATCCCCGGATCGCCGAGGGATTCGTCAATGATCCTCTCGTGAGCTCGACCGTTTCGGCGCGGTGGTTCACGGGCTTCGTGAAAACACAGGCCGACACCCGGGACCGCGCACACGACCTCGAGATCCCGGCCCTGATCATGCAGTCCGGAGCCGACACCCTGGTCGACCCCGACGCCACCCGCGACTGGGCGGCATCCGCCCCGGCCGCGCTCGTCGAGTACGTGGAGTGGGACGGCTTCTACCATGAAATGTTCAACGAGCTCGAAAAGGAGCGGGTGTTCGCGAGAATGGAGGACTGGCTCGAGCGGCAGCTCGAAACGACCCCGAGGGCGCCATCGACCTGATGCGCCGGATCTCGGGCCTCGCCATTCACTCTTCATCCCGTTCCGAAGAGGCGCGGTGAGA
This sequence comes from uncultured Thermoanaerobaculia bacterium, assembly GCA_964609835.1. Lineage (GTDB taxonomy): Bacteria > Acidobacteriota > Thermoanaerobaculia > Thermoanaerobaculales > Sulfomarinibacteraceae > Sulfomarinibacter. Next base: position 12,458 of record CAZSTH010000027.1, read on the forward strand.
CCGCTCCGGAACGGGGTCGTAACCGCCCGGGTGGAAGGGATGGCACTTGGCGATGCGCCTGATGGCGAGCCACACCCCGAACAGCCCGTGGCGCTCGATGGCTTCAGCCGCATAGACCGAGCAGGTCGGCTCGAAACGGCAGGCCGGCGGCATGAACGGCGAGATGAAGCGCTTGTAGACGCGCGCGGGAAAAGCGACTGTCTGCCAGAATCTCACGGCTCGGACCCAAGGAGTTATTCTAGCGTGGAGGGAGGACGACCATGACTGTGGAGCGGAAGATCGTCGCGACCAAGCACGCGCCCGCCGCCATCGGCCCCTACTCGCAGGCAATCCTCACCGGCGGCCTGGTCTTCACCGCGGGGCAGGTTCCCATCGACCCGGCCACCGGCAAGGTGGAGGCGGAGACGATCGAGGAGCAGACAAGGCAGGTGCTGCTCAACATCGCCGCCGTGCTGCAGGCAGCCGGCAGCAGCCTCGACGAGGTCGTCAAGGTGACGGTCTTCATGACCGACCTCGACGACTTCAGCCGGATGAACGAGATCTACGCCGAGTTTTTCGGCAGCCATCCGCCGGCGCGCTCCGCGGTGGAGGTCGCCGGTTTGCCACTCGGGGTCCAGATCGAAATGGAAGCCATCGCGCTCACCCGCTGAAGCTCCCGGCCTCCGCATCGTTGGCCAGAGATCGCGGCTGCCGGGCTCCGGAATGGGATATCATCGCCCGGTTGTGGATGGAGAAAAGAACGCCAACCCGGAGATCGAGTACGAAGCCGTCGGCCTCCGGGTCGGGCTCGAGGTCCACCAGCAGCTCCTGACCGACAAGAAGATGTTCTGCCACTGTCCGGCCGGGCTCTACACCCGCGACCACGACGGTTCGGTGCTGCGACACATGCGGCCGACCCTGTCCGAGCTCGGCGAGTACGACGGCACCGCGCTGATGGAATTCAAGACCCGGAAGAACATCGTCTACCTGCTCCACACCGCCAACGTCTGCACCTACGAGATGGACGACACACCCCCCTTCCTCGTCAACCAGCAGGCGATCGACATCGCCATCGAGCAGTGTCTGATGCTCGGTTGCGACATCGTCGACGAGGTCCACATCGCTCGCAAACAGTACCTCGACGGCTCGATTCCGACCGGCTTCCAGCGCACCGCGATCGTCGGCGTCGCAGGCCGGCTGCCGTTTCGCAATCGGGAGCTCACCATCACCCAGGTCAGCGTCGAGGAGGACTCCTGCCGCGAGGTCACCGACCGCGGTCACCTCATCGTCTGGCGGACCGACCGCCTCGGCATGCCGCTGATCGAGACCGTCACCGGACCCGACCTGCGGACCCCGGAAGAGGTGGCGGAGGCGATTCTCCTGATCGGGCGGGTGTGCCGCTCGACCGGTCACGTCCGGGTGGGCATCGGCGCCAGCCGGCAGGATGTCAACGTGTCGGTCCGCGGCGGCCGCAGAGTGGAGATCAAGGGCGTGCCGCAGGCGGGCTGGGCGCCGGCGTTGGTGCACGGCGAGGCCGTGCGCCAGGTCAACCTGCTCGCGATCCGCGACGAGCTCCACGGGCGGGGGTTCACGCAACCAGGCGACGTGGTGGTCGAGGACCGTGACGTCACCTCGCTGGTCGGAGGAGGTGCGCTCGAGGTCCTTCGCCGTCAGACCTGGGAGGCGTTCGTCGCGGCGCACCGCGAGCGCCCCGATCTCGAGCTCGGCGCCGGCCCATTCTGCGTGCGTGCGATGCGGCTGCCCGGGCTCGCCGGGATCCTCGGCCGGCCGACCCAGCCGGGGCGCGTCTTCGCCGACGAGCTGCGCGGCCGGGTGCGGGTGGTCGCCGGCCTCGATCAGGATCCGATCATGCTCGATTCCGGGGCGTGGCCGCAGGCCGAGGGCGCCGGTGAGCTGCTGAACGAGCTGCGCCGCCAGCTCGGCTGCCGCGACGAGGACGCGTTGGCCGTGGTGTGGGGCCCGCAACAGGACACGGTGACGGCAGCCGACGAGATCCGGCTGCGAATCGCCGATGCGGTCGACGGGGTCCCCAACGAGACGCGGCAGCCGTTCGCCGACGGGAGCACCGAATTCGAGCGGATCCTGCCCGGGCCCGACCGCATGTACCCCGACACCGACAGCCCGCCGCAAGCCGTCACCCGTGGCCGCGTCGCTCGGCTCGAGGCATCGCTCCCCGACCCTCCATGGGTGCGCGAGGACCGATACCGATCCGCCGGCGTCCCCGAGCAGCTCGGGCGCTACCTCATCCGGCGCGGGGGGGCTCGGCTGGTGGACCTGGTGACCGGGCGCTGCGGCGCCGATCTTCGCCGCGCCTGCTTCTTCTTCGGCGAGAGGGTGAAGTCGCTGCGCCGGCGGGGGCTGGCGGTGGATGGCGTGTCCGACGCGGGATGGTGTGATCTCTTCGGTCTCTTCACCGCGCACCCGGTGACCTGGGAAGCGTGGTGCGACCTCACCGAATGGCTGGTCCGGCGGCCCGGCGCGGACCTCGCGGCTGACGCCCACGGCGCGGGCTTCGGGACCGCGCCATCCGGCTGGCGGCAGCGGGTCGCCGCCCTGGCCGACCTCCCGCAGCCGGTCCCGGCACGCGATCCGGGCACCCGATTCCGGTATCTGATGGGGCTGGCGATGGACGAGCTCCGGGGAAAGGTGCCCGCTTCCGATGTTGCCGCCGAGGTGCACGAGCTCGTGGAGGGGTTCCTCGCGGCGACGCCGGTCGGGTCGGACGGAGGCGGACGATGACGACGAGCTCAGATGACGAGCTGAAGGGTTATCGCGGCCGGGCGCGGGAGTGGCTGCAACGGGCCGGCGTCCGCGTGTGGTCGGACGTCCGCCTGGTCAACGACGCGGGCAGCCTCTTCGAGGGAGTCGTGCTGCCGAGGTCCGGCAGCTTCGACGATCTCCACATCGTGCTCAAGCTCAAGAACGGCTACAACGTCGGGGTCCACGTCGATCGCGTCGCGACCATCGACGAGGTAGGCTACAAGGAGGCGGTCTACAAGATCCCGGAAAAGGAGTTTCCGCGCCACCCGGACCTGCCGCGCGTGACCCTTCTCGGAACTGGCGGAACCATCGCGTCGCGCCTCGACTACCGCACCGGCGCGGTGATCCCGGCGTTCACCCCGGGCGAGCTCTACGGCGCGGTCCCGGAGCTCGCCGACATCTGCAACCTCACCACACGCAAGATCTTCGGCGTCTTTTCGGAGAACATGGGCTGGCCGCAGTACGAGGCGCTCGCGGAAGAGATCGGTCGCGAGATCGAGGCGGGTGCCGACGGCGTCGTCGTCGGCCACGGCACCGACACCATGGGTCACACCGCTGCGGTCCTGAGCTTCATGGTCCAGGACTCGCCGGTGCCGATCGTGGTGGTCGGCAGCCAGCGTTCGTCGGACCGCCCCTCGTCCGACGCCGCGCTCAACCTCATTCACGCGGTCCGGGCGGCGGCGACCGGCGACATCGCCGAGGTCCAGATCTGCATGTTCGGCCCGACCTCAGACCGCTACTGCCTCCTCCACCGCGGTACCCGCTGCCGCAAGATGCACTCTTCCTACCGCAGCACCTTTCGCACCATCGGCGACATCCCGCTGTGCATGGTGTCGGCGGACGGATTCACCTCGCTCACCGATGACTACGTCCACCGCGACCGCTCGCGACGGGTCCGCATCGACACCGCTCACGACGACCGCGTCACGATCCTCTACTACTATCCGGGAATGAAGCCCGACCTTGTCGACTCGATCGTCGCCGCGGGCTACCGCGGCATCGTCATCGCCGGCACCGGCCTCGGGCACGTCAACGGACCGCTCTACCCGGCCCTCGAGCGCGCTATCGAGGCCGGGGTGCACGTCGTGATGACCGTTCAGACCCTGTGGGGCTTCGCGCAGATGTACGTCTACGAGACCGGACGAGACCTCCTCGACATCGGCGTCGTGCCCCTCGACAACATGCTGCCCGAGACCGCCCTGATGAAGCTCGGGTGGGTTCTCGGCCACACGGACGAGCACTCGGACGTGCTTCGCCTGATGCGCACGCCGGTCAACCACGAGATCACCGAGCGGGAGCCGCACAACGGCTACCTGATCCTGCAGGGCGGCCTCCCGGAGACCGAGGAGTTCACCTCAGCGCACTGGAAGTAGCCCGCTGATCTCACAGGGTTTCGAAGCGAGGGCGGCGAAGCGCGAGTATCCGCAGGGGTTGGAGTGAATCGGGCGACCGAGTCGTAGTCGCGCTACGCCGTGGAGCACGATGCGCGAACCGCACGGCGGAACGCAGCGATTCGCTTTCTACAGCCAACACCCCGTGAGATCAGCGGATCAGTCGCGGAGGATGCGGATATCCTGCGGGCGGATGGCGGGGCAGCTAAAATCGTCCACCAGGAGCCCTTCGCGCACCACCGACAGCCTGGACGGGCGGTAGAGCGGAAGGTAGATCCTCGCCGCATCCACCTCCAGCAGCACACGCTGCAGGCCCTCGATGCGGGACGTCATGCGCGGCTCGTGGAGGGTGCTCTCGATCATACGGTCGAGCCGCGGGTCGGCGAACGCACTCCCGTTGTAGCTCCCCAGGCCCCTCATCGGGTCCCGGCTGTGGACCAGCAGGTCGAAGAACCGCGACGCGTCCGCGACCCTGAAGGTCCAGTTGAAGAGGAAGAGATCGAAACCGTCGGCGCTCTGGAGTCGCTGGTGGAAGTCGTCGAAGCCGTAGGACACCGGCTCGACCCTCAGACCCGCCGCTTGCAGCACCTCGCCCAGTCGATCAGCCGGCTCCGAAAAGCGTTCCCTGGTGTGCGCCAGCTCGAGCACGCGGAAATCCAGTGCCCCCGCTCTCTCCAGCATCTGCCGCGCCCCGTTTGGATCCGACTCCGAGCGTCGCAGATCGGGGCTGAACCCGACGATGTCGTGCGGCACCAGCGACCAGGCGGCGCGAACCGCCCCCCCCGGAAAAACCCTCGCCACCAGCGACCCGCGGTCGATGGCGAGGTCGATCGCGCGGCGGACCTCCAGGTCATCGAGCGGCGCTCTGCCGACATTGAGGCCGAGGAACGCGGTCGTCACCGCCGGGCTGGCGGTCATCTGCCAGCCTTCCGGCAGCGAGCGTCCCCGGAGCGCACCCACATCCACCGAGGTCACGACGTCGAGCCAGTCCGGCTCACCGAGGGAGGCGATTGCCCTGTCGGCTGAGACGAACTCGATGATGACCTCGGAGAAATCGGGCGCCGCGTGCCAATAGTCGCTCCACCGCTCGAGGCCGATCGGACCATCGGCGGAGCCCAGCCTCCATCGGTACGGTCCGGTCCCCACCGGGCGCGCCGGATCGAAGCTCCGCGGCACGATCGCCACCGACTCGAGCCGCGTCAGCAGCATGGGCGAAGGGCGGTGGGTGGTGATCTCGACCACCTCGGGATCGGCGGGGTCGACGGCCACCGACGCGACGTCCTTCAACTGGACGCCACCCAGTCCGCTCTTGCGCGCCCGTTCGACCGACGCGGCGACGTCCTCGGCGGTCAGCTCGGCACCGCTGTGAAATCGGACTCCGCGGCGGACATGCAGCCGCCACGTCAGGTCATCGGGGTTGCTCCAGCGGTCGGACAGCACGGGGCGGACCGGAAATCCGCGATCGAACTCCACCAGGCCCTCGTACACCGCCGACAGCACTCCGCGGGTGACCGTGTTGGCGTGGGCGTGGGGATCGAGGGTGACGATCCGGTACGGGTACGCAATGCGCAGGACGCGCGCGCCCGCCTCCTCGCGCACGCAGCCTCCCGCCACCAGAACGGCGAGACACGCCGCAGCGATGCCGGAGCTGTGAGACGGTCGTTGCATGACGCTTTCTTAACGCAGGATCATACACCGGACTCGCGAGACGACCGAAGCGGCCCGTCCGGCGGCGCTGCCGCTGTACAGGTCGCCTCCTCGAGCCTGGCGCCGACCCCGCTCACCCGCCTCAATCGAAGAAATCAGTGACCCGTGCGTCCCGCATCATGTCCCGGGTGCTCTCGGCGGCCTCGACGACCGCCGGATCGCTGTCCTCGAGCACGTCGTTCAGGACCTCGCGCACCGCCCCCTCGTAGCTGAACAGGACCAGCGCCCTCGCCGCATTGCGACGCACCTTGGGGTCGATGTTGCTGCTCAGCGCACGAACCCGTTCGAAGGCCTCCTGCTCACGGATGACCCCCGCGGTGATCAGCTCCGTCAGCACGTAGCTGGCCGCCTCGACACCGCGGCGATCGTCGCCGCCGAGGGCCTCCATCAGGGCCTCGTGGGCCTCGTCCTTGCCGCTGTAGATCAGGGTCAGCGCGACCAGGTGGCGGACCGTTTCCGAGCTGTCGTAGAGGCCGTCCTTGAACCTCGCGTTGTCAACCGCATGGATTCGAATCAGCACCCCGAGCAGATCTTCGAGCCGGTACGGATGCAGGCCCTGGGCAGCGCGCTGCAGGATCCGATCGGTCAGCTCGAAGGTGCCGAAGAGCCCGACGCAGTTGACCGCGTTCGCGTAGCGCACGCGGAAGGCCTCGTCGTCGGCGGCCGTCCCGGGATCCAGCGGCGGCGAGCTCATCCGCTCGGCGTTGACCGCGAGGTCGACGAAATCGGGGAAATGGCCCTCACTGCAGTCGAGGGTGCCGACCGAGGGCCTGGCCTGGAACGAGAGCACCGTCCCGCGATCGAGGCGCATGCCCCGCGCCTGCACGAGAAGCGCGACCTCTCGTTTCAACCGGCTGAACTCGACCCCTGCAGAAGGGGTGCGCAGGCTCATGAGAGCCAGCAGCACGACCACCACCACCAGCGCCGCTGCTGCCGCCTTCAGCCCGATATTGCGCGTTGCGCGCGAAACGGCCTGCCTGACCGGGGCGATCCTGGTCTCGCGCTGGCGGTGGCGGACCAACTCCTCGGTCCGCTGACGTTCCTCGCTGCGACTCTCGCCGCGGAACTGGACCAGCTTCTCGAGCTCCCGCTCGACCCGCTCGGATGCGAGCCAGCCGAAGCCGCGGCGCTCGAGATCTGCGAGGAGGTCTGCCAGGTGCTGCTCCCCCCAGGTCGGCACCGCACCCGCGGGCGACTCGTTCTCGCGCTGGCGGATGAAGACCTTGAGAAACGGCAGCACCCGGTCGTCCCAGGCCCCGCGCTCGGGAAGCTCGGGCTCCCAGTCCAAAAACCACAGGCGCAGGCTGCCGTCCGATCCTGCGGAGACCGCGAAACCGCCGTCGGGTGCGACGTCGACGCCCCCGACCGGGCCGGCGTGCCCCTCAACGGTGCTGGAGGTGGTGCCGGTGCGGACGTCCCACAACCGGATCGTGGCGTCCTTGCCGGCCGACAGCACGAATCTGCCGTCCGGCGTGAATGCCACCGAGAGGACCGCGCCGTCATGGCCGCGCAGCACACGCCAGCACCGCCCGCTCTCGAGGTCCCACAACCGGACCGAACCGTCTTCACCGGCGGACGCCACCAGCCTGCAGTCGGGACTGACGGCAACTCCGTGGACGGTCCCCTCGTGCCCCTCGAGCCGCCGCAGCTCGGCCCGCCGGCGCAGGCTCCACACCGTCACCTGGCTGTCCCAGCCGCCCGCCGCGACGTACCTGCCGTCAGCGCTCACCGCCAGCGCGGAGACAGCGTCGCCGCTGCCACCGAGAACCTCCGGCGGGCCCGCGTCGTCGACAGGCCACAGGCGCACGGTACCGTCGTCGCCGCCCGAGATCACGACCCGACTGTCCGGGGTGAAGACCACCGCCTGCCCCGAACCACCGTGGCCCTCGTGCTCGCGGACAAGCCGGCCATCCGACGCGTTCCACACCCGCACCGCGCCATCACGGCCCGCGGATGCCAACCAACTCCCGTCGGCGCTCGCCGCCACCGAGAGCACCGAGCCCTCGTGCGCACCGACGCTGAACCTCTCGGTGCCGGTCTCTGTCTCGAACGACCGAAGCGTCCCGTCGCCGCAGCCGGCGGCGCAGCCGGCGGCGTTCGGCGACAGCGCGCAGGCGTTGTGGGCCACCTGCCCTGCGCCGAACCGCCGCAGCTCGACCACCGAACGGGGCGCGTGCTTGGGATAGTACGCCAGCACACTGCTCCAGAGCTCGAGCGCGCGACCGTGCAGCTCGTAGCCGTCGAGCGCGCGCGCGGCTCGCAGGGGCGCCAGCGCTTCCTCCATCTCGCCCCGCTCGATGTGGGCCACCGCCTCGTCGAGAAAAGCCTGAAACTCCCGCTCCCGGCCCGCCAGCTCGCTCGACCCGGCGGTGTCCGCCAGCACCAGCGGCAGCCGCGAGTCCATACCCTCCACGATCACGAGGCGGCTGACCGCCGAACCGTAGGCGATCAGGAGGTGCCGTCCGTCACCGGTGATCGAGAGCGCCTGGACCGGGTTCGGCATCCTGAACACCCTCATCGCCTCACCGCTGCCGAAGTCCCACAGGCGAACCGTACCGTCCTCACCCCCGGCCGCTATCACCCGGCCCGCCGTCGCGACCGACGTCACGGCGCCGCGGTGCCCGCGCTGGAAACGCAGCAGCTCACCCGTGTCCAGCTGCCAGACGCCGACTCCGCCGTCCTCGCCGGCCGACAACGCGTAACCACCCGAGCTGTCGATCGAGACCGCACGCACGGGTCCCCGATGGCCGCTCATCACGTGGGCGGTCCGGCCGTGCGAGAGATCCCAGGAGCGCAGGGTGCCGTCGGCACTCGAGCTGACGATGACGGATCCCTCGGGATGCCACGCCAGCGAGCTGACGAACGCCTCATGGCCCTCGAGGACCGTCTCGCACTCGCCACTCGAGTGGTCCCACAACCGCACGGACCGGTCCGATCCGCCGCTCGCGACCGTGCTTCCGTCGGGTGACGCCGCGACGCAGGTCACGACCCCGGGGTGGGTACGGAAGCCCCGGCCGCGCACGGCCGAGGCGAGATCGAAGACCGCCAGGGGCTGGTTCTCGATCGCCACCACCATCGTCGCGCCGGCCTGGGTCATCGACGCGCCCGGCCGGGCCGGTCCTCCGAGGTCGAACCGCGCCTCGATCTCGAGGTCGTTCGCGCCCCAGATCGCAGCCTCCGAGCCGCCGATCCTGGCCGCCACTCGCCCGTCAACGAGGCGCAGCAGGTGTTGGACCGGCCCCCGGTGCTGGACGGTGTCGGCCCGGGTATGTCCCGGCAGATGGACCGCCACTGCCTCGGACAGGTCGTCCGACAGGCCGCGGTCGATGGATCGGGCCGCCGCGAAGGCCTCCGACGCCACCACGCCGTCGCCCAGCAGCCCACAGCACTCGGCAAAGCCGATGATGGCCGTGAGATCGGACGGGCTGTCGACGATCACCGACCGGATCAGCTCGCGAGCTCGGGTGAGGTCGTCCCGGCTTCCGCCGGAGCGGGCGGAGGCGAGCGCGGCGAGGCCCTCCTCGCGGCGGGCTGCGAGGGCCTTGCGATCGGCAGCGGACAGGGGGTCGAGAGCCGCCAGCGCTCCCGCGGGATCGTCGAGGAGCAGCCTCAGCCGGGCGCGCAGCAACGCGGCCGTGCCTTCTCCAGATGACCGCTCGGCCTCGCTGAGCCGGCGCTCGAGCTCCGCATCCGTCAGCCCGGTGCGGCGCCATTCGAGGAGGCCCGCATTGAAGGTGGCCTCGAGATGGCGGGGATCGACCGCCAGCGCCTCTTCGAAGGCAGAGCTCGCGCGATCCGACAGCCCGAGAGTGACGTAGGAGGCGCCGCGGTTGTTGAGCGAGTCGGCCAGGAGCTGGGTGCGCTTCGGTTCGGGCCTCGGGTAGGGCCGGCCGGTGGCCTCTTCGTAGATCTCGACCAGCCACCCACGCAGCAACCCGAATGACTGCGGTCTGCGGCCCACGTCCTTCGCGATGCACGCGCGCATGAGTGCGGCGAGGCGGGGCTGGATCGTGTCATCGAAGGAGCGGGGATCCGGCGGGTCGTCGCGGAGGTGCATCCGCATCCAACCGCCGAGGTGGGCCTCGCGGGTCTTGGCCAGCGGACCCGACCCCATGACGAACGGCCGGCGGCCGCAGAAGATCTCGTACAACATGCACCCGTAGGCGTAGATGTCGCTCGCGATGGTCCCGCGCAGAGCCTGTCGCCACAGCTCCGGCGCCATGTACGGCGGCGTGCCGACCAGGCCGCCCTCCACCGTCACGGTCTGCCAGGTGCCGCTGGCGACGCTGTCCTCGCCGCGGCGGTTGGTGGTCGGCTGCAGCATCTCGAGGGCCGCGCGGACGTCGTCGACCTCCCCGTCGTCCGCTCCCTCGGCCCGCACCAGGCCGAAGTCCGTGACCCGGGCGATGCCGTCCCTCGTCATCAGGACGTTGGCCGGCTTGATGTCGCGGTGGACCAGGCCGTGGTGCTCGACGCCGTCGTCGTCGGTCCACTCGAAGGTGTGGGTGTAATCGAGGCCGCTCGCGATCTGGATCGCGATGTCGAGCCGCCCCTCGAGAGAAGGGCTCTCCTCCCTCTTCAGCCACTGGTTGAGGTCGCCACCGTCCACGTACTCGATGAAGAGCCGCGGCATGCCGCCGATGTCCTGCAGGTAGTACGCACAGCAGATATTGGGATGAACGCCGAGAGCGATCCAGGACTCGGCTTCGCGCTGGAAGCGAGCGCGACCGTCGGCACTCGCCAACACCGACGGCAGCGGGGTCTTGATCGCCACCATCCGGTGGAGGTCGCGATCGAATGCAATCGCCACAACGGCCATGCCGCCCCGGGCCAGCGCCTGGACCTCGTAGCGTCCGTCGACCACCGAACCCGCCTGCCAGTCGCGGCGCGTCTCGGGAATGCCCATCGTGGCAAATGACGGCGACGACTGAGTGTCACCGGAAGCGCGCTGCGTCGCGCCGGGCGCGCTCGCCGGATCGGCGCGGGCGGTCAGATTCGCCGCGGCGCCGTCCTGATTCGAGATCGTGTGCCCAGCGTCGAGCTCCTCCAGCGCCCGGTCGCGCCACGCACCGGCGGTCGACGACCCGGGCTCGAGCTCGAGACACCGGTTGAAGGCACCGACAGCGTCACTGAACCGGCCCACGTGGTAGAGGCAGTAGCCGCGGTTGAGCCATGACCGCGAGTGGTCCGGGAATCGCTCACACCACTGCTCGAGCAGCGGCAGCGCTTCGCCCCACCGCTCGGCAGTCAGGGCGGTGACGATCGATTCCTTGAGCTGCTCGAGTTCGCGTCCCATCGCCTTTCAAGAATACCGTGACACCGTCCGACGCTGCTCGGCAGCGGCGGCAGCCGGCGCTGCTGAAGGACCACCCTCAGTTGACGACCTCGGCCGGCGACCCGCCATGCGCCGCGGCCGGCAGCGCCGACGACCGCGTCCCACCGTTCCTGGCGGATGGGTCGAACTCGTACTCGCACCAACCGCCGGCCAGCAGCCGCCGCAGGCCTTCGCGGGTGGCGGTGTCCGGATCGACGGTCAGCGCCGGCGGTGGGACCAGCCTGGCCCGGAATCGGCCCCGACGCAGCAGCTCGAAGCGGACGGGCAGGTCGCCCGGATGCTCCAGGAGGTACTCGCGGATCTCCTCGAGCCGCTCTTCATCCATCTCGTCAAGATCTAGGACGACGCGCAATGACGCCGCCCGCTTGGAGTCGATCCCCTCCAATGGGGCGATCTCGTCCGCCATCAGCTCGACGTGGTCCGACTCGCCCTTCAGCGTCGCGACCACCAGGACCGGCACTCCGTCCTCGAGCACATGCTCGTAGCTGTCCAATGTGTCCGGAAAGACCACGACGCGCACCGCCCCAACCGGATCCTCGAGCTGGAACACCGCCATCTTCCGGCCCTGGTTGCGGCCTTCCCTCTTGATCGGGACCACCCGCAACGCGGTCACCAGGCCACCGACGGTGACGTGCTCGGCCCCTGCCGCGAAGCGTTCACCGAGCGCCTCGATGGAGCAGTCGGAAAACCGGTCGAGCTGCTCGGAGAAGGCGGCCAGCGGATGGCCGGTGAGGAAGAAGCCGAGCACCTCACGCTCCCAGCCGAGTCGTTCCGCGGTCTCCGCCCGCACGCCGGAGCGCAGCTCGTCCTCGAGGCTCTCCGACGGCATGTCGTCGAACAGGAAGCCCTGGCCCAGCTCGCGCTGCTCCCGCTCCCGTGCTGTCATGTCCAGGAGTTGGTCGAGGTGGTCGAGAATCCCCTTGCGCCGGACACCGTACCGATCGAAGCAGCCCGCCTTGGCGAGGCACTCCAGCGCCTTGTGATTCAGCGACCGCGCCGGCACGGACCGCAGGCAGTGGGCCAGCGAGGAGAAGCCTCCTTCGCGCTCGCGGGCAGCGATCAGCGGCTCGACGGCCGCCAGCCCGACCCCCTTGATGGCGGCGAGCCCGAAGCGGATCCCGCCGTCTTCGACCGTGAAGTACGGATTCGAGGTCTCGATGTCCGGTGGCAGGATCTCGAGCCCCATGTGACGACAGCGCACCAAGTACTGGCTCAGCTTGTCGGTGTTGTTGACCTCCGAGGTCAGCATCGCGGCCATGAAGTGGGCCGGATGGTGGGCCTTGAGATAGGCCGTCTGATAGGCGACATGAGCGTAGGCCACCGAGTGCGACTTGTTGAACCCATACTTCGCGAACGGCACGATCTGGTTCCAGAGCTGGCGCACCTTGTCGCGCGGGTGGCCGAGATCGACGGCTCCGTTGATGAAGTTCTCGCCCTCGCGGTCGATGATCTCCTGCTTCTTCTTGCCCATCGCCTTGCGCAGCGTGTCTGCCTTGGCAAGTGAGAAACCCGCGATCTCCACCGCGATCCGCATCACCTGCTCCTGGTAGACGATGATGCCGTAGGTCTCGCCGAGGATCTCCTCGAGCTCGGGGAAGATGTAGGTGATCGTCTTCCGACCGTGCTTACGCTCGGCGTAGTCGTCGATGAACTGCATCGGGCCGGGGCGGTAGAGCGCGTTGAGGGCGGCGACGTCGAGGAAGCTCCGAGGCTGGACCTTGCGCAGCACGTCCTTCATTCCGGCCGATTCGAACTGGAACACGCCGTCGGTGTCGCCCGCCGAGAACAGCTCGTACACCAGAGGATCGTCGAACGGGATCCGCGCTATGTCGATGTCCGGGTCGTCATGCATGCGGATCGACCGCACGGCATCGTCAATCACGGTCAACGTCCGAAGGCCCAGGAAGTCCATCTTGAGGAGGCCCAGAGACTCGACGTCGTCCTTGTCGAACTGGGTCGACACCTCGCCGTGCGACGTCCGCACCAGGGGCATCAGATTGACCAGCGGCTCCGGCGCGATCACGACCCCGGCCGCGTGCACACCGCAGTGGCGGGCCAAACCCTCGAGACGGCTCGCCGTTTCGATCAGCAACCGGACGTCCTCGTCGCCCGCAACCAGGTCCTGCAGCTCCTGCGACTCCTCGCGCGCACGCGCGATGGTGATCCCGAGCTCGTCGGGGATCAGCTTGGCGATCCGGTCGACGTCACCGAAGGGCATCCCCATCACCCGACCCACGTCCCGCACCGCCGACTTCGCCTTCAGGATGTTGAAGGTCGCGATCTGAGACACCGATTCCTCGCCGTAGAGGCGGCGCACGTAGTCGATCACCTCGTCACGCCGCCGCTGGCAGAAATCGATGTCGATATCCGGCATCGAAATCCGCTCCGGATTCAGAAACCTCTCGAAAAGGAGGTCGAACTCCAGCGGGTCGATATCCGTGATCCCGAGAGCATAGGAAACCAGCGATCCTGCGGCAGAACCTCGGCCGGGCCCAACCGGAATATCGACGTCCTTTGCGTGACGAATGAAATCCCACACGACCAAAAAATAGCCGGGGAATCCCATCTTACGGATGACATCGAGCTCCTGCTCAAGGCGTCGATCGTAGTCCTCCTCTGAGTGAGACCCTGCACGTTGTTTGGAAAGCCTCCGTCGGAGCCCATCCCGCGCCTTCTCGGCCAGAAAAGACTCCAAATTAGATCCGTCCGGGACCTGGAAATGAGGGAGGTGCAGAGAATCCGTGTCGAAGCGGACATGGCACCTGGAGGCGATCTCCACGGTCCGCTCGCAGGCCCCGGGGAAATCGGCGAACAGCCGCTGCATCTCCGAGGGAGACTTCACGTAGAATTCTGCGTTGTAAGCAGAACTTCTCTGGAGCTCTTCCAGGTCCTTGTTGAGGCCAATACCGAGCAGTACTTTGTGGGCGAATACGTCACCCTTTTCGTGAAAATGGCAGTCGTTGCTCGCAACGATCGGGATGCCGGTCACCCCTGACAGCGACGCCATCTTCTCACGGACGTACTCCTCATCGGGGAGCCCGTGGTTCTGGACCTCCAGAAAGAAGCCGTCGTCGCCGAGCACCTCGCGGTACCACTCGGCGCTCGCACGAGCGCCGTCATCGTCGCGATCGAGAAGCAGCCGGGCGATCTCTCCCGACAAACAGGCCGAGAGGCCGATCAATCCCTCGCTGTGGTCCGCCAGCAGCGATTTCGAGATCCGCGGCTTGTGGTAGAAACCCTCGAGGGAACCGGCACTGACCAGCCGTACCAGGTTGCGGTACCCACGGTTGTTCTCGGCCAGCAACACCAGGTGATCGTACGGCTTGCGCCTGCCCGGGACCGGATTCCTGTCACGATGATCGCCCGGCGCCACGTAGACCTCGCAGCCGATCACCGGCCTGACACCCTCCGCGACCGCCGCGCGATGGAATTGAAACGCGCCGAAAAGGTTGCCGTGGTCGGTCACCGCCACGGCCGGCATCCCCATCGCAGCGATCTGGCGCGCCAACTCCGGGATGCCGATGGTGGCGTCGAGGAGGGAGAAGTGGCTGTGCAGGTGGAGGTGGACGAACGGAGACTGGTCTTTCGCACGGCTCATGCCGCCATCATACCCTGGCGGCTGCGACGCGCTGAGTCCGACCCACCGGGGGCGTGATCGAGATCCTCGGTGGCGCGGCCGGCCGGCAACCGGTCGCCGCGCCGATCAGCGTGTCATCGACATCTCCCGATCCGTCTCCCGGACATCAGGCGATCATTTTCAGAAAAATGCACCGGAGATATCTGGTCGGAACATTCGAGGAGTTCACAGAACAGCAGATCAAGATATTTTGTCGCCTTCTTGACATTTTTGGAGATGTGATTCAACCTATAAATGAAAGACATGAAAGGACTCAAAGTTTTCAAGCGAGAAGATCAACCTTCCGACGCGGGTCAGAGATCCAGAATTCGTGTTTATCGGACGCACGCTGCACGCGCAATTTCCGAGGAGCGTTGGGAGGTCGCCGAAATTTTTCTGGACAGAATTTTGGATGTGGATCCACACCATACCGAGGCATGGTTGATGAAGGGTCACCTCAGACAACACTGCCGAGAAGACGAGCATACCGCCGTCGAATGCTATCGAAAAGTCATTCTGCTTTGCAGCCCTGATTCGCAGAACCCACACGCGGAAAGGGCTCGGGCTTCTCTCAGTAGATTGCTTGCGGTCTGGGGCTGATCCGCACTGAGTCAGCAGCCTGAATCCAGCAAAAATCCATACTCTCAAACGGTCATGGGAGTGTCGAATCCCGGTCGTGCGAGACCTCGCGAACCGGAATGTTGGAACGATTCGTGTGGAGTGTCGTGTTATTCTCCGGACATGAGTGGCGTAGTGACTTCTCTCAATCAGGCACGGCAGATCAAGCAGGTTTTCGGTCCGGTCAAGGAGCGGCTCACCGACGTCGAGAGCTTTCTCGAACGCGAGATCGGCAGCTCGGAACCGATGGTCCGGGACGTGACCTCGTATGTGATGGGGAGCGGCGGCAAGCGGTTGCGTCCTTCGCTGGTCCTCCTTGTCAGCAGAATGCTCGGTTACTCCGGCGAACGCGACGTCCGCTACGCGGCTGTCGTCGAAATGATTCACACCGCGACCCTGATCCACGACGACATCATCGACGAGTCCGATCTCCGCCGCGGGAAACCCACCGCTAATACGACCTGGGGAAACCAGACCACGGTCCTGGTCGGTGACTGGCTCTACACCAAAGCGATGGATCTGTGCCTCGAGCTCGGCGACGTCGAGGTCATGCGCCTGCTGACCTCCGCGACGCTGAAGATGACCGAGGGCGAGATCCTCGCGGACCAGGCGCGCGGTCAGATCGACATCGACGAAGCCAGATATATGGACATCACCCGGCGCAAGACCGCCGAGCTGTTCGCGGCGGCGAGCGCCCTGCCGGCATTATTCCGCCCGTCGACCCTCCATCTCACGAAGCCGCTGCTCGAGTTCGGCAGCAACCTCGGCATCTCGTTCCAGCTCATCGACGATCTGCTCGACTTCGCGGCCGTCAGCAATCAGCTCGGCAAGCCGGTCATGGCCGACCTCCGAGAGGGCCGCGCGACCCTTCCGATCATCCTTCTGCTGCCGCTGCTCAGCCGCAAGAACCGGGAGCGGCTGCGCGGGGTCGTGACCAGCGGGACCTTCACCGGCATCTCCGAGGGGGAGGTCCTCGACATGGTGCGCACCTCCGGGGTCCTCGATGAGGTCCGGGAGCGCGCGCAGGCCTTCGCCGCGCTCGCCGTCGAGCAGGCGGAGTCCTTCCCGGAAGGCCCGGAGCGGGAAGCGCTCATCCGCGCCAGCGACATGCTGATCGACCGCGGCATCTGACCCGCACCCTCGCCGGGCCGATCTGGACGGCCGGGAGGAATTTGGCTAGGATGGCCGCAAGATGGCTGGCACTCGCAGCGGGGAGGCTGCAGCCGCGGAAGGCCGCGAGGTCGTGCTCCGGTTCCGCAACGGGGAGCTGACCCGCGGACGGCTCACCCGCAGCTTCACGCCACTGGACTTCGCGGTCGAGGCCGAGTCGTCTGCCGGCCACCGGCTGCAGGTGAACATCTCCGATCTCAAGGCGGTGTTCTTCTTGAAGGACCCGCGCCGGCGCGAGGCCGAGATGCAGTACGGACCGCAGGCGGCCGAAATCCAGCCCGGCGCCCCCGCGCGCGTCGAGTTCTTCGACGGCGAGATCATCCACGGGCACGTCCAGGAGTACCGGATGGAGGACAGCGGCTTCTTCCTCCACCCGGTTTCACCGGAAAGCAACAACGAGCTGGTGTTCGTGGTTGCCACCGCCATCAACACCCTCAGCCTCGGGGGGTGAGGCCGCGTCATGCCACGGCTTTCAAACATTTGTGTGGCTGCCATCACGATGATGGCCGCCGCGGGCGCGGCCGCGGCTCAGAGCGGCGCCATGACCGCCCTCGAGCGCCTCGGCTCGGCCCTTCGAACCTCAGACGCCTGGCGGGCAGACTACGAGCAGGAGTACGTGGCGGCAGGCATGACCCGGGGTGAGGTCGTCCATGGATCGGTGACTGTCGCATGGCCGGACCGGGCCCGTTTCGAGACCGGAGAGCCGGCCACCCAGCTGATGGCGCTCGACGGCCGCCTGGTGCGGCTGGTCGATCTCGAGATCGGCAGCTGCGACCAGCACCTGTTGGACGACGAGGAGTGGTCGCGAATCCCGCTGGCGGCCGTCCTCGACCCGTCGGCAGCGATCACGCATTTCACGGTCGTCGCGCACGGCGATCCGGGCTTCGCGCTGATCCCCCACCGTCCGGGAGGGGTCCAGCGCGTCGAGGTGCTGCTTGGAGAACGGGGCCTCCCCATCGAGGTCGTCATCGTCGACCCTCAGGGAGCCACCAACCGGCTTCGCTTCTCCGCCTGGCGCACCACTGCTCCGCCGGCCGGCGCCAACTGGCTTCCCGATCCACCTGCCGGCGTGGAGTGCGTGACGGACGAACCGTGAGCGTCGAGCTGTCAGCTCTGGGCTCTGGGCCATGGGCGGCAGGCGGTCGGCGGCCAACTTCGACCATCGGACCCTCGAACCGGACGGACACCGAGCTCGCTCGCAACAACCTCGTCGCCGACGGCACGAAGCTCACGGCGCACAGCTTTAGCCCATAGCCATCCGCGCTACAATCCGATCCTCTGGGGGGGGGGTCGAAAATGGTCGGATTGGCGCTCATCTCGGTGTCGGACAAAACCGGCCTCGAGCAGCTCGGGCGACGGCTCCGCGATCTCGGATGGAAGCTGCTGTCGACCGGTGGAACCGCAGAAGCGCTGCGGCAGGCCGGCTGCGAGGTGATGGAGGTCGCCGAGTACACGGGCTTTCCAGAAATCCTGGGTGGCAGGGTCAAGACCCTCCATCCGAAGATCTTCGCCGGCATCCTCGCGGCGCCGAGGGCCGAGCACGAATCCGAACTCGCCGAGCGGGAGATCCCCGCCATCGACCTTGTGGTCGCCAACCTCTATCCGTTCCGCGACACCGTCGCGCGCGGCGGCGACCTCGACCAGGCCGTCGAACAGATCGACATCGGCGGTCCGAGCCTGGTGCGCGCGGCGGCAAAGAACCACGCGCGCGTCACGGTGGTGGTCGAGCCGGCAGACTACGACGGCCTGCTCGATGCGCTCGCCGAGGGACAGGTCACCGCCGAGATGCGCCGCGAGCTGGCGGTCAAGGCCTTCCGCCACACTGCCGCCTACGATGCGGCCATCGCCGCCCACCTTCCGGCGCTGGCCGGCGAGGTACGGCCGGTGGCGGCCGCACTGGCAGCGGGCGAGCTGCTGCAGTGCGACGAGGTCGAGCTCCGCTACGGCGAGAACCCCCACCAATGGGCCGTGCTGGCACGGTCACGGCCGCTGCGAGGCCTCGCCGGCGCCCGCCAGCTTCAGGGCAAGGCCCTCTCCTACAACAACCTCGGTGATGCCACCGGCGCCTGGCGCCTGGTGGGAGATCTGCCGGCAGCCGGGGTCGCGATCATCAAGCACGCCAACCCCTGCGGCGTCGGCATCGACGAAGACATGGTGGAGGCGTTCGCCCGGGCGCGCGCTACCGATCCCGTGTCGGCCTTCGGCGGCGTCATCGCCGCCAACCGTCCCGTCGGCCGCGACTTCGCCGAGGCGGTCACCGAGCAGTTCGTGGAGGTCGTGGTCGCACCCGCCGTCGACGACTCGGCGAGAGAGGTGTTCGCGCGCAAGAAGAACCTCCGAGTTCTCGAGGCCGAGGCGGCCGCGCAGCGGGGCTTCGTCCTGCGCGACGTGGACGGAGGCTTCCTCGTCCAGGAGCACGACAGCGGCTGGCACGGCGAGGACCGCAAGGTCGCGGGCCGGCGGGCCCCGTCCGGGGAGGAGTCGCGGGCGCTCGAGCTCGCCTGGCGAGTTGTCAAGCACGTGGCCTCCAACGCCATCGTCATCGGCACGTGCGACCGCATCCTCGGCATCGGGGCCGGTCAGATGAGCCGCGTCGACGCGGCTCGCTTCGCGGTCGCCAAGGCCACCGAGCTCGGACACGATTTGGCCGGTAGCGTCGCCGCCTCCGACGCCTTCTTCCCTTTCCCGGACGGCGTCGAGGTGCTCCACGCTGCGGGTGTTCGCACGGTCGTTCAGCCCGGCGGCTCGATCCGGGACGGCGAGGTCATCGCGGCGTGCGACCGCCTCGGGGTCGCATTGGTGCTGACGGGGCGAAGGCATTTCCGGCATTGACTCTCGGTCTTGGAGTTTGATTTCTCGATGGAGCTCGTTTCGTGAAGGGCGATCGAGCCGGCCCGCGTGAGGACGGGCGGAAATCGGGAACCGAGAACTCGATCTCGCCCCCTGATACCATGACGCCATGCATCTTCGAGGGTCGTTCGTCGTGCTCGCCGCGGTGCTGTCGGCAGCCTGCTCGCCCGGTGGTTCGGACTCGCACCTGCCCGCCGACACCGTCGTCATCGGTCTTCAGACCGACCTCCAGAGCTGGAACCCGTTCCTGGCCGAGGACGCCACCAGCGCAGAGATCCTGAGCCTGGTCTACCCGTCGCTGGCAGTCGAACAGGTCGACTACCAGCGCCATCCGCCGACCTTCGCCCCGGCCCTCGCCGAGCGGTGGGAGTGGTCCGACGACGGCCTCGAGCTCACCTTTCATCTCCGGAGCGATGCGCGCTGGAGCGACGGGGTGCCGGTCACGTCCGCGGACCTCGTATTCAGCTGGCAGGTGCAGACCTCGGACCAGCTCGGCTGGGCCTGGGGAGACATCACGGACGCCATCGAGGGGGTGGAGGCCGTCGACCAGACGACCGTCCGCTACCGCTTCACTCACAGCTACCCCTACCAGCTCATGGATGTCAACGACGGGCCGATCGTGCCCGCCCACGCATGGAGCGCGATCCCCCTGGTGGAGTGGGAGACCACCGATTGGCAGCCCCTGGTGCTCGCCGCCGGCCCCTACAGCCTGGCCCGGCACGCGCGGCAGCAGGAGATCGTCCTCGTCCGCAACCCGATGTACTTCAAGCCCGAACTGCCGCGCATCGATCGGCTGGTGTTCCGGGTGGTCCCCGCGAAAAACACCCTGTTGACTCAGTTCCTGGCCGGCGGGATCGACCTCGTGAACGGCATCGCACCAACCGAGGTTCCGCGGGTCCAGGCCGATCCGGGGCTCGCGCTGACGGTCTTTTCGGACCGCTCCTACACCCACGTGTGCTGGAACGTACGGCGGCCGCTGTTGGCCGACCGCGACCTGCGCCTCGCCCTTGCCCACGCGATCGATCGCGAGACCCTGATTGACGTGGTCTACGAAGGGTACGCGCGGCCTTCATCGGGCCCGATCCTCTCCACCATGTGGGCTTTCAACCGCGACCTCGACCCGCCGCGCTACGACCCCGAGGCCGCGGCCGCGATCCTCGCCGCCTCCGGGTGGTCCGACAGTGACGGGGACGGGGTTCTCGACCGCGCGGGCCGGCGGCTGGCCTTCGAGCTGCTGGCGCCCGCCGAGAGTGAGACCCGCCAGGACGTGGCGCTGATGATCGAGCGCGACCTCGAGCGTCTCGGCATCCGGGTGACGCCACGGTTCACCGAGTGGGGGTCGGTGCAGGCCGCCCTCGACAGCGGCGACTTCGACGCGTTCGTCAACCGGTGGATCGAACCGACGCAGATCGATCTCGCCGGGGTCTGGCACAGCGCCCCGTCCGGGGCCGCCACCTTCAACTACGGTGGCTACGCCAATCCCGAGCTCGACCGGCTGCTGGCGGAGATCGACGCGGCATCCGACTTCGCTGCCCAGAAGCCCCTCCTTGACCGGGCGCAGGAGTTGATTGTCGCCGACCAGCCCTACGCCTTCCTGGTCGAGAACGCCCGCCTCGTGGGCATCAGTGCGAGGATTCTCAATGCCGACGTCAACGACGCCTCGATCTTCTTCAACATCGAGGAGTGGGACGTCGAGGACAACTAACCCGCAGATCTCACAGGGTTTCGAAGCGAGGGCGGCGAAGCACAGGTGTCCGCTGGGTTTGGCGTGAATCGGGCGACGTCGTCGTAGTGGCGCGGCGTCAAGGAGCACGATGTCCGACACGCACGGCGGGACGCAGCGATTCGCCGTCTGCAGCCGACACCCTGTGGGATCAGCGGGCCGGCGTTCGGAATTCAAAGGTCGGAATTCGGAATGCCGCCCGCCCGGATGGAGCTTCTCGATACTGACGCCTCTTGGAGGCCGAACGGCGGCCTATAATCGCCCCGTGATCTCGAGTTCTCCCGGAATGCGGTCATGATTCGGATGGTCCTCCGCAGGCTGCTGGCGCTGATGCCCGTCGCCTGGCTCGTGCTGACCGCCACCTTCATCGTGGTCCACGCGGCGCCGGGCTCCTACGCCGACACCATCGACAACCCCCGCCTCTCCGCGGACGAACGGCAGGCGCTCCGGGACCGCTACGGCCTCGACCGTCCTCTCGTGGAACAATACCTGGTCTGGCTGCGGTCGACCCTCGCCGGAGATCTCGGCACCTCGTTCATGTACAGGGAGCCCGTCAGCCGGGTCCTCGCGCGATCACTGCCTCCGACGCTGCTGCTGGCGGGCACCGCGCTGGGGCTGACCCTGCTGCTCGGACTGGCGCTCGCGCTGACCGCGGTTCGCAAGCCTCACGGCTGGGCGGACCGCGTCGTCGGCTTCCTCAGCCTCGGCGTTTACGGCATGCCGTCGTTCTGGCTCGCGGGCCTCCTGATCCTGGTTTTCGGCCTCTCTCTCGGCTGGTTTCCCGCTTCCCACATGCGCTCGGTCAGCCCCCCGGGCGGCACGGCCGGACTCCTCGACCTCGTCCACCACCTCGTGCTGCCGGCCCTCTGCCTCGGACTGGTCGGCGCGGCGGGCACCGCGAGGTATCTGCGGGCGACCCTGCTCGACATCCGACAGTCGCGCTTCATTCTCGCCGCGCGCGCCCGGGGTGTCCCCGAGCACCGCATTCTGCTCGTGCACGCCCTGCGGCCGGCACTCATACCGGTTGCCACCCTGATCGGCCTGTCGCTGCCGGTTTTGGTGTCGGGCTCGGTGGTCGTCGAAACCGTCTTTTCCTGGCCCGGCATGGGCCAGGTGCTGTACAACGCGGCCCGCGCCAGGGATATCCCGCTGCTGCTCGGCGGCACGCTACTGGCGACCGCGGCCGTGATCGCCGGCAACCTGGTCGCCGACCTGCTGTACGTGGCGATCGACCCGCGATCGCGGGCGTCCTCGTGAGGACGTCGAAACCGCTGTCGTGGGGAGCCGGGCTGGTGGCGGTGCTGGCCGGCTCGTGCCTGGCCGGTCCCCTGCTCCTTCCCTCCACCGGTGACGGCGATCCGCTCCATGCCGCGCTGCTCCCACCCGGCACCGCCGTCACCGTCCTCGAGCTGGCCGACGGACGCACCATCATGGCACCGGGCGTCGTCCGCACGCACGACGGCCTCGAGGTTTCGGGGGCCCGACGCGACACCTTCATCGCCGCCCGTTCGGTGGTGAGCCAGCGCCGGGTGCGCCTGTGGCTGGGCAGCGACCGCTTCGGCCGCGACCTGCTGCCCCGGCTGCTGCGCGGCGGGAGGATGTCGATCGCGATCGCCGGCCTCGGTCTCGTGCTGTCGCTCGCGATCGGCCTCGCGGTGGGGCTGGCGGCGGCCACCGGCGGCCGCATCGCCGACGCGGTCCTCATGCGCCTGGTGGACAGCCTGCTGGCGTTTCCGCTGCTGCTCCTTTTGATCCTCGCCTCGGCCCTGTTCACGCCGGGTCCGGCGGTGCTGGTGGCGATCCTCGGCGCGACCTCATGGATGGGCCTGGCGAGACTGGTGCGCGGCCAGGTCCTGAGCCTGAGGTCCCGCGGCTTCATCGACGCGGCGCGGGTCGCGGGGACCCGGGAGCTCCGGATCTGGACCCTGCACTACCTGCCGAACCTGCGGTCGCCGGTCGCTCAGGACTCGGCTCTGCGGATGGGCGACCTGGTGCTCGCCGAGGCGACCCTGTCATTCCTCGGGCTGGGGTTACCTGCTGGCGTCCCGAGCTGGGGCGCGATGGTGGCCGAAGGACAGCGGGTGATGATCGACGGCTGGTGGCTCTCCCTCTTTCCGGGCCTGGCCATCACGCTGCTCGTGGCCGGGCTCGCACTGATCGGAGACGGCCTCCAGCAGGCAAGCGGATCCGAGAGTTGACCGACCCGAAGCCGCGTCGCGGATGCGGTCGCTTCGCCCGCAGCAGCATGCTCGTACCGACCGCGGGTTCGGTCTGCTACTCTCCAGCCATGCGAGACACCACGAACCGAACACTGCAATACAGTCGGTGGATCCTGCTGTTGCTCAGCGTGGCGGTGGCGCCTTTCGCCGCCGGGGAGTCACTGATGACCGAGATCACGCAGGTCGCGGCCGAGCTGGAACCCGAGCTGATCGAGGCGCGGCGTTGGTTCCACCAGCACCCCGAGCTGTCGAACCGCGAGCAGAAGACGAGCGCCGAGATCGCGCGCCGGCTGCAAACGATGGGATACGAGGTTCGCACGGGGGTCGCCCACCACGGCGTGATCGCCGTGCTCGAAGGGGCGCATCCCGGTCCCATCGTCGCCTGGCGCTCCGACATCGACGCGCTGCCGATCGAGGAAGCAGTGGATGTCCCATACCGCTCCGTCAACCCCGGCGTGATGCACGCCTGCGGCCACGACGTCCACACCACGGTCGGCCTCGGCGCCGCCGAGGTGCTGATGAGGTTGAAAGACCGGGTCCACGGGACCATCGTGTTCATCTTCCAACCCGCTGAGGAGGGTCCGCCTCCGGGCGAAGACGGCGGCGCCTCGATGATGGTTGCCGAGGGCGCGCTGTCCGAACCGGACGTGCAGGCGATCTTCGGCCTCCACGTCATGCCGTTCGCCGAGGCCGGCTTCGTGGCCCTGCGGCCGGGCGGCCTAATGGCGGCGGGTGACCGCTTCACGCTCACTATCCGGGGCCGGATGACCCACGGCTCGTCGCCCCACGACGGCGTCGACGCCGTCTACGTCGCCTCGCAGGTGGTGTCGGCCCTGCAGTCGCTGCCGTCGCGAGAGGTTGACGCCCGCCGGTCGCTGGTGGTGTCGGTCGGGACATTCAAAGCCGGCTCGCGCTGGAACATCATCGCCGACGAGGCCGTCCTCACCGGAACCGTGCGTTCGCTCGACACCGAGACTTGGTCGACGATCCCCGGCCAGCTCGAGCGGATCGTCGGGGGCGTGTGCGACGCCCACCGTGCCACCTACGAGCTCGAGTACGAGCGGATCGCGCCGCCGGTGGAGAACGACTCCGAGCTGACCGCCTTCGCCTTCGAATCGCTGCGCCGAGCGCTCGGGCCGGAGCACGTGCTCGAGTCGCCGCCGATCATGGCGGCCGAAGACTTCGCTTACTTTCAGCAGCAGGTGCCGGGCGTGTTCTTCTTCCTCGGCGTCGCCGACTTCGAAAAGGGTTGGACCGATTACGTCCACACGCCCACCTTCCGGCCCGACGAGGCCGCCATCGTCACCGGCGTCACCGCTGCGGCGACGCTGCTGACGGACTACACGTCCAGATAGTGGGACGGGACCCCATGCAGACGCGTGTCGCGATCGTCGGCGGCGGCATCACCGGCCTCGCCGCCGCCGCCTGGCTCGAACACGACCACGGCCTCGCCGACACCGTGGTCGTCGAGGCGGCCGACCGCCCCGGCGGCAAGATCCACACCGAGGAGGACGGGGGCTACACCCTGGAGTGGGGGCCGCAGGGCTTTCTCGACAACGCGCCCGACACCCTCGAGCTCGCCGAGCTCGTTCGGCTGCCGCTGGTTCAGGCCAATCACGCGGCCGCCGACCGCTTCATCCTCAGGGGCGGCCGGCTGCGCCGGGTCGAGACCAATCCGGTCCGCTTCATGCTCTCGAGCGTGCTGCCCCTCGGCCCACGCCTGCGGCTATTGGCCGAGCCCTTCGCGCGCGCCCGGCCGCCGCACGACGAGTCCGTCTTCGACTTCGCCGCACGCCGCATCGGACCCCGGGCGGCGGAGGTGCTGGTGGATGCCATGGTCACCGGCGTCTTCGCCGGTGATTCGCGCGCTCTCTCACTCGCCGCCACCTTCCCCCGCATGGCGGCGATGGAAAGGGAGCACGGCTCGCTGACGCGGGCGTTGATGGCGAAGAAGCGGGCGGCCCGCCGCGCCGGCACCCGCAGCGGCGGGCCCGCAGGACCGGGGGGCACCCTTTCCACCTTCGACGGCGGCATGGTGCAGCTCCCGCAGGCCCTGGCCTCCCGCTGCGGCCACCGGATCGTCCTCGGGCATCGGGTGGAACGGATCGAACGAGACGGCACCGGCTTCCGCCTCGCGGCCGGCAGCCTCGAGATGGAGGCCGAGGAAGTGCTGCTCGCGCTGTCCGCCCACCGTTCAGCCGAGCTGGTCGGACACCTCGCGCCGGACGCGGTCGCGCCCCTGTCGCAGATCGAGACCGCCCCGATCGCCGTCGTCATGCTCGCCTACACCGACCGCGGAGCGTTCGACAAGCGCCCGCACGGCTTCGGTTTCCTGGTGCCGCGCGGCGAGGCCTCGATCCTCGGCACGCTTTACTGCCACGACATCTTTCCCGCTCAGGCCCCCCGCGACACATTGCTGCTGCGGGTGATGGTGGGTGGGGCACGCGCTCCCGAGATGGCGGAGCTGAATGACGACGAGTTGGTACAGGAGGTTCGGAGGGCGCTCGCACGGGTTCTCGGCGGCGATCCCGAGCCCGACCGCCATTGGATCGTGCGTTGGCCGCGCGGGATCACCCAGTACACCGTCGGCCACCTCGACCGCGTCGACGCCGCCGAGCAGGCCGCGCGCGCCGCCGGCCTCGAGCTCGCCGGCTCGTCCTACCGGGGCGTCTCGGTCAACGACTGCATCAAGCAGGCGCGCGCCGCCGCCGCCAGGATCGCCCGGCGGCTGGGCTGATGTGAAGCGGATGATCGACATCGGACCTCAGGACCGATCTTGCGGTGTCCAGAAGGGCTGAGTCCAACCTCGATCCGGAGGTCGACCGAATCCGGCATTGGGCGGGCAGGACGGGCGTCACCCCGTGCCGATGACCACCGCCGCGACGATCGCCCACAGCACCACGCACAGTAGCAGCGGACGGTCGGTGATCAGGACTCGGGTCGGGCTGCCACCGAGCTCGTGCCGGTGGAGCAGGTAGAGGTAGCGCAGGAGTCCGTAGAGGACGATCGGCACCGTCGCCAACAGACCCTCCGAGCCGACCTTGGCGACCGTATCGGGGGCCATGGTGTAGAGCGCGTAGGCCAGCAGGGTGGCACCCAGCACGACGCTGATGGCGTGGTCGACCATGGGCAGGGTGTAGTGGCCGAGGACCACGCGGTGGCTGCCGGCGGCCTCGCCGAGCATCGCCAGCTCGGCCCGCCGCTTGCCGAGCGCGAGATACAGTGCCAGCAGATAGGCGACCAGCAGGATCCACCGCGACAGCGGCACGTCGATGGCGATGACGCCGCCCAGGACCCGCAGCACGAAGCCGGCCGCCAGCACCAGCACATCGAGGAACACCAGCTGTTTGAGGGCCACCGAGTACAGCACCACCAGCACCACATACGCGATCACGGTCAACGGGAACCAACCGCCGATCCACACCGCGACCAGCAGCGACACCGAGACCAGCGCCAGCGCTGCAGCGAGCGCGAACCCGGGCGAAACTTCACCGGCCGCGATCGGACGCCGGCACTTTTCGGGATGGGCGCGATCGGCAGCCCGGTCGACCACGTCGTTGACGAGGTAGGTCGCCGACGATGCCGCGCAGAACGACACCACCGCCAGCACGCCCCAAACCCAGGCCTCGGGATCGTCGATCCGGCCCGAGAAAATGATGGGTGCGAGCACGAAGCCGTTCTTCAGCCACTGCACCGGACGCAGGCTGCGAATGAGGCCTTTGGCTGTGTTCACCACAGGCTATCTTACCCGCTCCGATCCCGGTGCGGTGGCGGTGGCGGTCCGCGGTGACGGTCGGCCGTGGCGGTGGCGGTGACGGTCAACGGTGGCGGTGACGGTGACGGTCCCCGGTGGCGGTGGCGGTCCCCGGTGGCGGTGGCGGTGACGGTCCCCGGTGGCGGTGACGGTGGCGGTCAGCGGTCGCGGATCGCGGACGCGGTCGCGGTCGCTGATCGCGGATCACGGTCCCCGGTGGCGGTGGCGGTGACGGTCCCCGGTGGCGGTGACGGTGGCGGTC
>CAZSTH010000027.1:39962-40107 GCA_964609835.1 uncultured Thermoanaerobaculia bacterium
AGCGGTGACGGTGACGGTCAGCGGTGGCGGACTGCGGTCGCGGATCACGGTCGCGGCCCCGGTCGCGGATCACGGTCGCGGCCCCGGTCGCGGTCGCGGATCGCGTCCCCGGATCACGCCAGGCCTCAGCCCGCGGGATGCAGCA
>CAZSTH010000028.1:0-39839 GCA_964609835.1 uncultured Thermoanaerobaculia bacterium
GGCTACGTGACAGAGACCGTCACTCTCGCCGACGGCCGCTACGACAGCGGTGTCGCGTTCGGGGACGGCCTGTCGTGCCCCGGCTGCTTTCCCGAGCAGGGTGATCCCCTGGTGATCTCGTCGGCCGATCCGGTGACGGTGACGTCGGGGAACATGAGCGCCTGGTCGGGCTGATCAGGTGCGCGGCTTCGGCAGCGACGGCCGCGCGGCCGTCGCGTCGGTCATCGGTAGCGTGTTGCGCCAGCGGCCGTCGTGGGCGTGCAGCGCCGCCGCCACCGCGCCGGCCGTCGGCACCAGGCCGATCTCGCCGACCCCCTTGGCGCCGTAGCCGCCGAACTCGTCGGGCACCTCGATCAGGATGACCTCGATCTCGGGGGTGTGGGCGGCGCGCAGGATGCCGAGGTCGCGGAGGCCGGTGTGGACCGGATGTCCGCCTGCGCACGGAAAATCCTCGGACAGCGCGTAGCCGAGCCCCATGTGGACGGCGCCCTCGATCTGGCCGGCGCACAGCTGGGGGTTGACGGCGCGGCCGACGTCGTGGGCGGCGACCACCCTCTCCAGCCGGCCCTCGTCGTCGAGGATCACGACCTGCGTGGCAAAGCCGAAGGCCATGTGCGTCACCGGCTCGTTGCCGCCGGCACCGGGTGCGGTGGTGAAGTCGCACACGTACTCGCCGCTGAAGCGGCGGCCGGCGAGGTCGGCGAGGGCCGCCCCACGCAGCGCTCCTGCGAGCTGCCGCGCCGCGATCTGGCCGGCGGCGGTGGACAGCGCGGTGGCGCGCGAGGCGGTGGTCATGCCGCACTCCACGTCCGGGCGGCTGACCGTCCGCACCTCCATCAGGCCGGGGTCGAGGCCGGTCTCCTGGCATACCACCTGTCGCAGAATGGTGTGCAGGCCCTGGCCCATCTCGGTGTAGCCGGTGGTGATCTCGAGCCGGCCGTCGTCCCGCACCTCGACGGCGACGCGGCCGATGTCCTCCATGCCGTTGCCGATGCCGGTGTTCTTGATGCCGCAGGCGATGCCGGCGGTCGGCGCCGACGTGTAGACGTCGCGCACCGCCTCGAGGGTCTGGCGGATGCCGCAGCTGGCCGGCATCCGCTGGCCAGTGGCGAAGCGGTCGCCGGGCTCGAGGATGTTGCGATCGCGGATGTCCCAGCCGTCGATTCCCACCATCTCGGCGAGCCGGTCGAGGACGCCCTCGATGGCGAACGCGGCCTGGTTGGCGCCGAAGCCGCGCATGGCGCCGCACGGCGGGTTGTTGGTGTGAACGGTGCGCGCCTCCACGTCCACATTGGGCACCCGGTACGGGCCGCAGGCGTGGCCCGCCGCGCGCTCGAGGACCTTGGCGCCCACCGATGCGTAGGCGCCGGTGTCGCCGACGATGCGGGCCCTCACCGCCGTCAGCCGGCCCCCGGCGTCGCACCCGGCGTGGTAGTGGAGGGTCAGCGGGTGGCGCTTGGGGTGGATGCGGATCGACTGCTCGCGAGTCAGCACGGTCTTGACCGGCCGCTGCAGCAACCACGCGGCGAGCGCGGTGTGGCCCTGCACCGAGAGATCCTCCTTGCCGCCGAAGGCGCCGCCGTTGGAGACCAGCTCCACCTCGACCGAGGCCGCGTCGATGCCGAGGATGGACGCGATCTGGCGCCGGTCGTCGTGGACGCCCTGCCCCTGGGAGAAGACCCGCAGGCGCCCCTCGCCCGGGACGGCGAGGCAGGCCTCCGGCTCGAGGAAGGCGTGCTCGATGCGCTGGGTGGTGAAGGTCTCTTCGACCGTGTGGGCCGACGTGGCGAGGGCGGCGTCCGCGTCGCCGCGGGAGAACGCGCACGCCTCGAGCAGGTTGCCGCCGTCGTGGATCGCAGGCGCGTCCGGTGCGAGGGCACCCTCGGGTGAGGTCACCGGTTCGAGGACGTCATACTCGACCGCAACCGCCTTCGCCGCGATGCGGGCACGATGCCGGCTGTCGGCCACCACCACCGCCAGCACGTCGCCGGTGTAGCGGGTGGTCCCACCGGCGGCCACCAGCAGCGGCCAGTCCTGGACGATCAGGCCGTGCCGGGGCCGGCCCGGGATGTCCTCGGCCCCGATCACGTGCTCGACGCCGGGCATGGCCAGCGCCGGCGCGGGGTCGATCCGCAAGACCCCGGCTCGCGGGTGCTCGGAGAGCACCAGCGCCGCGTGCAACATGCCGTCGACTGCGAGGTCGGCCACGAAGTCCTTGGCGCCAAGAACCTGCTGATGCCCGTGGTAGCGCCGCGAGGAGCTGCCGACGCCATTGCCCGCCGCCTCCCCGGAGGCCCTGCGCAGGCCGCGCGCCTCGCCGAAGAAGTGCGGTCGCCGCGGCGGGCCGTCGCCGACCTCGCTTCCTTCGCCCCACGCCTCGCCGGCGGTCTGAATCGCGTCGACGATGCGGTGGTAGCCGGTGCAGCGGCAGAGGTGCCCGGCGAGCGCACGCTCCACCCGCCGACGGTTGCCGGCGAGGCCGTGCTCGAGCAGGTGGGCGGCGCGCACCGCGATGCCCGGCGTGCAGAAGCCGCACTGTACCGCCCCTTCGCGTACGAAGGCGTCGGCCAGCAGCTGGCGCTGGCGCTCGGGCAGGCCCTCGAGGGTGACGACTTCGCGGCCTGCGATCTGCTGCGGGTCGAGCCGGCAGGCGAGCGTTGGCCGGCCGTCGAGGAGGACCGTACAGCAGCCGCAGACGCCCTCCGGCGAGCAGCCGTCCTTGGGGGTGGTGTCACCGCACACCTCGCGTAGCACGTCCAGCAGCCGCATCCCGTCGTCGTAGTCGACGGCGGTCAAGCGGCCGTTCAGGACGAAACGGACGGCGGGCACGGCGGCTCCAGGCCGTTGCGGAGAGCGATGATCTCACCCGCGATGCTGACCGCGATCTCCTCGGGGGTGTGGCTGCCGATGGCGAGGCCGACCGGTGCGTGCACATCCGCGAGGGTGTCGGGGTCGACTCCATCCTCCCGCATCACTGCGAACATGGTGCGGATCTTGGCCTTCGACCCGAGTACTCCGAGGTAGGCGTAGCGGCGGCCGAGCAGCCGCTCCAGCACCCTGCGGTCGTGATCGTGGCCGTAGGTCATGATCACGACCCACGAGCGGCCGCCGTCGGGCACGTGGCCGGCGATCTCGTCGTAATCCACCACCTTCAGTTCGTGGGCGTGGGTGTTGGCCTGCATGGTCGGCAGTCCGGGACGGTCGTCGAGCACGACCACCCGGAAGGGGAGGGTCGCCATCACTCGCGACAGGGCCAGCGCCACATGGCCGCCGCCGACGATCGTGAAGGTGTCCAGCAGCCCTACCGGGCCCTCGTAGGCCCACCCCATCCCGCCCTCGGTGAACCGATGCGGGCGGGCCTCTCCAGAATCGAACTGCAGCCCGTCCGCGTTCAAATGCAACGTTCCGGCACGGTGCTTCCCGAGGGTCGCGACCACTTGTTCGAGCGGTTCTTCCTGGTCTCGCGTCAGGGAAACGAGCGCGAAGACCTGTTCACCGGAGCACAGGGTTCCGCCGTCCGACGGCGTGTGGCGGAAGTGCACGAGCGCGGTTCCGTGCTCGTGGGCGCGCGCCTGTTCCACGAGCTCCCGCTCGGCGACGCCGCCGCCGATGGTGCCGGCGGAGGCATCGTCCGACACCACGGCGAGGGCGCCGGTGACGCCGGGAACCGACCCCGCGTGATCGACGACGTAGACCAGCACCGCCCGCCGACCTGCCCTGACCGCCCGCAGGGCGAAGCTCCAGGGATCGGTGTGAACGTGCGAGAGAGGCGGCATGAGGGGATTGTAGCCGACCTGACTCCCCATTTTCCCCGGCCCGCGGCTGCGGCCGTGAGCCGCGGAAATGTCAGAGGCACGATCAGCTGGCGCCCATCTACTCCTTCGCTGTGAAGGCGCCGAGCGGCTCCATTGCGGTCTCCGTTTCCAACCGATCGCCATGCAGGAACATCAGGACCCGCTCGGGAGTCATCGGTGCGTGGAAGAACGGTTCGCGGTCGGGCCGGAACGCGCGTACGGCGTCGAGCAGGGCGAAGTAGGCACCGATCCCGTACATCAGCGGCGGCTCGCCGATCGCCTTCGACCTCATGACCGCGTTCGGGTTGTCGGCATCCTCCAGGAAGTGGGCCCGGATCTCGGGAACCGCGAGGATGTCGGGGATCTTGTAGGTGCTGAATGTGTCGGTGAGGTTGCGCCCGTCGGCGAACAGCAGCTCTTCCATGGTCACCCACCCGATGCCCTGCACCAGCCCGCCCTCGAGCTGTCCCAGGTCCACCACCGGCTCGAGGCTTCGGCCCCCGTCGTGGACAACGCTGGCGCGATCGACGGTGTAGGTGCCGCGCAGGCAGTCGACCGTGACCTCGACGAAGGCGCTGCCGAAAACGTGGTAGGCAAAAGGCTCGCCCTTCTCCGAGTCGCGGTCGTAGTGGATGCGGGGTGTCGCGTAGTGGGCCTGGGCGGAGAGGCTGATGCGGCGCGTGTAGGCCTCCCACACCAGCTGCCCCCAGTCGAGGTCGGTGGTCTCTCCATCGTCGAGCACGCGGCCGTCGACGATCGTCACGCGACCGGGTACGGTCTCCAGCTTCTCGGCGGCGACTGGACGCAGCCGGTCGAGGATCATCCGACAGGCGATCTCGGTGGCGGCACCGTTCATATCGGCACCGGAGCTGGCGGCGGTCGGCGAGGTGTTGGCCACCCGTAGGGTGTTGGTGGTCTCGACGCGGATGCGGCCGCCTGGGATGCCGAGGGTGCGGGCGGCGACCCTCAGGATCTTGGCGTTGACCCCCTGTCCCATCTCGACCGCTCCGGTGGAGATGCTGACGCTGCCGTCGGTGTAGACGTGAACCAGCGCTGCCGCCTGGTTCAAAAAGGTGCTGGTGAACGAGATTCCGAAGCACACCGGCATCACCGCGGTCCCACGCTTGGTGAGGCGGTTGTTGCGGTTGTGGTCCGCGACAGCTGTTTCGATCGCGGGGACGTCGAAGCGCTCCACGAGCTCGTCGAAAGCGCGTTGCGCGTGGCTCTGCTGCGCCTGCATACCGTAGGGGAAGACGTCGCCCGCGGCCAGCAGGTTGCGGCGCTGCACCTCGCGTCGGTCTGTGCCGAGGGAATCGGCCGCCGCGCTGATCGCCGATTCCATGACGAACATGGCCTGGGGGGCACCGAAGCCACGGAACGCGGTGAACGGCACGAGATTGGTGCGGCAGCTGAAGGCGGTGACCCGGACGTTGGGCACGAAGTAGCTGCCGGTTGCGTGGAAGAGGCTGCGCTCGAGGATGGCTGGCGACAGGTCGGCGGCGGCGCCTGCGTTCTGGTAGAAGGTCGCCTCGTAGGCGAGGATGGCGCCGTCGCGGGCGAGGCCGATCGTGAAGTCGGAGGAGTAGGGGTGGCGCTTGCCCGTCATCCTCATGTCCTCGTGCCGCGTGAGCTCGACGCGCACCGGCCGGGCGAGCGCCGAGGCGGCGAGCGCAGCGATTGCGGCCCACGGCGTGGCCTGGTCTTCCTTGCCGCCGAAGGCGCCGCCGAGGCGCGCCACGTCGACCTCGATCGAGTTCATCGGGACGCCGAGAATCCGTGCCGTGATCCGCTGCACCGCGGTCGGCGCCTGAGTGGAGGAGACGATCTTCAGGCGTCCGGCTTCGCCCGGGATCGCCAGCGCTGCCTGCGGCTCGAGGTAGAGGTGCTCCTGGCCCCCGCTGTCGGCCCGTCCCCGGACCACGACCTCGCAGTCGGCCCACGCGGCGTCTACGTCGCCCAGCGACAGGGTCCGCGAGGGAACGATCAGGGAGCCGGCGGCCGCGGCCTCGCGGGGATCGAAGACCGCCGCCCGCTCCTCGAACTCGACCGCGATCGCGGCCGCTCCGCGCCGCGCCTGGCGGGCCGTCTCCGCGACCACGACGGCGATCGGTTGACCGACGAAGTGGACCTCTCCCTCGGCGAGCAGCGGTTCATCCTGGACGATGCCGCCGATCTGGTTGTGGCCGGGGATGTCGGCCGCGGTCAGGACGCTGACCACCCCGTCGGCGATGGTCGCCGGGGTCGTGTCAAGGCGGAGGACGCTGCCGTGGGGGATCGAAGATGCCAGCACCGCGGCGTGCAGGCAACCCGGCGGGTCGGGCAGGTCGCCGACGAAGACCGACTCTCCCCGCGTGTGGGGACCGATCTCGCGGTTGCTCATGAGGCGGTCTCCGCGACCAGCTCGCCGCCGAGCCCGAACAGCCGCTGGAAGTGGGCGAGGACCAGCTGTCCGAGCAGCAGCCTCTTGTAGCCGGCGGAGCCCCGCACGTCGCTGATCGGCGAGACCTCGGCGCGGGCCGCGGCGGCTGCCGCGGAAGCCGTGGCGGCATCAGTGGGCCGCCCGATCATCGCGGCGGAGGCGCGCTCGAGGACCATGGGAACCGGGGCGACACCGCCGGCGGCGAGCCGGGCTTCGGCGATGCGGCCGTCCGCGACAGTCACCGCGAGCGCGGTGTTGACAGTGGCGATGTCGAGGTGGGTGCGCTTGCTGACCTTCTCGAAGTTGAAGGCGTGGCCGCTGCCCGGGGTCGGAAAGCGGAGCGATGCGACCCGTTCCCCCGGCCGGAGGTCGAGCGTCTTGTAGCCGAGGAAGAACCGATCGAGCGGGAGCCTCCGCTGTCGTCCGCCGTCGTGCAGCTCGATCTCGGCGCCGAGGGCGAGCAGGACGATGGTCATGTCGCCGATGGGTGAGGCGTTGACGATGTTGCCGGCGATGGTCGCTCGGTGCCGGATCGGCAGCGAGCCCATCAGGCGCATGGCGCGATCGACGTCCCCGACGTGCTCGTGCAGCAGGACCGAGCGCTTGAGGTCCTCGGCGGTGGCGCTGCCGGCGAGGACGATGTGTCCGTTGTCGTGGCGGATCGGCGGTGGATCGAGAGGCGGGACGAGGACCTCGACATCGAGCTGGTCGAGCTCGTCAAAGCGCTGGACGAAGAGATCGGTGCCGCCGGCAATGACGATCGGCGCAGCCGAGGATGGCTCGGCGGCCGCTGCGGCCGCGAGCTCGTCGAGCATGGCGGGCACGCCGGCGAAGTGGCCCGGCAGCCAGCCCTCGCGAATCAGGGCCGGCACCCGCGGCTCGGCGGGATCGACCGCGGCTCGCAGGCGTTCGAGGGCCGACTCCATGCTTCGCACCACCGACTGGTAGCCGGTGCATCGGCAGATGTTACCGGCCACCGCCTCGACCGCGGCCGCGAGCTCCCAGGAACCGGCCTCGAGAAGGAGGCCCGCGAAGGACACAACGAAGCCGGGCGTGCAGAAGCCGCACTGCGAGCCCCCGTGCTCGACCAGCGCCCGCTGGAAGGGGTTGAGACCGTCGACCGCCAGGCCCTCGACGGTCACCACGTGGTGGCCGCGAACCCCGCCCAGCGGCAGCAGGCAGGAGGTGACGGCCCGGTAGCGGACGGTGCCGCGGTCCGGTTGGCCGAGCAGAATGACGCACGAGCCGCAGTCTCCCTCACGGCAGGCATGCTTGACGCCAGACAGGCCGAGCTCGTCGCGCAGGAAATCGAGTGCGGGCAGACCGGGATGACCTGCGGTCTCGACCATGCTGTCGTTGACGACCAAGCGCAGCATCCGCGACTCCAGCCCCGAGCACCCTGAGAAGGTGTCTCGACTCAGGGTATCACGGAGCCGCCCCGAGACCGGCGAGGAACTCGGCGAGCTGCGGCGGAGACAGCGGCCGGGCCAGGTAATAGCCCTGACCGTAGCGGCACCCGAGGTCGAGGAGGCTCTGCATCTGCTGCTGGGTCTCGATGCCCTCGGCGACGACGTCGAAGGTGAGGCCGAGGCCGAGGCGGAGGATGGCTTGGACTAGGGCGGCGGCGCCGCGATCGCTCTCGATCTCGTCGACGAAGAGCTTGTCGATCTTGACGACGTCGACCGGGAAGCTGCGCAGGTAGCTGAGCGACGAGTAGCCGGTGCCGAAGTCATCGAGCGCGAGCCGAACGCCCAGGGACTTGATGGCGCGCAGGCGGCTGGCGGCCTGCTCGACGTCGTGCATGATCACGCTCTCGGTGATCTCGAGGACGAGCTGGTCGGGATCGAGGCCGCTGTCCTCGATGTCGCGGGCCAGGTTGGCGACGAAATCGGGCTCGCGAATGGTCAGCGGCGAGAGGTTGACGTGGGCGCGCGCCGGATTGGCGGCGAAGATCCCGGAGTTGAGCTCCCGGAAGCGCTTGCAGGTCTTCTGCAGCACGAGGCGGTCGATCAGTGGCTGCAGGCCTGCCTGCTCGGCGAGAGGCACGAAACGGACCGCCGCCACCAGGCCGCGCTCGGGATGGTTCCAGCGCACCAGTGCCTCGAAGCCGTGTACCGACATCCTTTCGAGGTCCATCAGCGGCTGGAAGTGGACGTCGAGGTTCTCGTTCTCGACCGCGCGGCGCAGGTCGTGCTCGAGGTCGAGGCGGTCGATGGCGCGCGCCTGCATCGACTCGTCGAAGACCTCGACCTGGCCGGGGCCGCGATCCTTGGCGGCGTGGAGGGCATTGAAGGCCCGCCGCATGACCTCCTCCGGCTGGACCTCGCCCGAGTACTCCAGGGCGATGCCGGCGCTGGCGGTGAATCGCACCTCGCGGCTCTGGATCGGGAAGGGCCGGGCCATCTCGCCGAGGATCCGGCGCGCGGCGCCCCTGGCTTCCTCGACATCCTTGGCCTCGAGCAGGATCGCGAACTCGTCGGCGCCGAAGTGCGCCACCGAGTCCCCGGCGCGAACGCTCGACCGCAGGCGGTCCGCGAGCGCCATCAGAACATCGTCCCCGGCGCTGTGGCCGAGGCTGTCGTTGACCCGCTTGAAGTTGTCGAGGTCGATGAACATCAGGACGACGCCCTGCCCGGGCGGGCGCCGGCGAGCGAGCGATGTCCCCAGGCGGTCCATCAGCAGGGTGCGGTTCGGCAGGCCGGTGAGCGGGTCGTGCATGGCCTGGGCGCGGCCCCGCTGGCGCAGGCGGCGCTGGGCCTCGTACGCCTCTGCGTGGGCGATGGCCGCGCCGGCCTGGAGGCCGAATCGGGTCAGGGCCCGCAGCTCGCGCTGGCTGTAGGCCCTGCCGGGCGAGGCATTGACGTTGAGCACGCCGATCAGCTGCCCGTCGGCGATCAGCGGCACGCACATGGCGCTGGTGGGCCTGGGAGCGTCGTCGTCGTCGACATAGTGCGTCCAGCCGACGGTCCCGCCCACCAGCACCGGCTGGCAGGTGTCCGCCACGAGGCCGGCAACGCCCTCCCGGAAGGCGACGCGCGCGCCGTGCGCGGCGCTCTTGCCCGAGAAGCACACCGTCTGGAGCTCATCGCGGCCGTCGGTCTTCATGATCGAGCCGCTCTGGGCCTCGAGGAGCTCCATCGAGCATTCGAGAACGGTCTGGTAGACGTGTTCCAGCTCGAGCCGGATGCCGAGCTCGCGGCCGGACTCGATCAGGCTATTCGACTCGCGCAGGCTGTTGGCGAGGGCTGCTTCCAGGACCTGCCCGTCGACGATCTGCTCGGTCATGGACCGCAGCTGGAACTCGCGGTGGATGGCGAAGGCGCTGAAGATCACCACCAGCAGCAAGACCGCCAGGTAGATCAGCACTTTGGAGGAGGCCTCGGGCACTTTCACCGCGTCCCAGAACAGGACCAGCGACAGGATCGCCACCGTCGAGATGAGGAGGAAGACGGTCAGCGACCACAGCTGCAACCGCCGCCTGGCGACGGCGTGGAGGTCAGGGGCCTCGATCTCGGTCAGACCCGTGACGTGCCCTGCGAGAGAATCCTCGGCGCTGCTGGATGCCATCGTCGCTTCTCGAGACCTTCCCCGGCTGCGGAATAGGCTGCTCTTAAACCACCATGCAGCCTGAGTTTTCGCCCTCTCCTTCCAGAGTAACACGGGTGTCGAGGCCCGCACCTGCGGCCGGATTCGGGGGTCAGATCCCGATCAGCACCGAGAGGGCGATGAACACCGCAGCGGCCGCGAGCAGCTGCAGCAGCAGCGGCACCATGAAACGCAGCCAGCGCTCGTAGGGCACCCTGGCGAGGCCGAGCGAGGCCATCAGGATGCCCGAGGTCGGGATCACGGTGTTGGAGAAGCCGTCGCCGCAGGTGAAGGCGAAGACCGCGGTCTGACGGGAGAGGCCGAGGACGTCCGCCAGCGGCGCCATCAGCGGCATGGTCACCGCAGCCTGCCCGGAGCCCGAGGGGATGAAGAAGTTGAGAATGGTCTGGAACACGAGCATGCCCTCGGCGGCAACGAACCGCGGCACGTGCTGCAGCACGGCCGCGGCCGAGTAGATCAGGGTGTCGAGGACCATGCCGTCTTCGAGCACCACCGTGATGCCGCGGGCGAAGCCGACCACGAGGGCGGCGACAGTCATCTCTTCCATGCCGCGCACCACCGCGCGCGTGGTTTCGGCCACCGGCAGGCGGCCGATCACGGCCGCGACCAACCCCATGAGGATGAAGCCCCCGGCCATCTCGCCGAGCCACCAGCCCATGGTCTGGACCGCGAAGAGGATGAACCCGAAGATCCCGATGCAGGCGAAGAGGATGGCAAGGTGGGCCGGACGGAGGGTCGGCGCCTCGCCGGCGGTCTCCGGAAGCTCGAACGGGTCGTCGGCCATGATCGAGGACTCGGGGTGGGTGCGGATGCGTGCGCCGTAGCGCAGGACGTAGATGATCGTCAGGGCCAGACAGCAGACGAGGAAGGCCAGCCGGAACGGGATCGCGCTGTTGAGCGGGACCTCGGCGATGCCCTGTGCGATGTTGACGGTGAACGGGTTGGTGGTGGCGGCGGCGAAGCCGACCGCCCCCGCGACATAGACCAGGGCCACGCCGTAGATGCGGTCGCAGCCGATCTCCTTGGACACGATCAGAAAGATCGGCACCAGCGGGATCAGCTCCTCGCCCATGCCGAGGGTGGAGCCGCCGATGGCGATCAGGATCATCAGGACGACCGTCAGCAGCCGCCACGAGTGGCGGAGCCGGTCGAGGATCGAGTGCAGCACCGCCGGGATGGTGCCGGTGTCCTGCAGGATCCCGAAGACGGCGCCGATGATGAAGATGAAGAAGATGATCTCGGCTGCTTCCACCATGCCCCGGGGGATCGCGCTCAGGAAGCCCTCGAGGCTGACGGGGCTGGCCGATCCCGGCCGCTCGTCGCGGAAGAGGAGCCCGCGAAGAGTGAGGTGCTTCGGCACGGTCTGGTAGGTGCCGGGCACCACGACCGTGCGCTCGACGCCGCCGACAGCGCGAGCCTCGCGCTCGAAGCTGCCGGACGGTACGACCCAGGTCAGGACGCTGCACACCAGGACGACGCCGGTCAGCAGCGCGAAAACATGCGGGACCTTGAGACGTTCGAGGAGAGGGCTCATGGGCCGGAAGGATACCGGATACGCGGCGGCTACTTCGAGGAGGGCAGCACGCCGTCGTCCTCGAGCAGGGCACGGTTGATGCGGGCCAGGGCCTCCAGGCTCTCGTCGCGGTGGGAGGTGGCGATTTGGGTCACGAGCGCGTTCAGCAGCACCGTGACCGCCGCGATCGCGTTGGTGAACATCATGTTGTCGCACTTGACGGTGAGCGACCAGCACGAAAGGTTGGCGGCGGGTGCGGTCGGCCGGTCGCAGATCGCGACGGTCGCGATGCCGATCTCTTTGGCGTCACCGAGCAGGTCGAGACTTTGGCGAGAGTAGGGGGGGAGCGAGATCGCCATCAGCAGGTCGCCGCCGCCGAGCCCCACCAGCTGCTCGCGCGACGACGTGAAGCGGTTGGAAAGGGGAGCGGCGCGAACGCCGACCTGAAGCAGGTTGTAGGCCGCCAGCTCGGCGAGCAGGGACGACACGCCCATGCCGAAGGTGAAGACGCCGTCGGCCGCGAACAGCGCCTCGGCCACCGCCTCGAAGTCGGCGCGGTCGAGGGCCTCCACGGTGCGGCCGACGTTGGTGATCTCGAGAGTGGCCACTGATGCCAGGACGTCCTCGGCCACCACCTCAGGGGCCTCGTCGGTGGCGCCGACGAGCCGATTCTGAAGAATGTCCACCAGCTCCATCTTGAGCTCGGAGAAGCCGGGATAGCCGATCCGCTGGGCGAAGCGAACGACCGTCGCCTCGGAGACCCCCACCCGCCGCGCCAGCTCGGGCACCGAAAGAAACGGGACGGCCGTCAGGTGCTCGATCACGTAGTCGGCCATCGCCCGCTGCTGCGGCGGCAGGTCGGCGGCCTGCCGGATGAGCCGCTCGCGGAACTCGGCCTCGGGTCGTGCTTCGGTCATGACGGCGGGAACCCCTTCTCGAGTGTAGCCGCGCGCGCGGCGAAACGTTGGCGGCGATTCTGGGTACCAGCTTCCGTGTCGATGTTGACACGGCGTGAAACGCGCACTATCTTCACGTTAAATGATAGGGTTTGTTTCAATCTCGTCAAGACATGAAATTTCAGTTTCAACCTCGGGAAGGAGAGAAGTCATGAGAGCGAGCGTCAAGCTATCGGCCTTCGTCTTTCTTCTGGTCGCGGTTTTCGCCGCCCAGCACGCGGCCGCCCAGGGCCAGACCTCGGGCAGCATCCGAGGCGTGGTGACCGATCCGGACGGGATGCCGGTGCCAGGAGTGACGGTGATCGCGCGCTCCGATGCGCTGGTTGCCGGTCAGCAGGTCGCCATCACCAACGGCCAGGGTGTCTACCGCTTTCCGTCGCTGCCGCCGGCGGTGTACGAGATCGAGGGGGTGCTCGAAGGCTTCCAGAACGTGCTGCAGCAGAGCATCAAGCTCGATCTCGGGCAGGACCTCAAGATCGATCTTCAGCTCGGCAACCTGGCGGTGGCCGACGAGATCGTGGTGGTGGCGGAGTCGGTGGAGGTCAGCACGGTCTCCAACGCCGCCGACTTCAACGTCACCGAGGACTTCCTCAGCCGCCAGCCCCTGGGCCGCAACCCGATCGACGTCATGAACTTCGCCCCAGGCATCCAGGGCGACCAGGCCTACGGTGCCCCGTCGACCTACCAGAACGCGTTCAACATGGACGGTGTCGACGTCTCCGACCCCGAACTCGGCTCGCAGTGGATCCTGCCGTCGATGGAGTGGATCCAGGAAGTGCAGGTGGCCGGCATCGGGGCCAACGCCGAGTACGGTGACTTTACCGGCGCGGTGGTCAACGTCATCACCAAGTCCGGCGGCAACGAGTTCCACGGCGACCTGGTGGCCTATTACTCCGATGACTCGCTCAACTCGGACAACGCGCCGCCGGGAACCGAAGGCAGCGACACCCTCGAGTCGGACCTCGACGCGAGCCTCAGCCTCGGCGGACCGATCGCACGCGACAAGGTGTGGTACTTCGTGTCAGGAAATTACCGCCAGGTCGACGTCAGCCCGTTCTTCCAGACCGGTGCGCCGGTCGACGACCGCGCGTCCAACGAGGAGATGATCACCCGCCTGCTCGGCAAGGTCACCTGGCAGGTCAACAGCTCCAACAAGGCGCAGCTCTTCATCGACAAGGACGACAAGGAAGAGGATTACCGCGGCGTCGGCAGCTTCACCCTCGCCAGCGGCGCCCAGTTCCAGGACTCGCCGAACACGGTGTACGGCGTCTCCTGGGAATCGCTGTTGTCGAACGCCAGTTTCATGAGCCTCAAGCTCACCGGCTACGACGGCGCCGACGACCGCCTGCCCTACTTCGGCGACACCCCAAACCGCTTCGACCGTGAGAGCCGCTTTGACTGGGCCAACCTCACGTCGTCCAGTTTCAAGGATGTCAATCGGCTGACCTTCGACGGCTCGCTGAGCCTCTTCGCCGACGGGCTGTTGGCGGCCGACGACTCCCACAACTTCAAGTTCGGCGTGGTCTACAACGACTTCTCGAGCGACTTCATCACGGTCCGCAACGGCGGCTTCTCGTACTACGACGACTCGTGGTACTGCTCGTCCCTCGAGGCGTACTTCGACGATCCCTTCTGCGGCGTCTTCTCGTCCGACTGGGGCGGCGAGTGGAACCTGCAGGGCGAGATGAGCGGCCTGCACTTCTACGCGCAGGACGAGTTCACGGTCGGCCGGATCGCCATCAACGCCGGCGTGCGCTTCACCCAGTACACGGGCGGCTTCGCCAACGCATCGAGCGACGTCTACGACGAGTCGGTGTGGGCGCCGCGCCTCGGTTTCGTGTGGGATCTCTTCGGCAACAGCAAAGCGGCTCTCAAGCTGCATTACGGTCGCTACCACGAGAGCATGACGGTCACGCTCTACGACCGCGAGCAGTCGGGTGACGCCCTGTCGAACCTGGAGTTCTTCGACTACAATTTCGACACCGGTGAGTTCGACATCCCCGCCGGCGGTTCAGTGGTGGCAGAGGCCGCGATGGACCCCGACATCGGCCACCCCTACGTCGACCAGTACGCCGCCACCTTCGAGTACCAGCTCGCCAGCGAGATGTTGCTCGGTGTGGACTACGTCTACCGTGAGTTCGGCGACATCAACGCCATGGTCACCTCGAACCTCGGTGACTACCTGGCCCTGGACGCGCCAGGCAACCCACTGACCGGCGGCAGCCTGCCCTTCTTCGAGCTGCTGGCGCCGCAGGAGAATGTGATCACCAATCCACAGCCTGCGACCCGCGAGTACCAGTCGGTCACGCTGCGTTTCCGCAAGCGCTACACCAACGGCTGGTCGGCCGACGCTTCGCTGGTGTGGTCCGACCTCACCGGCAATGCGGACTTCGACCTCAGCGGGTACGGCTCCGGTTTCAACGACCTCAATGGCTTCACGAACGCCGACGGCACCCTGCCCGGCAACCCCGAGCTGGTGTTCAAGGTCTCGGCCTCGGTGG
Source organism: uncultured Thermoanaerobaculia bacterium (assembly GCA_964609835.1). Lineage (GTDB taxonomy): Bacteria > Acidobacteriota > Thermoanaerobaculia > Thermoanaerobaculales > Sulfomarinibacteraceae > Sulfomarinibacter. The sequence continues at coordinate 14,790 of CAZSTH010000028.1, forward strand.
ACCTGCCGTGGCGCTTCCTGCTGTCGGGCTTCTACCAGTTCCGGACCGGCACCTACTGGACGCCCTACGCCACCTTCGAGGGGCTGTTCTTCAACGACCGCCAGCCGATCTACCTGACCGGGCGGGGCTCGCAGCAGTACCCCGACCGGCAGGTGCTCGACCTGCGGCTGCAGAAGGACTTCGGGCTCGGCAACGGCATGTCGGTCGGCCTCTTCGTCGACGTCTTCAACCTCCTCGACGGGGACGAGACGACCGGCGTCGACAGCCGCTGGGGGCGGTACGACTACGACTACGCGGACCACCCCGGCAGCAGCCAGTGGGTCGCGTCGAGTACCTATCAGGACGTGACCGCCATCCAGGCGCCGCGATCGGTACGATTGGGAGCCAAGTTCTCCTGGTAATGGGGGTTCGGGGGCGGCCTGCGGGACGCCCCCGTCATCGTTGCATCTTCCCGGGGGGTCTCATGCATCGAGCGACGATGGGAGTCGCGGTCGGCGTCTGCCTCGCCGCCGCGTGCGCGTCGGCCGGCGAGCCCGCCCGCGGCCACCTGGTGCTCAACGGCGGCGGCTCGAAACCGGACGCTGTGATGGAGAAGTTCATCGAGCTCGCGGGCGGTCCGCAGGCGCCGATCGTGGTCTTCCCGACCGCCTCGGGAGAGCCCGACACCGGCGAGTACTACCAGGACCTGCTCGGCGGCTACGGCTGCTCGAATGTCACGGTCGCTGAGGTGCGATCGACGGAGGACGCCGCCGATCGAGAGCTTTCGGACCGCGTCGCCGCGGCCGGCGGCATCTTCTTCTCCGGCGGCGATCAACGTCGCATCACGGAGGCACTGCTCGGTACCCCGGTTGGCGACGCCGTGATCGACGCCTACGCTCGTGGCGCGGTCATCGGCGGTACGTCCGCGGGCACCGCATGCCAGAGCCGGCTCATGATCACCGGCGACGGCGATTTCACGGTCCTCACGGCCGACAACGTCGTGCTGTGGGAGGGATTGGGGCTCTTCGAGGGGGTGATTGTCGACCAGCATTTCGTGGCCCGTCGCCGCCTCAACCGGCTGATCTCCGCGGTGCTCGAACACCCCGATCTGCTCGGGGTCGGGGTCGACGAGGCGACTGCCGTGTGGGTGCGACCGGACAGGACCTTCGAGGTTCTCGGTGACGGCTGGGTGATGGTCTTCGACGCGGCGAATGCCGAGGTGCTGCGTGCCGATCACCCCGGGTCCGGCACCGCCCTGGGAGTTCACGGCATGACCACCCACGTGCTCCTGCCCGGCGACGTCTTCGACGTCGCGAATCGCCGCGTGGTGGAACGAAGGGCGGCCTCGCCATGAAGGCGGTGGCGGAGCTCGGCTCCGAGGCCGTCCAGGCGCGCGCCGCGGGCCTGCTCGAGTCGTTGTGCAGCATCTCGTCGGCGAGCGGCGACCGCGACGGGCTGTTCCGAGTGGCCGAGCGCCTCGGCCGCGAGCTGGAGGACTTCGGTCTGCAGTGGGAGATCGTGGAGGAGGCCGGCGTCGACGCCGAGTGCCAACCGCTGCTGCTGGCCCGGGGTCCCGCGACCGGCGGCCGCCATGTGCTGCTGCTCGGTCATCTGGACACGGTGCTGCCGGCGGTGGCCCCGCGCTTCTCGGAGGGGCGGTTCCAGGGGACCGGCGCGCTCGACATGAAGGGGGGCTTCGCAGCACTCGTGGGCGCCCTCGCGGCCCTTCGAGAACGCGGCCAACCGCTGCCGAGGGACCTGGTCCTGGTGGGCGTCCCGGACGAAGAGGTGGGCGGTCCGATCTCCGCGCGGGCGGTGCGCGAATGGGGCCGAGACGCGCGCATCGTGCTGGTGCTCGAGCCGGGGGCGGCGCGCGGCGGCGGGGAGACGCTGGTGACCGGCCGGCGGGGGCTCAGTGTGTGGCGCCTCGACGCCCGCGGCCGGCCTGCACACTCGGGCGTCGCCTACTGGGAGGGCCGTTCCGCTCTGGCGGCGGCCGCGGCGTGGGCCGCCCGGGTGCAGGGCCTTTCCGAGCGCGGGGGTGGCCCCCTCGTCAATGTCGGCCGCATCGTCGGCGGCGACTCCGATTTCGTGAGTGATTTCGGCGAGGAGCACCGGTTCATCGGCACCAGCGAACGGCTCAACGTGGTGGCCGACCGATGTCTGGTGGAGGGCGAGGTGCGGTACCTGCGGACGGGCGACCGGGGCCGGACGCTGTCGAGGATGCAGCAGCTGGCGGACGAGGTCGCTGAGGCGTGGGGCGTGGCCGTGGAGCTGGAGGAGGTGGAGCGGATCCTCCCGATGACGCCATCGGCCGAAAGCAGCGCGCTCGCCCAGCACCTGATCGAGACCGCCGCCGGGCACGGTTGGAAGCTGGAGCTCGAGGACGATCGCGGCGGGGTGTCCTTCCCCAACCTGCTGCCCGACCCGTCGGCGGTGGCCGTGATCGACGGCCTCGGCCCGGTGGGCGACGGCATGCACACGCGGGGCGAGTACCTCGAGCTCGAATCGCTCCGGCGGCGGATCAGCCTCATCGCGGAGGCTCTGATGTACGTCAGGGACGTCTCGTAAGGTCCGATCCCGAGCCCGGCACGTTGTCCAGCGCGGTGGGAACGCGTTGAATTCGGCGGTCACAGCTCCCTGAGCGCGTGCGCGACCTGCAGGCGGGCGGCGCGGATCGCGGGCAGCACGCCGCCGGCGAGACCCATCAGCAGCGCGAAGACGATCCCCGTCAGCAGCAGCCCCGGGGTGACCTGGAATGCGAAGGCGAGGTGGGAGAAGGTCTGCCAGTTCATGGTGCCGGCGGTGAAACCGTTGAGCGGCAGGACGGCGAGGCAGCCGACGAAGCCGCCGATGAGCGCGATCATCAGTGACTCGATCATGAAGGACAGCACGACGCTGCCGCCGCCGAACCCGAGGGCGCGCAGGGTCGCGATCTCGCGCGCCCTGGCCGAGACCGCCGAGTACATGGTGTTGAGAGCGCCGAAGACGGCGCCGATCGCCATCACGAAGGCGACCAGGAAGCCGAGGACGCGGATCAGCGTGCTCACCATCTGCGACTGCTTCGCGTAGTAGGCCTCTTCGCGCTGCACCTGCACCGTCAGCCTCGGGTCCGAGGTCAATCCGTCCCTGAAGGCCTCGAACCCGGTAGGTGAACTCAGGCGGGCGGTGACTGACTGGAAGATGTTCTCCGGTCGCTTGAAGGCCTGGGAGAGCACCGTGGCGTCGGCCCAGATTTCCGAGTCGAAGGCGGAGCCGCCGGCATCGAAAATGCCCACCACCTGCCACTCGCGGCCGCTGAAGCTGACGGTGGACCCGAGCTCGAGGCCGCGGTAGGTCTGGACAGCGTTCGAGCCCACCACCAGCTCGGCGAGCCCGGGCTCGAAAAAGCGCCCGTCGGCGATGCTCACGGTCGGTCGGACCTCGAGGGCGTCGGCGCTGGTGCCCCGAACCTGGACGTTGGCGTCGGTTCCCGAGGAGCGCAGCTTGAACGCGCCGATCACCACCACCTCTTCGACCGTCAACGGCTGGCCGGCCGCGCCGCGCGCGACCTCGGTCGCGTCGGCGATGACGCGCGCCTGCTCGAGCGACACGCCGCTGTCCATCTCGGAGCTCGCACCGGCCCGGCGCACGATCGCGTTGGTGGTCGAGCCGGAGGTGATGAGAGTGGCCTGGAAGCCCCGCGCCATGGCGAGCATGGCGACGAAGACGCCGACGGTGCCGGCGATGCCGAGCACGGCCACCACCGCCGTCTTCCAACGGGCTGCCACGGAGCGCACGTTGTAGGAAACCGGTATCGCCATCACACCCTCCGCAGCGCGTCGACGATCCGCAGCCGCATTGCCGACAGCGCGGGTATGGTGCCGGCGGCGAGGCCGACCACAGCGGCGATCGCGAAGCCGGTGGCCATCTCGCCCGGCGACAGGTAGAAGACCGGCAGCATGCCGCCGGTCGGGTCGCCGCGCATGGTGAAGAGCTTGGCGAGGCCGAGGCCGAGGGCGCCGCCGACGAGGGCGAGGATCAGCGACTCCGTGAGCACCAGCAGCAGCACCGCCACGTCGCCGAAGCCGAGGGTCTTGAGGACCCCCAGCTCGGGGACCCGTTCGCGAACCGTCATCGCCATCGTGTTGCCGGTCACCAGCAGGAGCGTGAACAGCACGACCGCGCCGATCGACAGGATCAGCAGGCGGATGTTGCCGATCTGTTTGGCGAAGCCGGCCGCGAAGGCCTGTTCGGTCTCGGTGGAGGTTTCGTACGGGGAGTTGGCGAAGCGGGCGTCCACCGCCTCGGCGACGCCGACAGCGTGGTCCGGGTCGTCGACCTGGACGGTGTACCAGCCGACGGTGCCCTCGCCGAAGGGCCGGCGCTCCTCGAGGTACTTCCAGTGAAACCAGAACATGGACTCGTCATCGCCCTGCCGGGCGCCCTCGTAGATCGCGCGGATGTTGAACTCCCAGGTGCCGGGCCAGATCGTGCCCTGGATCGGAATGCGGTCGCCGACCTCGAAGTCGAAGCGATCGGCGGTTGTCCGTCCGACCACCGCACCTTCACGGTCGGCGAGGAACGCCTGCCACTGGTCGCCCGGAATCAGGAACTCGGGATAGACCTCTCGGTAGGTGTCGGTGTCGATGGCGAACTGCGCGAAGAAGTTCCTTTCGTCCTGGTAGATACCGCCGAACCAGGTCGCGTAGGTGGCCTCCGAAACATGCTCGATCTGCCGGATCCGTTCCTGGTAGGAGAGCGGCAGCGGCATGATCAGCGAGGTCCGGTTGCGGACGATGAGACGGTCGGCGCCGGCAACGTCGACGCCGGCGTTGAGCGCGGTCTCGATCGTGACCAGCAGGCCGAAGAGGAACAGCGCCACCGCGATCGAGCCAATCGTCAGCAGGGTGCGGGTCTTCTTGCGCAGCAGATTACGAAGGACGAACGGCAAAAACTTCATGACACTGCCGCCTGCTCGACCGCTTCCACCAGGACCCCCTTTTCGAGGTGCAGGACCACGTCGGCCCGCTCCGCGGCCAACGGGTCGTGGGTCACCATGAGGATGGTCTTGCCGTGCTCGGACTCGAGCTCGGTCAAGAGATCGAGGATCTCCTCTGCCGAGGCGCGGTCGAGGTCGCCCGTCGGCTCGTCGCAGAGCAGGAAGCTCGGATCTGTCACGATCGCGCGCGCGATCGCGACCCGCTGCTCCTGGCCGCCGGAGAGCTGCCGCGGGTGGTGGTCGAGACGATCGCCGAGGCCCACGAGCTCGAGCGCGGTCTCGACGTGCCGGCGGCGATCCGACTTGGAGAGTCCGGTCAGCAGCAGCGGCAGCTCGACGTTCTGGAACGCCGTCAGCACCGGAATCAGGTTGTACATCTGGAAGATGAAGCCGACGTGGCGCGCCCGCCAGGCAGTGAGCTTTCCGGCCGACATGGCGGTGATTTCGTCGCCGGCCACCGTCACCGTGCCGGCGGTCGGGATGTCGAGTCCGCCGAGGAGATTCAAAAGGGTGGTCTTGCCGGAACCGCTCGGGCCCATGAACGCCACGAACTCGCCCTGACCGACGTCGAGGTCGAGGCCCTGGAGGACCTCGATGGTCTCGCTGCCCCGCCGGTAGACTTTGTTGAGGTTCCGCACCCGGATCAGGCTGTCGCCGTGCTCGCCGCCGCTGACATCCACCATCGATTCCTCCCGAAGTCGTTCGCCTCAGCCCCGGGCCCGCGGCTGCAGCAGCGTGCAGGTCAACCCTTCACCCGCACTCGTTGGCCGTCCGCCAGGTCGTCGGGACCGTCGACGACGACCCGTTCCCCCGGCTGGACCCCTGCCAGGATCTCGACGTCCTGACCGGTGTTGCGCCCGATCCGCACGGCGCGTCGGGCGAGCGATCCGTCGTCCACCACGTAGACGACGTCCTGGCCGTCGTCGCTGCGCACCGCCGGGCCGGGCACCAGCGACTGTGCCGCCGGGCCATCGCCGGCCGTCGCCGTCTCTTCCTGGAAAGCAACCTTGACTCCCATGTCGGGCAGGATCCTCGGATCGAGCTCGTCGAAGGTCAGCCGCACCTTGACTGTCGCCTTCTGGCGGTCGGCGGTCGGGATGATCGTTCGCACGGTCGCCGGGACCTGCCAGTCGGGGTAGGCGTCGAGCACCGCCCTCGCCGCCTGGCCGGGCTGGATCTTCGCGATGTGGGACTCGTTGACGTCGACCTCGATCTCCAGCGACTCCATGTCGACGATGGTGGAGATACCGGTTCGCGTGAAGCCGCCCCCGGCCGAGATGGGAGACACCATCTCGCCCGGCTGGGCATCCTTGGAAACGGCGATGCCGGCGAAGGGCGCTCTGACGGTGTAGTTCTCGAGGTCCTGGGCGGCCATCGCCAGCCGTGCTTCGGCCGCCTCGAGAGACGTCCCGGCGACCCGGAGCTTGGCTCGCAGCGCGTCGACTGCGGCGGTTGCAGAATCCAGATCCTGGATGCTGGCGACCCCGTCCCCGTGCAGCCCGCGGGTGCGCCGCAGGGTACGTTCGGCGTCGGCCAGGTTCACCTCGAGCTCCTCGATGGAGGCCCGGGCGACGTCGCGTTCGGCCTTGACGGCGTCGTGGAACCGTCTGGCGTCCGAGTCATCGAGCCGCGCCAACACCTGGCCGGCCTCGACCTTCATGCCCTCGTCCACCAGGACATCGGTCACCTTGCCCGTGATCTTCGCCGACACCGTGGATTTGCGGCGCGGTTCGACGTAGCCGGAGGCGTTGAGGACGGTTGCGGTGCCGGCCGACGGGGCGGAGCGGGCGGTGGCGATCTCGACCACGGTGGCGGAGCTGCTGCCCACCACCAGGACGGCGGCGGCCGCTGCCGCGACCAGGGCGGCGGCCGCGATCAGGATGGTTCGACGCCCGACGGGGGTCTTCTCCGCGGGTGTGCGGTCGATCCTGAGGTCGGCGAGGCTGGGTCTGGGTGTTTCAGTCATGAGTTCCTGCTCACCCTTGGTTGAACGCCGTGTCCGGTGCGCGTGTTCCAGAAGGTGTCGATGTCGGGGGGGGAAGTTTAGCACCGCAGTTTGAATTCGGAATTCGGAATTCGGAATGCCGCCCTACCCCGCGGTCTCACGACCCGAAGGTGGGGGGGGGCGGCTGGGAATTCCTCATTCCTCATTCCTAATTCGTCAGTGAAAGTCATGGCTCGCCACGGCGGCGTCAGCCCGGACGGCCTCGAAGCGCCGCGCCTTGACCGAGAGGGTATCGTCCTGCTTCTGCAGCGGTCCCTCCACCAGCAGCACCGGGGTGCCGACGATGAGGGCCCGGTGCTGGCGATACAGGTCCGGCCGGATGATCGCCTGCACCATCCCGGTCTCGTCCTCCATGGTCAGGAAGACGAAGCCCTTGGCGGTGGCCGGGCGCTGACGCACGATCACCGCGCCGGCGACCCGCACGGTTTCGCCGTTGCGGATTCCCGGCAGCCGCGACACCGGCACCGCCCCGAGTCGGTCCATTTCGTGGCGCACGTACGCCATGAGGTGGGGGCCGGTGGTGAGGTGGAGCCCGGCGTAGTCGGCGACGGTCTCGTCGAGGGGCTGCATCTCCTCGAGCGGGGACGAGCCCTCCGGCGGCAACTCACTGAAGAGCGGGCCGCGGCGCCCGCCCACCTCGGAAACCTGCCACAGCGCTTCGCGACGGCTGAGGCCCAACGAGGCGAGAGCGCCGACGTGAGCCAGCCGCTCCATCTGTTCGGTTGAAAGACCGCAACGAGCAGCCAGCTCGGCGGCGTCGGTGAACGGTGTCCGCGCCTGTTCGGCCTCGATGCGGTCGACGGCCGCCTGCTTGAGACCGTGCACGTAGCGGAGGCCGATTCGTACGGCGCCCGCCTCCCAGCGGCAGCGCCACCCGGAGCGGTTGACGTCCACCGGCAGGAAGCGGACGCCGCGCCGCTGGCCGTCCTTGACCAGGGTCGCCGGGTGGTAGAAGCCCATCGGCCAGGCGTTGAGGAGGCAGGCGTAGAAAACCGTGGGGTGGTGGGCCTTGAGATAGGCGGAGGCGTAGACCAGGAGAGCGAAGCTGGCGGAGTGGGACTCGGGAAAGCCGTAGAGGGCGAAGGAGGTGATGGAGCGGACGATCGCCTCCTGCACCTCGCCGGTGATACCGCGCTCCGCCATGCCGGAGCGCAGCCTCGTCTCGATCACCGCCATCCGTTCGTGCGAGCGCTTGAAGCCCATTGCCCGCCGCAGCTCCTCGGCCTCGCCGCCCGAGAAGCCGGCCGCCGCCATCGCCATCCGCAGCAGCTGCTCCTGGAACAGCGGCACGCCGAGGGTGCGCTCGAGGATCGGCTGCAGGCAGGGGTGTGCGTAGGTGACCGGCTCGCGGCCCTGGCGGCGCTCGAGGTAGGGGTTGGTCATGTTGCCGGTGATGGGCCCGGGGCGGATGATCGCCACCTGCACCACCAGGTCGTAGAAAGTCTCGGGGCGATTGCGCGGCAGCGAGGCCATCTGCGCCCGACTCTCGATCTGGAAGACGCCGGCGGTGTCGGCGGCGCGGATCAGGTCGTAGGTCCGGGCATCCCCCGGCGGCAGGTGGGCGAGGTCGAGCTCCACTCCCTCGTTGTCGCGGATCATGGGAATCGCTTCCTGGAGTGCGGCCATCATGCCGAGCCCGAGGAGGTCGATCTTGATCAGCCCGAGGTCGGCGCAGTCGTCCTTGTCCCACTGGATGACGGTTCGCCCCTCCATCGCCGCCGGTTCCATCGGCACCACCTCGTCGAGACGACCGCGGGCGACCACCATGCCGCCCGAGTGCTGGCCGAGGTGGCGCGGGAGGTGGTGGATCTCCCACCACAGGCGCTTGAAGTGCTCGAGCCTGCGCGACGACGGGTCGAAGCCGGCCGCCGCCAGCTCGGTGTCGAGTTCGCGCGCCCCCTCGCGAACCTCGGTCGCCATGTGGCGGCCGAAACGCTTGGAGATGCGGTCCACCTGCTCGAGCGAGAAGCCGAGCGCCTTGCCGACCTCGCGCGCCGCCGACCGCGCGCGGTAGGTGGAGACGACCGCGGTCATGGCGGTGCCGTGCGGGCCGTAGCGCCGGTAGACGTACTGGATGACGCGCTCGCGCTGGTCGCCCGACGGCAGGTCGAGGTCGATGTCCGGCCACTCGCCGCGCTCCTCGGACAGGAAGCGCTCGAAGAGCAGTTCCATCTTGACCGGATCGACGGCAGTGATGGAGAGGGCGTAGCAGACCGCGGAGTTGGCGGCCGAGCCGCGGCCCTGCGCCATGATGCCCTCGCGCCGGCAGAAGCGGACGATGTCCCACACAATCAGGAAGTAGCCCGCGAGGTCGAGCTTCCCGATCAGGTCGAGCTCGCGCTCGAGCTGCGCCTGGGCGCGCGCGGTCAGCGGCCGGAAGCGGCTGCGCGCGCCGTCCCAGGTCGCCCGGCGGAGGTAGGAGATCGGGCTTTCGCCGGGCGGCAGCGGGTAGTCGGGGAAGCGGTAGCCGAGGTCGTCGAGGGTGAACTCGAGGCGCTCGGCGAGCACCGCCGCCTCGGCCACCGCCCGTGGCCGGTCGGCGAAGAGCAGGGCGGTCTCGCTCGGCGAGCGCAGGTGGCGCTCGCGGCCGCCCTCGAGCAGGCGGCCGGCGGTGTCGAGGGTGGCGCCCTCGCGGATGCACGCGAGGACGTCGGCGAGATCGCGGTTCTCGGACCGCGCGTAGCGGCAGCCGCCGGTTGCCACCAGCGGCAGGCGGAGGCTCTCGGCGAGCTCGATCAGGGCCCGGTTGCGGTGCTCCTCGGCGCGCAGGTGGTGGCGCTGGAGCTCGACGTGGAGGCGGCCGCCGAACAGCCGCCGCAGTTGCTCGAGCTCGCGCCCGGCGGCGTCGATGCCGCGGTGGATGAGGCGCTGCGCCACCACGCCCTCGGCGCCGCCGGTCAGGCAGTGGAGCCCGTCGGCGTGCGCCGCCACCTGCGCCCAGGTGGCGCGCGCCCGGCCCTTGGGCCGGCCGCGGGCGGCCTCGGTCAGCAGCCGGCAGAGGTTGCGGTAGCCGCGGTGGTCGATGGCGAGCAAGGTCAGCCGCGGCAGCGGCGTGCCGGGAGGAGGCGGGTCGGGGATGAGGCCCAACGGGCCGGACAATTTCGGATTTCGAATTTCGGATTTCGAATTTCCCGTCCGTCCACCCGGGGAGTTTCGAGTTTCGAGTTTTGAGTTTTGAGTTGCCGCCCCTCCATCCAGAAGCGATTCCGGGTGGGTGGGTGGCAATTCGAAATCCGATTCATCCAGCACCACCTCCGCGCCCACCAGCGGCTTGATGCCGGCATCGCGGGCCGCCTTCCAGAAGCGCGGCGCGCCGGAGAGGGTGTTGCGGTCGACCAGCGCCACCGCCTCGAGCTCGAGCTCCGCCGCGCGCTCGACGAGATCCTCGGGCTGCGACGCTCCCTCGAGGAACGAGAACGCCGAGGCGCAGTGCAGCTCAGCGTACTTCATCGCAGGAACCACAGAGACACAGAAGACACAGAGCCTCCCGCCCGCACGCGTCGCAACCACCAAGACACCAAGACACCAAGACCACCCGCCCGCCCGGGGTTGTCTGCAGATGACGCAGATGGACGCAGATCCCGCCCGCCCTGCGGAGCGGCCCACAGAACACACGGATGAACACAGATCTTCACGAATGGATCTGTGTTCATCCGTGTGTTCTGTGGGTTTTCGGATCCGCCTGGATCTGCGTGATCTGCGGGCAGAGCGGGTGGGTAGGCGGTTTCGCGAACCCCTGGTGCATTGGCGTCTTGGTGGTTGGGTCGCATGACCACGGGATCTTCTGTGTCTGCGCTGTGTCCTGTGTGTCTCTGTGGTTGTTTCATGGCTGGTCCTAGTCATACATCCCGTCGGCGAACCACTCGCCCGTGGTGCGATCCCGGTAAACCCGGTACAGCCCGCCGCCCGAGAGCTCGACGTCCCAGTAGTCGCGCTCCACCGGCTGCTCGTTCCACCATCCCTCCTCGAGGGCCCACGGTCCCGCCGCCACCCGGACGAGGCCCTGAATCCGAGGCGTCGCACCCGCTTCGGAGGCGACCGAGACAAGACGCAAGGTACCGTCGGGATGTCGGATGTCGGATTTCGAATTGCGGATCTCTCGTCCCTCCGCCCCCGGTGATCGTCCCGGGTGGGCGGGTGGAAATCCGAAATTCTCCTCCTCCGTGATCACCTCGATCGGCACCGGCGGCCGCAGCACCCGGACCACGAGGAGGCCCCGTCCCCGCCGCGGCGGCTGCCGGATGGTGGGCGCCGGCGGCGGTTCGAAGGGAACATTGTCGTAGCGCTCCGGCAGGTGGCCGTCGACGGGGCGCGGAGAGCCGACGCGGTCGGGCCCGAGGCGGGCGGCGAGCCGGGCGAGGCTGCCGGCGAGCGCGTCGGGAGAGATCTCCGGCGCCCCGAAGAGGGTGAGTTGGCCGCGGCGCGGCCGGTCCGGGTGGGCGATGGTCAGGAATGCGACCACCGCCGCCCGCGGCGGGTTGGACTCGAGCTCGAGGCGGGTCAGGGCGAGCAGGGCATCGACGTCTCGGGTGGGGGCGGGTAGTCGGATGGTGCGGTGCTCCGCGCCCTCCGGCTCGAGACCCAGCTCGAGCTCGAGCAGCGCGCAGGCCAGGTCCTCGCGCTCGAGCCGTTTGCGGGTCCGCTCGAGCGACTGGCGGAGGGCGTAGAGCAGCGGTTCGATCGTCACCACCGGCCACTCCAGCTCCATTCCCTCGTGCAGGGTCGGCGGCTGGTGGAACGGTGACAGCGGTTCCGAGTCGACGCCGCGCGCGGCGCGGTGGGCGGCGGCGCCGGCCGGACCGAGCCGGCTCGCGGTGCGGTCGGCCGGCAGGCGCGCGAAGTCGCCGAGGGTGCGGACCCCCCAGCGGTGCAGGGTGTTCATCAACCGCCGATCGAGCGCCAGGTGAGCCAGCGGCAGCGGCGCCAGGAAGCGCGCCTCGTTACCTGCTGGCACCACCTTCGGTGAGTTGGGCATACGGGCAGCGAGGCGCGCGGCGAGCTTGTTGGCGGCGATGCCGACGCGCACCGGCAGGTCGAGGGCCTCGGCGACGATGATGGCCGCCTGCCCCAGATCGCGCTCGCCGTCCTCGCCGTCGAACAGGCGCTCCATGCCTCCGACGTCGGCAAAGGCCGTGTCGAGCGTGGCGTCCTCGACCCGCGGCGACAGGCTGGCAGCGGCCTCGAGCAGCGCCTCGTGGGCGGAGGCTTCGCAGGCGGCGTCGCGGCCGCGGGCAATCAGCGACGGCAGGATGCCGCGCGCCTGCGCAAGCGTCATGCCGGCCCGCACCCCCGAGGTGCGCGCCGGCCGCGAGGCCCCCACCACCTTCGCCGCCGAGCCGTTGCCCTCGCACACCGCCACCGTCTCCCCGGCCAGCTCCGGCTCCGCCCGCAGCCTCGCTGCGAGCGGAAACAGCGGAGTGAACAAGCACGCGATCCGCGTCATGACGTAGAACGCGCGGTCTTTGAAACGCAGAGTCGCAGATGCCACCCACCCGATAACGCAGAGGGGCGGAGGGGCAGAGGCGCAGAGCCCTCGCCCGCCCCGTCGCAACCACCAAGACACCAAGGTACGAAGGCCGCCCACCCACCCGGAACGCAAAGGCGCAAGGGCGTCAAGGCGCAACGAGTCCATCGCCGATCCCGGGGAGCTTTTGCGAGGCTCGACGGCAGAACGGCAGGCGCCCTTGCGCCTTGCCGCCTTTGCATTTCCTTGAATCGCTCAATTACCGCGTGCATCTGCGTGTATCCGCGTGATCTGTGGTTCCAAGATCGCTCACATGCAGAACGCGAGCGCCAGGAAGCAGAAGCCGGCGAGCAGGACCGCGAAGGCCTCGCCGGCGAGGCCGAAGACAGTGCGAGCGCTCATCTCAGATGGCCGCGACATGGTCGTTCCTCCCTTCGGTCGGGATTTCGGATTTCGGATTTCGGATTCCGAATTCGCGATCGTTCCGCAGATGATCGGGGTGGAGCGGTCCGAAGCTTGCCTCGGGCAGCGTGAGCTCGATGAGCGCGTCACCGCCGCGAGCATGGCCGAGACGCTTGTCGAGGACGAACCGCGTCCGCAGGCCTTCGAGCACGTGCGGCCCGCGACCGCCGCCGCTCCAGCGGCCGCGGGTGCGGCCGCCTGCCACCACCGCGGCGGCGGCACAGCCGCTCGAGCGGTAGGGGACGCCCGCCAGCACGATCGCGTCATGGGCGGCGGCGGTGCGGCTCAGACGCAGCCAGGCGGCCAACGGCGCGCGGCCGCGCACCGGCGGCAGCCCGAGGTCGAGGGCAACCAGCGGGAAGCCGGTGTGGAGCAGGATCTCGGCGGCGGCCAGCGAATCGTTGGCGTTGTCGGGGCGCAGCCACAGCAGCCGCTCGAGATCGATCCCGACGGCCGCCGCCACCTGCGGGTCGAGCTGCGAGCCCTGGTCCACCAGCGCTGCCGCTTCGCCGGCGCCGGTCACCGCGCGCAGCGCCGCCAGCAGACAGGCGAAGCGGCCGCACGAGCCGCGTCCGACGAGCTCGATCAACCGTCCCCTCGGCACCCCGCCGCCCAGCAGCCGGTCGAGCCCCTCCACCGCGGTGGGCAGCGGCTCTCCGGACCGCTCGGAACGCCGCCTGAGAACCAGCTCCGAGGCCCGCCACACCGTGTGCTGCAGCTCTGCCGGCAGCTCGAAGTGGCGTGGCTGCGAGGTTTCCGGCGGCGTCGGTACGGGGGTGAGGTCGAGTGCAGTCATAGGATCTTCAGTATAGGCATAAATAAAGCATAAAACAACCCATTTCAAACCGGCGGCCTGTGACGGTGAGCCGGTGGCCGCCTGCTACGTGCTGGCCATCAAGTTCAAACCCGAGTATCGACCGCGCCGGTGCCAGGCGACTGGTTCCAGGGAGGCGGTTTCGCCTCCCTTTTCGGTGTTTCCAGGTGCCCCGTCCTTGATGATATAATTCAAGCAGGTCCGTGCACTTACGGACACCATGTCGGGCAGAGGAGGGCGCCGGACAACCGCCATGCGATCGGTCGGGACGGTGCGTTCGAGCCTCCAACCATCGAGGACGCCAGTGTCGATCAGCGGCAACCTTCGCACCATGCCGTTCGCGGACCTGCTGCAGTGGGTCGCGCAGAGCCGGAAGACCGGCACCCTGTCGGTGGAAGGTGTGCCTTACAACAAGAAAATCTACTTCCGGGACGGGCTGGTGGCGGCCGCGTCGTCCGAGAACCCCAAGGAGTTTCTCGGTTACTACCTGGTGGGCTGGGATCTGGTCGGTGAGGACGAGCTGCAGGAGCTGCTCGACATGCAGGAGCGCCACGGCACGTTGCTCGGCGAGCTGCTGGTGATCGTCGGCCGCATGGGCCGCGAGGAGCTGCAGCACATCCTCCAGGTCAAGACCGAAGAGACCATCTACGAGCTCTTCCTGTGGCAGGAGGGCGATTTCCGGTTCCTCGAGAACATCCTCCCGGCGAAGAAGTTCCAGCCCCTCAACCTGCCGGTGGAGATGATCATCCTCGAGGGCGTCCGCCGCCGCGACGAATGGGTCCGGTGCCGGGAGCTGATTCCCGACGAGAACTGGATTCCGCGCGTCAAACACGCGGTGGATGTGGACGAGCTCGGTGAGATCGAGCTCAGCATTCTGCGCGCCATCGACGGCCGCAACAGCATCGAGCGGATCGCGCTCGAGAACCGGCTCGCGGCGTTCCACGTTCTGATGTTCGTTTTCCAGGGCATGAGCCACGACCTCTTCGAGGTCCACCCGCCCGGCACCGAGATGACGCCGATTCCCGGATTCACCAAGGGAACCTGGATGGCGCTGCTCAGCCAGATCGAGGAGATGATCGGAGAAGGCGACCTGCTCGCCGCCTACCACCGGCTGAGTGAGATTCGCGGCAAGTATGCCGACAACACCGAGGTCATGCGGCAGGCGGAGGTGGTCAAAGCCAAGATCGAGGACGCCGCCATGGCACTCCGCCTGACGGAGTCGGCGGTCCTCGAGCTGGCCATTCCGTCCTCCGAGCTGACCAGCCTGAGCTGCAGCCCGCAGGAGGGGTTCCTGCTGTCGCGGATCGACGGCGCCTACTCCCTCGGACAGATCCTGAAGATGATTCCCGGATCCGAGCTGGAGAACAAGCTCCTGGTCAATGATCTCCTGCAACGGGGCGTCGTGCGCCACGGCGGTGCCTGAGGGTGCGGGAAGATTTCGGTACGAATTCGCGATAGACGAGGTCGGAGGTGAGGGATGTCGATCTTCGATTGGCTCGGTCTCGATGCGGATTCTCGGCCGTCCAGTGAAGGGGTGGAATCGGAGGCGGTGCGGCAGATCACCGCCCGGCTCGGTAACCTTGCCCCGGAACGGGCACGGTGGATCGCGTCCTTCGCCATGATCCTCGCGCGCACCGCGCGCGCCGACTTCCTGATCAGCCCAGAGGAGCAGACCGCGATGCGGGAGGTCCTCTCCGAACACGGCCAGCTCGACGACGGCCAGAGTGCTCTGGTCGCCGACATGGCGTCCCATCGCGACGAGTTGCTGGGATCGAGCGAGGGCTACCTCGCGACCCGCGAGTTCCGCAAGGTGGCGGGTGAGGGTGACGCGGAGCGACTGCTCCACTGCCTGTTCGCGGTCTCGGCCGCCGACGACAGCATCTCGCTCGCGGAAGAGGAGGAAGTCCGTCAGATCGCCAACGAGCTCGCCATCGAGCACGCCGATTTCAATCGAATCCGGGCCTCCTTCCGCGACAAGCGCGCCGTGCTGCAGCGGCGGCGCGAAGGCTCGGGCTAACCCGTCCCGAAAGCGGTTTCACACAGTACGGGAGTAGACCCGGCCGCCGCCGTCGCGGGCCCCCTCGAGGTAGGCGTCAAACGGCATGCAGACGTTGCGGAGGAAGAAGCGGCCGCTCGGCGTCACCTCGAGGCCCCGATCGTCGGTCTCGACCAGACCGTCGTCGGCCATCTCGCGGAGATTCGCGAGCGCGTCGCTGAAGTGCTCCCGTGGATCGACGCCCCATCGATGCTCGACCCATTCGAAGTCGAGGTGCAGCGTGCAGATGATGCGGTGAATGACCGCGCGTCGCAGCTCATCCTCATCAGACCGCACCAGGCCGCGCTCGACCGCGAGGCGTCCGCTCGCGATCTCCCGTTGGTACTTCACCAGTTTCTTGTGGTTGGCGACGTAGGCGCCGGCGACATCGCCGATCGCGGTGGTCCCGGCGCCGATCAGGTCGGTCGCCGGCATCACCGTGTAGCCCATGAAGTTTCGGTGGACGTGTCCGCGGTCGAGGGCGTCGGCAAGCTCGTCGCCCGGGCGCGCGAAGTGGTCGAAGCCCACGAAACGATATCCGGCAGCGACGAATGACTCGGCGGCGGCGGCGAAGATGCGGAACTTGTCCCAGCCACCCGGCAGCGGGTGCCGTTCGAGTGCGCGCTGGTGCGGCTTGATCCACGGAACGTGGGCGTAGGAGAAACAGGCCACCCGGTCGGGCTCGAGCTCTTCGATCACGGTTTCGACGGTGCGCCGGAACTGGCCCTCGGTCTGCAGCGGCAGGCCGTACACGAGGTCGATGTTGACGGATTCGAAGCCGAGCCGCCGCGCCTCAACCACGTGATCACGGGTGAGCTCGAGCGGCTGGATCCTTTGAATCGCCTCCTGCACCCTCGGATCGATGTCCTGGAGGCCCATGGAGAGGCGGTTGAAGCCGAGCCCGGCCAGCTCGCGCAGGTGGTCGTGGGTGGTGACGCAAGGGTCGACCTCGACTGCGATCTCGGCCCCTTCGACCAGCTCGAATCGCGAGCTGACGGCCTCGAAGAGCCGCCGGCACTGGGAGGGAGTGAGGTAGGTCGGCGTGCCGCCGCCCCAGTGCAGCTGGTTGAGAGTGCGCCGGGGCGAAAGGGCCGCCCGCAGCTGGTCGAGCTCCGCTTCCAGCGCCTCGAGGTACGGTTCCTCCGGGCCGCGATGCGGCGATACCACCACGTTGCAGCCGCAGAACGTACAGCGCGCCTCGCAGAACGGGAGGTGGAGGTACATGGACAGGGGCTCGTCCACGCGCGCTGCAGCCGCCGCCAGCCGCCGGCGGTAGGCAGCCTCGTCGAAATCCGCTGTGAAGTGGGGCGCCGTCGGGTACGAGGTGTAGCGAGGACCGGGCCGGTCGTACTTCTCGAGCAGCGCCGGACTCAGCTTCGAAGTGTCGAGCGGCGCACTCACGACCGCCCCCCGCTCGGCGAAATCCGCCAGCTCGATACTCTCCGGAGTGGGGGGGTGGGTAGTTCGAAGTTCGACATCCGAAATCCGAAATCAATCCGCATACCGCCACTCCTGGACGGTCCTGACGAAGGTCTCCATCGCGTGCACCGGCACGTCGGGAGTGATGCCGTGGCCGAGATTGGCGATGTAGCCGCGTTCGGGGGCCATCTCCAGCATCTCCAGGGTCCGCCGCTGAATCTCGCCGTCGGGTCCCATCAGAACGCCCGGGTCGAGGTTGCCCTGCAGGACGTGGTCGGGAAGAGCCACGGCCGCGCGCCGCAGGTCGACCCGCCAGTCGATCCCGAGCACCTCGCACGGCATGTCGGCGAGGTCGTGGAGCAGGTGGGCGCCGCCGTGCGCGAAGTAGATCCGGGGCACTCCGAGGCCGGCGGTCCTCTCGAGCAGCCTGCGTGCCGGCGGCAGGGCCCAGCGGCGGGCATCGACCGCGCTCAGAGCCCCGACCCAGGAGTCGAAGACCTGCACCGCCTGCGCACCGTGGGCCACCTGGGTCTCGAGGTAGTCGGCCATGGCGTCGGCGAGGATGCGAACCAGGTCCTCGAACGCCCCGGGGTGGTGGAGCGCGAACGCCTTCACCCGTGTGAAGGTTCGTGATGTCGATCCTTCCACCAGGTACGAGGCGAGGGTCCACGGTGCGCCACAGAAGCCGATCAGCGCGGTGTCGTTGCCGAGCTGCCCCCGCACCCGTCTGAGCGTCTCCGACAGGAACTCGGTGCCGCTCCACGGCTGCGGACCGCGGATCCTCGCGACGTCGCAGGGCTCGCGCACGGGATTGGCGATGTGAGGCGTCGGGCTGAAGGTCAGCTCGGCCCCCATCGGCACCAGCGGGGTCAGGATGTCGGAGAAGACGATCGCCGCGTCGAGGGAGAAGCGCCGGATCGGCTGCAGCGTCACCTCGGCGGCGATCTCCGGGGTCCGGCACATGGTCAGGAAGTCGCCGGCGCGTTTCCTGACCTCCCGGTACTCCGGAAGATAGCGGCCGGCCTGGCGCATCACCCAGACCGGAGGCCGATCCACCTCCTGTTTTCGGCAGGCGCTGAGAAAGCGATTCAAGCCGTCCTCCAGCCTCGCGACACAGGTCGTCCAATTCGGAATTCGTAATTCTGAACTCGGAATCGAGATCGCCGCACCCTCGAACCGATACGGGAGTGGGCGGGCGGTCCGAATTCGAAATCCGAAGTTCGAAATCCGAAATGGAGTGTCACGCAACCTCCCTCGCCGCTTCCTCGAAGGCCGCGATGGTGTCGTCGATGATCATTTCGTCGTGGGCCAGCGACACAAACATCACCTCGTAGGCGGACGGGGCCAACGAGATGCCGCGGTCGAGCAGTGCACGGTGGAGCCCGGCGTAGGTCTCGGCCGCCCCCGGGGCGATGGTGTCCGCGCGGCGCGGCAGCTTGCCGGCCTGCAGCGACAGCCACAGGATCGAGCCGAGGCGCGCCACCGACCACCGCACGCCAGCGCGCCGGAAGGCGGCGGCAAGGCCGTCGCCGAGGCGTGCGCCGAGGGCTTCGAGCCGGCTCCAGGCGGCTCCGCCGTCTGCCAGCAGAAGGCGCAGGGTCGCCGCTCCGGCGGCCATCGCCACCGGGTTGCCCGACAGGGTCCCGGCCTGGTACACGGGTCCCAGCGGTGACAGTCTGTCCATCAGTTCGCGGCGGCCGCCATAGGCGCCGACCGGCATGCCGCCGCCGATCACCTTGCCGTAGGTGGCGAGATCCGGAGCGACCTCGTAGTGGGCCGACGCGCCGTCGGGCCCGAGGCGGAAGCCGGTGATGACCTCGTCGAAGACAAGCAGCGCGCCGTGCCGGTCGCAGAGACGGCGCAGGCGCTGGACGTACTCCGGGCGCTGGACCAGCAGCCCGTTGTTGGCGGGGACGCCCTCGATCAGCACCGCGGCCACCTCGGTGCCGCGCTCCTCCATCACCCGGTCGATAGCGCCGTCGTCATCCAACGGCAGCACCAGCGTGTGGCGGGCGAAGCTCTCCGGCACGCCGGCGGACGACGGGGTACCGAAGGTGGCGAGGCCGGACCCGGCGTCCACCAGCAGGTGGTCCACGTGGCCGTGGTAGCAGCCAGCGAACTTGATCACCAGGTCGCGCCCGGTGGCGCCGCGGGCGAGCCGGATCGCCGACATCACCGCCTCGGTGCCTGAGGACACGAAACGCACGGACTCCAGGTGGGGCACGGCGCCGGTGAGCAACTCCCCGAGCTCCACCTCCTGCCGGCACGGCGCGCCGTATGAGAGGCCCGACGCCGCGGCGGCCGCCACCGCGTCGACCACCTCGGGGTGGGCGTGGCCGAGGATCAGCGGCCCCCACGAACAGACGTAGTCGACATAGCGATTGCCGTCGACGTCGAAGACGTGGCAGCCGGCGGCGCGCTCGTAGAAGAACGGCTCTCCGCCGACCGAGCGAAAGGCGCGAACCGGCGAGTTGACGCCGGCCGGCATGATGCGGCAGGCCCGCTCGTACAGCTCGTGGGAGCGCTCGCGGCCGCTCACAGCCAGTCCCCGGCGAGGGCCGCGCGGCCATGGTAGGTGATGAGGATGTCAGCGCCGGCGCGGCGGAAGGCGTGCCAGTTCTCGAGCACCACGGCACGTTCGTCGATCCAGCCCCGTTCGGCGGCGGCCTTGACCATCGAGTACTCGCCCGAGACGTTGTAGACCGCGAGCGGCTGGGTGAAGGCCTCGCGCAGGTCGGCGACGATGTCGAGGAAAGCCAGCGCAGGCTTGACCATCAGGATGTCGGCGCCCTCCTCGACGTCCAACTGCGCCTCGAGCAGCGCCTCGCGCCGGTTGCGGGTGTCCATCTGGTGCGAGCGCCGGTCGCCGGAGCTGGGCGCCGAGTGGGCGGCTTCGCGGAAGGGTCCGTAGTAGGCCGATGCGAACTTGACCGAGTAGGACATGATCGCGGTGTCGACGAGGCCGTCCCGGTCGAGGGCGTCGCGGATCGCGGCGACCCGACCGTCCATCATGTCCGACGGCGCGACCACGTCGGCCCCCGCCCGCGCGTGCGACCGCGCCATCGCCGCGAGGTGGGGGAGGGTGGCGTCGTTGTCGATCCGCTCGCCGTCCACGACGCCGCAGTGGCCGTGATCGGTGTAGGCGCAGAGGCAGACGTCGGTCATCACCGCCAGGTCGGCGCCGAAACGTTCCTTGAGGGCGGCCACTGCGGTCGCCACGAGGTTGTCGTCGGCCGACGCCGCGCTGCCGTCCGGTGTCTTGTCGGAGTCCTCCGGAACCCCGAAGAGCAGCACCGAGCGGATGCCGAGCTCGAAATCGCCGGCGATGGTTTCGAGCAGCCGGTCGACGGACTCGTGGCTGATCCCGGGCATGGCCGAGATCGGCTCCGACACTCGGTTGCCGGGCACCACGAAGTGCGGCTGCACCAGCATGCTGCGGTCGAGGCGGCTCTCGGCCACCAGATCGCGCAGGACGGGGGTCATCCGCAGACGGCGGGGACGGGTGATCAGATCGTGCATAGCTCCTCCGCGAGGCTTTCCATGGTCGGCTCGGTCGAAATCCGGCAGTTGATGCCGATGGCTGCCGCGGCGTCCCGGGTGGTCGGCCCCAGCGCGACGTGGGGGCACGGCAGCGGCAGGCCGCCGACGCCTTGGAGGTAGAGCCGCGCAGAGCGCGGCGAGGTCAGGACGACAGCGTCGAGGCTGGGCCCGAGCGGCGGCAGCTCGCGCGGCGGGGTCGGCCACATGCGGTAGACCTCCACCGGCAGCACCCGGTGGCCCGCGGCCGCCAGAGCTCTCGGCAGCTCAAGCCGCCGGTCGTGCCCGCAGGCGAAGACGATGGAGGTCGGCTCGTCGAGCCTGTCGATCAGGCACTCGGCGAGACCGGCGCCGTTGCCGGGGCCGACCAGCTCGACGCGCAGGCCGGCCTCCTCGGCCACCCGGGCCGTGGTCCGCCCGACGGCTGCGGCCGGCAGGTCGGCCAGCTGCGCCGCATCGTGGCGGCGGCACCCGGCGATGAAGCGGGACGGAGCGCGCGGCGAGGCGAGGACCAGCCACGCGGGCTCGCCGGCGCCGATCGCCGATGCCGCCCGCCACCCCCGGGGATCGTCGCTGTCCTCGAGCCGCAGCACCGGGTACGGGCGCAGCTCGATGCCGTGGGGCTCGAGCAGCCTGGCGAGCTCGCGGCAGTCGGCCGGGTGGCGGGTGATCAGCACGAACCGCCTCATGGTCCGGCCACCCCGGGCATCGCCAGCCGCAGGGCCTCGAAGCAGACGCGGGCGACGGTTTCCGGATCGGGTGCGGTGCCCCCGACCCGGGCAACCTCCGCGCGGGTCGCTTCGTCGTCGATGTCGCCGAGCACCGCCTGCAGGCGCAGGCCGCCGTCGTCGCGGGTCGCGAGGCAGCCGAGCGGCAGGTGGCAGCCGCCGCCGAGGAGCTCGAGCAGGCCGCGCTCGGCGGCGATGCAGCAGGCGACAGCGTTGTCGTGGAGTCGTGCGAGCGCGGCGGTGCGGGGGTCGCCCCGGCGTGCCTCCACCGCGAGCGCGGCCTGGCCGGGCGCGGGCAGCATCAGCTCGGCGGCCAGCGGGTGCCGTTCGAGGTCGTCGAGCACGAGGCCGAGCCGCGTGACGCCGGCAGACGCCACCACGATTGCGTCGTAGCGGCCGTCGCGGAGCTTCTGGATCCGCGTCGGGACGTTGCCGCGCAGGGCGCGAATCTCGACCCCCGGGCAGAGTGCCAGGATCTGGGCCGCACGGCGCAGGGAAGATGTCCCGACAATCGTGCCGTCGACGAGGCCGAAAGGGTTGGCGTTAGACGGCTGGTGGCGCCCCGGCAGGGTGAGCAGCAGGTCCGAGGGATCGGCGCGCTCGGGAACAGCCACGACCTCGAGGCCGTCGGGCTCCTCGGTCGGCAGGTCCTTGAGCGAGTGGACCACCAGATCGACGGTCTCGGCGAACAGCGCCTCCTGCAGCTCCTTGGTGAAGAAGCCCTTGCCCTCCATCTTGCGGAAGGCCACGTCCTGGACCCGGTCACCCGTGGTCTTGACGATCTCGACGGCGGTCTCGAGGCCCAGGCGATCGGTGATCAGATCCGATACCCGCCGGGCCTGCCAGAGGGCGAGGTCCGACCCTCGCGTGCCGATCACCAATGGACGATGCCGGACCATCAGTCGCGTTCCCCACGGTAGCCGTTGTCTCCATCGAGCGCATGCAGAAAGCCGTCGATGACCGCGCTGGAGTGGTTCCAAGCCGCGCCCTTGAGCCCGCGGAGCGGGACCCGGACGAGACGCTTCGCGAGGCCGCGTGCGAGTTTCTCGACCTTGGCCCGGTCGCTGTCCCCGAGGTGGGCGAGGTCCTTGGAGAGCGCGTGTCGCACCGCCCGTTCCGCCATTTCCTGGAAGCTCCGGTTGAGGCTCTTGGCGACCGGCGAAAGCGCCCGGTCGAAGAGGTGGCGGCGGAGGATGTTGAGCTGGTGATCCACCAGCTTCTCGCAGCGGTCCATCTCTTCGAGGCGGCGACGGCGGTTGAGCTCCGCCTCCTCCCGCATCTCCTCGATCCCGTGCACCGTGACCCGCGCCAGGGCTCCCGCCGCGGGTTCCACGTTGGGAGGCATCGCGAGGTCGACGACCAGGAGGTCCTCGCCCTTCGGGAGCCGGTCGCGGACGCCGGCGACGCCGCGGCGCGACAGCAGGGCCTCGCGGGACGAGGTCACGGCGATGATCGTCCCCACCGCCAGCGGCCGCTCGAGGGCGTCGGCGAGGGTCATCGTGGAGGCATTGCAATCGTCCGCCACCATCTCGGCGGCGCGTTCGAGAGTGCGGTTGGCGACCACCACCGGGCGCTCCGGATCGGCGCCGCGGACCAGCTTGAGAGACTGTCGCGCCATCTCGCCGGCCCCGAAAATCAGTACCGGCGCCGAGCTGTGGCCGAGGTGCTCGCTCAGGGTGCGGCCGACCAGCGTCACCAGCGACACCGGCCGTCGCGTCAGCTCGGTTTCGGTGCGGATGCGCTTGGCGAGATGGAAGGCCTCGTGGAAGGTCTGGTCGAGAATGCCGCCGAGGAGCCCGCTTTCGTGGGCGATCTCGTGGGCCTCCTTGGCCTGCCCGGTGATCTGGGCCTCGCCGACCATCATGGAGTCGAGCGCGGAGGTCACCCGGAACAGGTGGCGCACCGCTGGGCGGCCGAAGTGCACGTAGAGCTGCTCGTCGTCAGGCAGTTGGCAGCGGCCGTCGGTGAGATCGGCGAGGCTGCGGCGCAGGTGAAAAAGCAGGGGATTGGTGTGGATCCGGGTTTCGCCGCGAAAGTAGAACTCGACCCGGTTGCAGGTGCCGAGGTAGACCAGCTCCGTGAAGCCGGCCAGCCGTGCGAGCTCGACGAGGTTGGCGCGCGGGAAGTCCGCGGGCAGCGCTGCGGCTGCCAGCTGTTCGATGTGCACGGTTCGGTAGGACGCTCCGACGACGCCGATCCTGTCCAAGTCGGCCCTCCTGCCGCAGATTCTACGGTATTCGGTCGCCGGAATCGGTCACGACGGCGTAAAACGAACATAATCGACTTCGATCGGGGATGAATGACGCTCGAATCGAGGGTTGACCGAGCGTGGGCAGTGGCGTTCCCTCGTAAACCTCGGTTCTGTTCCTCTTCAATGTTTCGAGTTCGATTGAGGTTTCGTCGCTGCGGAGGTACGCTGCGGACCACTGGCTCCGCCGCCCGGCAGCTCGGGGGCGGGCACTTCGACGGAAGGAGAGACATACGGCCCATGCGCAACGCCGTCGGTTTCCTCGGCTCGACGCTCGGCAAAAAGACCCTGATGGCGGTGACCGGCATCGTTCTGGTGCTCTTCGTCATCGGTCACATGCTGGGCAACATGCAGATCTACCTCGGACCCGAGACCCTCAACAAGTACGGTGAGCTGCTGCATGCGAGCGCCGAGCTGTTGTGGGCGGTGCGGCTCGTGCTGCTGTTCGCGGTCACCGTTCACATCGTGGCCGCGGTCCAGGTCTGGCTTCGCAACCGGGCGGCGCGTCCGGTCAAGTACAAGGTCTTCCGGCCGCCGTCGGTCGACTACGCCGCGCGGACGATGATGTGGAGCGGGCCCATCGTGGCCGCCTTCATCGTCTTCCACCTGCTCGATCTGACCGTCGGGTCGGTCCACCCCGACTACATCCGGGGCGACGTCTATCACAACGTGGTCGCCAGCTTCAGCCAGCCCGTGGTCGCCGCCGTGTACATCGTCGCCAATGTGCTGCTGGCCCTCCACCTCTACCATGGCGCCTGGAGCCTGTTCCAGTCGATGGGCTGGGACCACACCGGCTTCGGCCCCTGGCGACGGAAGACGGCGGTGGCGATTGCCGTGCTCGTCGGCGCGGGCAACATCTCGATCCCGTTGGCGGTGCTGACGGGCGTCGTCAGTTGAGGAGGTGACGGAATGAATCTCGACGCACGGATTCCGTCGGGGCCGCTGGCCGACAAGTGGACCCGGCTTCGCAGCAGCATCAAACTGGTCAGCCCGGCCAACAAGCGCAAGCACTCCGTGATCGTGGTCGGCACCGGGCTGGCGGGTGGCGCTGCAGCGGCGACACTGGGTGAGCTCGGCTACAAGGTCAAGGCGTTCTGCTATCAGGGCAGCGCCCGCCGCGCCCACTCGATCGCCGCCCAGGGCGGGATCAACGCCGCCAAGAACTACCAGAATGACGGAGACTCGGTCTTTCGGCTCTTCTACGACACCATCAAGGGCGGCGACTACCGGTCCCGGGAGGCCAACGTCTACCGTCTCGCCGAGGTGTCCAACAACATCATCGATCAGTGCGTGGCCCAGGGCATCCCGTTCGCGCGTGAGTACGGCGGCAACCTCGCCAACCGCTCGTTCGGCGGCGCCCAGGTCTCGCGCACCTTCT
>CAZSTH010000029.1:0-39413 GCA_964609835.1 uncultured Thermoanaerobaculia bacterium
GTTTCTTCGGTTCGGCCTCGTGGCCGTCCATCGGCGGCGGCGATCTTGGCGCCGTGTGCACCAACCCGGCCAGGCAGCGGTGGCTCAGCGGCAACCCGCTTCCCGAGTCGGATGGCGGTGGGAACATTGAGATCTTCTGCGACGATGTCGAAACAGGGGATCTTGGCGCGTGGATCGTGACCTACTGAGCCGGGGAATCACTGCAATTCGGACGTGACCATGATTCCAAGGCCTAAGAGGATGTGACCGAGCTCCCACGTGCCCGGCTGTGTCAATTCGTGCTCGAGCCGGTAAGTGGCCTCGTCGCTGTTGTGGCGGGGGATTCCGGTCGCGCTCGCTCGTCGTCCTGCCTTCGACCGCCTCGAGACAGGCCTGGATGGAGACGAGTGTTGGGCTCGGCCTCTCCGCGGGAAGGACCAGCAGACATGCGCCAGCGCGGGTGGCGAAGCTCGTGCGGCGTTCAAGAATCAGTAATGATTTCCGGTTTTCGGGGCGCTCGTGGTAAAGTCTGCAGACGATCATGATCCGACAAGTTGATTGGCTATGAGGATGAGCGTGTCGTATTCATGCCCAGGGGCGTCTGAATTCGCGGATCTCGCGAGGTCGGTCCTCAGGTTCCGGGAAAGCCGCCGATCCAGATGGAGGCGGCGGGTGTCGTGCTGCTGCGCACTGTTGGTCGCGGTCGGGGCGAACGGAGCCGCCGCGGCCGATCTTCCTTGGCAGGGGAGCGGAATTCCGGGTGGAATCCCGATCGTGCAGACGGTCCACGCGGTCACCGACTTCGGCGCGGTGGGCAATGGGGTCACCGACGATTCGGCCGCCTTCCAGGCCGCGCTCGACGCGGTCCCGCCAGCCGGCGGCGCGGTCCTCGTGCCGGCCGGAACCTACCTTCTGCGGTCGAAGCTGTATCTGCGGGACCGTGCGGTACTGCGCGGCGAGGGCGCCGCATCCTCCTTCCTCATCTTCGATTTCGGCGGGCAGTCGATCCTCTCGATGGAGTCGATCGTTTACGATCAGGGGCCCTGGATCGACATGGTGGCTGGCCTGCACAAGGGCTCGATTGCGATAACCTTGGCGGACGCCTCGAGCTTCTCGCCGCCGACCTTCGCGGAGATCGAGCAGGAGAACGATCCGGATCTGATGTACACCAACCCGGCGTGGGACCAGGTGTGGGCCCAGCAGGCCATCGGCGAGGTGGTTCGGGTGGTCGGCAAGAACGGCAACCAGCTGCTGCTGGAGGAGCCGCTGCGTCACACCTACTCCACGCAGTGGGACCCGGAGATCCGGCGCAAGGGGATGGTGGAGTATGTCGGGATCGAAGACCTCCACATTTCCAGGGCCGATGACGGGATCGCCGGCATGGTCCATTTCAAGAACTCCGCATACGTGTGGATGCGCGGTGTGGAGAGCGAGTACGCCCATAAGTTCCACGTCGACGTGGCGATCGTCTACCACTGCGAGATCCGCGACTCGTACTTTCATCACGCCCACAGCTACGGCAACGGCGGGCGCGGGTATGGCGTCACCCTCGAACGGCACGCCACCGGGTGCCTGATCGAGAACAACATCTTCTCGAACCTGAGGCACGCCATGATGGTCCAGATCGGCGCCTCCGGAAACGTCTTCGCCTACAACTACTCGCGGGATCCGGATGCGGGAGTTTCTTGGACACCGCCCGATGTCTCGCTACACGGCCACTATCCAGCCTTCAACCTCTTCGAGGGCAATGTGGTCGAGACCGTCGAGATGAGCGATTTTTGGGGTCCGCTCGGCCCGCAGAACACGCTGCTGCGGAACTGCGTGCTGAGCGAAGGCATCGCGGTGAAGGACCACTCGCACGGTCAGCAGGTGCTGGGCAACACTCTGCCGGACGGCCCGGATAACTACATCGACATCGAGCCGTCGGTCCAGGATACGTACCTCCACGGCAACTATTACGGCGGATCCGTCCACTGGGACCCAGGGGCTGAGGAGCAGGTGGTCGCGGACTCGCTCTATCGGTCGTCGCGGCCCAGGTTCTATTTTGACGGCCACTGGCCATCGATCGGACCCGAGAACGCTCCTGAATGTATGAACCCCGCATGGGCGCGGTGGCAGAACGGCTTCCCCACGCCGGAGCCGAGCTACCTGTTCGCGGACGGGTTCGAGACCGGGGGTGCCGATTGGTGGTCCGTGGCCAGCAGCCATTGACGGGTTGCGATGATGATGCCCGGCGAGATTGCTTGAACGCCGGCGGTAGCCGCGGCCCTGCGTGATATTCTCGTCTCTATGTGTGCAATCTCTGAATCCCTTGTGAGAGCCATGGCGCTGTTGAGGCCGAACGGCCGTCCCATGCCTCCGCACATGCGGCTGAAGACGTCGACGGTGAGCTCCGCGCTCGTGCTCATGGTACTTGGCCTGGGAGGCGTGTCCTCGGCGCAGCAGACGGAGTGGGCGCCCGGGATTCCCGGTGGTATCCCGACCTGGAAGATCAGCGCGACCGTCGGCGATTTCGGCGCCGTAGGCGACGGCCACACCGAAGACGCCGCGGCCTTCCAGGCAGCGATCGACTCGGTGGCCGGAACCAACGGCGTGGTCTTCGTGCCCGAGGGAACCTACCGCCTCGAGCGCACCCTGAACATGAGGAGCGGGACCGTGCTGCGCGGTGCGGGCGCCGCCAAGACCAAACTAGTCTTCGATCTCGGCGGCAGCTTCGATCCGTCGATCCGCATCGCCTCCGGCGCCGTGGCGCCGTGGGTCGGCCTCATCGGCAGCCCGCAGCGCGGGTCCGTGGTGGTGCGGGTTGCCGATGCCTCGCTGTTCGAGCCGGGAACGTTTGCGGAGACCGAGCAGGCCAACGACCCGGAGATCATGTACACCAACGAGGCGTGGGATCAGGAGTGGGCGAAGGGCGCGGTCGGCGAGGCCCTAGAGGTGCTCGCGGTGGACGGCAACCGGTTGATTCTCAAGCACCCACTGAGCTATTCCTATCGATCCGATCTCGACCCCCGAATTCGCGCCAAGGGATTGCTGACGCACGCGGGTGTCGAGGATCTGCGCATCGGACGGCTCGATTCCGGAGATGCCAATACCATCGAGGTCTCGAATGCTGCTTGGGTGTGGGTCCGCGGCGTCGAGAGCGAGATGACCTCCAGGAGCCACGTCCGCCTCGACACCGTGCTCGGGTGCGAGATCCGGGACTCCTTCTTTCACCGGTCGCACGAATACGGCAACGGTGGCCACGGTTACGGGATCGAGCTCGTCCACCACACCAATGGGTGTCTGGTGGAGAACAACATATTCGTCATGCTGCGCCACGCAATGATGGTGCACATCGGCTCCAGCAACAACGTCTTCGGCTACAACTACTCCAGAGAGCCGTTTGCCAACGGGGGCTTCGAACCGCCGGACGTCTCGTTTCACGGCCATTATCCCGCCTACAACCTCGTCGAGGGCAACGTCGTCGAGGAGTTGACCATCACCGATTTCTGGGGCCCTGCCGGCCCCGAGAACACGGTGCTGCGCAACTGCATCACGCAGGAGGGCATCAATCTCAAGGACCACTCCCACCAGCAGCGGGTCATCGGCAACTACCTCGAGGTTGTCGGTGCGCTCAACTTCATCGAGATCGACCCCACGGTAGAGGACACCTTCGTCCACGGCAATTTCACCGACAACGGGCTGCAGTGGGACCCGGGGACGCCGGACCGGACCATTCCCGATTCCTACTACCTGACCTCGAAGCCTCCCTTCTTCGGCTCTATGGACTGGCCGTCCATCGGTGGCGATCTCGCGCCCACGTGCACGAATCCGGCCAAGGAACGCTGGCTGGCCGGCGAGGCCACTCCGCGGCCGTCGGTCGGTTCGATGACCAGAAGGACGTCCGGCCGCCGCGTCGCCAATCCTTGAGATGAGCGAGCCGCAGCCAGCCGACGCCGACAGCTTAAAGCGAAACGACTCACTCGTGCGGGTCGCGGTGCAGATGATCGCGCGCCTCGCCGACCGGACCAGGATGCTGGCGGTGGGGGACCAGGTCGTCGTCAGCGCCACCAACTTCTTGACCGGGGTCATCATCGGCCGAGCGTGCGCGAAGGAGGAGTTCGGCCTTTACCTGCTCGGAATGAGCATTGTGTTGGTCCTGGTGGACGTCCAGACGTCTCTCATCTCGTCCCCGTACATGGTCTACAGCCCGCGGCTGAGCGGCCGCCAGCGCGCCCGCTACACCGGCAGCGCCCTCGTCCATTTCTCTGGAGTGGCCGGTCTGGCGGCGGCGCTTTTAGGGCTCGGCGCCGTGTTGGTGCTGCCCCAGGTGGGTATCACGGGGCTCGGTCGGGTGGTTGGGGCGGTTGCCGCGGCGGTCGCGTTGATCCTGTTGCGTGAGTTCGTCCGCCGGTTGTTCTTCGCGCACCTGGATTTTGTCTCGGCCTTGCTGATGGACATGACCGTGGCGCTGGTTCAGCTCGGACTCCTCGGGGTCCTGGCGGTCCGCGGCGCGATCTCGGCGCCCGCCGCATTCCTCGCAATCGGTATCGCGAGCCTCGGTGCGGCCGGCTCAGCACTTTTCATCCGGCGAGCCTCATTCGAGATCCGCTGGCAGCGAATCGGCAAAGATTTCTGCACCAATTGGTCGCTTGGGCGGTGGATTTTTGCGAGCGGTATTCTGTGGACGATCAGCGTTAATCTTTATCCGTGGTTTCTGACATATTTCCACGGTGTCGCAGCAACTGGTGTGTGGGCTGCGTGTTTTGGAATCGTTGCTCTTGGAAATCCAATGCTG
This sequence comes from uncultured Thermoanaerobaculia bacterium, assembly GCA_964609835.1. Taxonomy (GTDB): domain Bacteria; phylum Acidobacteriota; class Thermoanaerobaculia; order Thermoanaerobaculales; family Sulfomarinibacteraceae; genus Sulfomarinibacter. The sequence continues at coordinate 4,757 of CAZSTH010000029.1, forward strand.
CTCGGTATTCAGAACTTTGTTGGGCCCAAAATATCGCATTGTTATGCAAATTGTGACGTAGTATATTTTAAGAAAAAAACAAAATTATATGCAGTTGTATTTTCAATTATGGTGATTCCATTGACATTTTTTTTTATAATTTTTGGAAATTTTGTTGTCGGATTTGTGTACGGCAAAATGTACCTCGGGAATGGTATCGTCGTTGCAATTCTTGGTGTCAATATTTTCGTTACGTCGCTCCGATTTTCATTTTCTCGGGCTTTATTCGCCATGAATGACGCGAAAGCGGATTTCTTGATCAACCTGGCGGCGCTCGGTATCATGATGACAGTCGGAATCTGGTGTGTCATGCGATTCGGGCCGGCGGGTGTCGCGGTTGGTATGCTGCTCGGGAATGTGTGCGCCTCGATTGCGAAGTTCGCGGTGTTCGGACTTTCGGCAGGCGGTGATCGGACAGCTCCAGAGGTATGAGAAACCTCAGAGACCGGCCCCGCGGAGCGAGCCCGAGTGTGCCGAGCATTCCCTGGGTCACCATGGTGTGTGTCGTGGCCATGTTTCTGCTGGCCGGAGTTGATCTCGATTTTGCGCTCCAGATGGAGGACATGTCGTGGCGTGAGGACTTGGCCGAGCGCATTGACGACGGCAATTTGAAGCGCCGCATCGTCTTCCTGGTGTTCGCGATCTACGCCGCGGTGGGCCTGCGGCCGTCGGGACGGTTTCCGATCCGTCCGCAGGGCGCTGCCGGGCGGTTCATGCTGGCGTTTGTGGGGCTCGCGTTGCTGAGCGTCCTGTGGAGCGACGACCCCGGGCTGACGGTGAAGCGCTTGTTCGTGTTCTTTTCGTTGAGTGCCGCCGCGTTGGTCTACGCTTCGAGATCCTCTCCGCGAGCGACGGTGCTTCTGGCGTGTCTCGGAGGTGCCGCGATCCTCTCTATGGGGTTCGCCGCGGAGCTCGGTCTCGGGACCTTCACGCCCTGGTATTCGGACTATCGTTTCGCCGGCACTCAGCACCCGAATGCCACCGGGCTGGTTGCGGGGATCTTTGTCCTTGGGTGCCTGGTATCGGCCGATGTGCATCGCGGTTGGATGCGGCTCTTTCAGCTTGGAACGATCCTGGGAATTGCGGCGCTCGTGCTGACGAAATCTCGGACCGCTTTTGTGGCGTTTTTGGTTGCATCTTTCGTTTACAAAAATATGGTTTCAAATGCTTCAAAAAGGGCACAATATGTAATTGGTTTTGGAATACTTTTTTTGATAATGCTCGTTTTTTTTGGGAATTCTGTTTTCCCTGCAATCCAGGAGGGTATCCTCCTCGGCCGTGCGGAAGAAGGTGTTTCGACACTCGCTGGGAGAATTGGAATCTGGATCGAATGTGTCAGCTATATCGGCGAGCGACCGGTGATCGGATACGGCTTCGACTCGTTCTGGACTTCCGACCGAATCGCGGAGATTTCCTTTTCGCAAGGGTGGAACATTTCGTCGAGCCATTCGGTGTATCTGGAGTACGCGTTGAGCCTCGGTCTTCTCGGGCTGATTTTCTTCATTGGTTTCATGTGGGCGAGCGTGCTTCGCTCCTCCACGCTGGCGAGAAGCAGTGACGACCCGGGACGCTCCTTCGAGTTGGCACTGTTGGTGTTCTTCGTCACCTACGGGGTGCTAGACACCATGGCGATTGCGCCTGGGTTTCCAATGTTCCTGATCCTCCTCTGCTTGACCGAGATCGGTTTCGTGGCGCGCGCGCCTCGAAACACGGGACGTGCGGACGACCTCGGCGCGCTCAAGCGGAGGCTGAATGAGGAGCAGGAATACTTCTCGTAGACGGGGTGACGCGGCGACCCGTGGATGCGTTAATAGCCGTTCCGGGAGGGTCGTGAGAGTGATATTCTGAAGGCATCGTCGAGAGGGGATCGGAGCTCTCGGGCTGCGGTCGACTGGTTGGCCGGGGGTGCCCGGAGCTTGGTTTGGCGAGGTAATATTCGGGGTCCAACGGGCTGTGAATGCACCCACGATTCGCGGCGTTCGGGGGTCGAGATGTCACGTCGGGTCGCCAGGCTTGGGCTGCTGATCGCGGGGCTCGTGATTGCCGCTTTGATCGCGGAGATCCTGGTTCGATTCGTCGAGCCAGAGAAGGACACCAAGGCACTGCCCATCCCTGATTCCGAACGGGTCTACGGGTATGCTCCCAACAGCTCGGGGTGGGCTGGCGGCGCGCGGTTTGCGACTAACTCGTGGGGTTTTCGTGGCCCGGAGTGGGAGGCGGCCGAGGACGCGATCGTGGTCGTCGCCCTCGGCGACTCCTATACCTTCGGGTACGGGGTGGCGTTCGAGGACGCGTATCCATCGGTGCTCGAGACCCGCCGCAACCTCCGCGAACCCGCGCGTCCGGTGCAGGTTGTCAACCTCGGGATTCCGGGGTACGACACCGCCCAGCAGATCGCGACCCTGCGCGAGTTCGGGCCCCGCGTCGATCCGGATGTCGTGCTGCTCGGTTACGTCCTGAACGATATCTGCAGGCATCAGGTCGACGCCGAGACCGAGTGCGGCGACCGGTTGGGTTGTCTCTACTCGCTGCGCGAGGACGTCCACCTGCTCAGGCTGCTCCTGCCGCACGCGGCGAGGCTCGCCAGGGCGGCGGGTGCGGACGTCAAGACCACGGCATCGCGGGAGGTCGACGACTACGTCGGCAACGGCGGTCGATGGGTGCGCAACCAGGACGCGCTGCTGGAGCTGAGAGAGCTGTGCAGGAACATGGACGCCAAGCTAGCCGTGATCGTTCTGCCGTACTTCGTGCAGTTCAACGACCGGCATCCGGCGCGTCCGGCATACCAGGCGGCGGTCAAGTTTTTCGAGTCGCATGCGATCCCGGTGGTCAACGCCTACGACGACTTCGCCGGTACCAGAGCGGAGGACTACTGGATTAACGCGTTCGACGGGCATCCGGACGCCGCAGGGCACCTCGTGGTGGCCGGCGCGGCCGAGGATGTGATCGAGGGCCTGATCAGCTCGCTCGAGACGGGTGATCGGTGACCGGTCACACCGGGGGTGAGCGGACCTCGCTGAGGCCTCCGGCGTCAGTCCTGGCGCGGGATCTCCGCCGCGTACGAACGAAGGCCGGTCTCCTGTAGGAAGATGTTCCACATGAAGACCGGGTTGTGGCGGAGGTATCGTGGCCCGAGGCGTCGCGGCTCCATGCAGAAGCGGAAGAACCACTCGAGCCCCATCTTCATCATCCACCGCGGTGCCTGGGGCACCCGTCCGGTATGGAAGTCGAAGGCCGCACCCACGCCGATCATCACCTTGGCGTTGAAGCGCCCGTAGTACTCGCGCATGAAAAGGTCCTGTTTGGGTGCTCCGAGTGCGACCCACAGCAGGTCGGGCCGGGTCGCGTTGACCTCGGCGACCATCTCGTCCTTCTCGGCGTCGGAGAGTTCTCGGAATGGCGGGCACAGCGTGCCGACTACGTGGAGGCCGGGAAAACGCTCCTCCATGCGCCGCTTGAGATCATCGGCAACCCCTTCGTTGCCACCGAGAAAGAAGTTCCGGTAGCCCGTGTCAGCCGACCGCCCGAGCAGCGTGAGCATCAGATCGGGACCGTAAACGCGCCCGATCTCTTTGTGGCCCCGCCGGCGCCCGACCCAGGTCAGCGGCATGCCGTCGGGGACGCACGCGTCGGAGGTGTTGTAGGCGTGACGGACCTCGGGACGGCGGTGGGCCTGGACGATGCAGTGGACGTCGACCACGCACATGAAGCGCCGGGCGTCGTCGCCGTCGATCCACGAACAGACCGTGTCGGCGGCGTGCGGGAGATTCGTGATCGTGACCTCGGTGCCGAGGACATTCATGCGGGAAGGGCAGGCCGTCGTCACTTCAGCTCTCGGCCACGGCGGCGTGCTTGAAATCGGGTGTGCGCTGCTTCGGGACCCGTTCCGACCGGATGTGCCGGGCGTGCTCGGTCATCGGAAGCACCTCGAAATGCCGGTGCAGCCGGCGGAAGTACGTCCGGATCAGGTCCACCTTCTTCGCTCCGCCGAGACGCATGGCGGGGAAGAAGTCAAGGCACGGCACGTCGTCGCCGCCGAGGAAGTCGAGCGGGTGCAAAAGCAGCGACGGCTCGATGCCGCCCAGTCGGCACAGCCTGAGGGCGGACTTGAAGTGCAGTTTCGCCAGCGTCTCGGAGTAGGTGCTGATGTAGAGCAGGTAGCTGAAGTGGAACGGCACCTTGAACGCCGGCATCGTGGTTACGGGAATCTCCAGCATTGTCCGCTCGCCGAGCTGCCAGTTATATGGTTTTAAAGGCCTCAGGCCGTCGCGAAGGCTGCCGAACAGGGCCTTACGCTTGTCGCGCTCTTCGCGGTCGAAGCTCGACGTCATGAAGTAGTAGGCGCGGGCGAGCGGGCCGAGATAGGTCGGAAAGGTCGAGGCGTCGAAGTCATAGCCGCGATCGGCCAGCACCTCGAGGGTCGATCTGGAGAGGCTGTAGCCCGGGCCCCGAAAACCCTTCGGTGCCCTGCCGGTGGCGTTCTCGATCGCCTCCTCAGTGTGCGCGATCTCGTCGGCGATTTGCGATACAGAGTAAAGGTGCAACCACGGTTCGTGGTTGAAGGAGTGGTTGCCGACCTCGTGCCCGCCACCGGTGATCATCCGAAGCGCGTCGTGATTGCGCTGGAGCGCGGCGTCTTGGCCGACGATGAAGACGGTGATGGTCCAACCGAACTCGGCCAGCACGTCGAGGAAGCGCGGCACGACGATGTCGAGGTAGCTCGGGTACTCCTGCCACCCGGCATCGCCGTGGGTCTTCATGTAGGACCACTGATTGTCGAGATCGAGGGACAGCGAACAGATACCTCTCGACTCCGTCATGGTGAGCCCGTTTCCCGACCATCGAGGTCGCCCACCAACAGCGGCAGCGACTCCTCGGCGAGCCCGAGCGTCTCGTTGACGTTGAGAGTTCCGTTGACCACGTGCGAGGTGTTGACCAGATACACGCCGGGCAGCGAGGTCTGCTTGGGAGGCAGACGCTTCGAGTAACCGATTGTCGACAGAGCGTAGACGTTGCGTTCGCGGGACACTCGGAACGCCAGCACGTGCTTGTCCTCGAGATCGGGGTACATGCGTTTGAGCGCGGTCATGAAGCGCTGCTGCCATTCATCGTCGGAGATCTCGAAGTCTGGGTGCCCGCTCGGCAGGTAGCGTGGCAGATACACCAGGTGATGGCCGCCAAATTGGTCGGTGTCGACGCACGACGACATCTCGATGACGGCCGTGAAGGGAACCCACGACTCGGTGATGTTGGTGATGTAGAAGGGCCCCAGCGGGCGGCTCAGCAGGAGCGACGCGCAGACGATGCCCTGGTAGTCGACACTGTTCAGCTGTTCGTGCTCTTGTTGCGTCAGGCTCGGGCAGAGCCTGGAGGCCACCGTGGACGGCGCCGTGATCACCACGCGATCGAAGACCTCCCGCCCGCCGTCGGCGGTCTCGACAGCGACACCGGCGGACCCGTCCCTTTCGACGCGCCGGATTTCGGCTCCCAGCCGGAGCTCGACATTCTCCGCGCGGAGTCGCGCCTCGAAGCTCTCGAAGATGCGGGCGTAACCGCCCGGCACGTAGCCGAACATCTCCTTTTTGATCCCTGACCGGCGCGCCGCGTACATGCGCGCGATCGTCGCCCATATGAAAGAGGCGGAGGTCTCGGTGTAGCTCTCACCGAGTTTCGATCGCAGCAGCGGCAGCCAGATCTTGTCGAAGGTCGTGCGGCCCGACCAGCGCCGCAGCCAGTCGGCCACGGGGATCTCCTCGAGTCGCCGCCAGTCCTTGATCTTCGACGCGTAGAAGATGGTGGCTCCGAGCCTGAGCTTCGAGATCAAATCGAGGGGTGGAAATCGCAGGAACTCGAGGGTGTTCGACATCGAGTGGAACGCGCCATCGGTGTAGAAGCCGGTCTTCGTCTCCACCCAGCGCATGGTTTTCTCGAGTCCGAGCTCTGCCAGCAGGGATCGGAGGCGGGTGTCGGAGAGCAGGATCACGTGGTAGTGGCGGTCCCACACGATGTCGCCCAGCGTCCACGCGCTGGCCAGACCGCCGAGCGTCGGTGCCCGTTCGAACAGAGTTACGGGATGCCTCCGCTGCGCGAGGCGCAGGGCGATCGTGAGTCCGAGAACCCCACCGCCCACGACGCCCCATCCGTCGCCCGTCTTGCTGCTCACACTGCCCCTTCCTCGACCTTGCTAGCACTCGGCGGCTCAGTCCGCTGGGCGCCTCCGCACCGATTCGAACGTCCTCACGACGGCGGGTTCAGCTCCTCGACCACCTGGTCCGTGATCCGGTAGGGGAGGCCACACTTCGGGCACTTGACCTCGTTCGAGTCGCCGGTCAGCTCGGCGAAACGGGCCACCAGGTGGCCGCACCGGCAGACGCACCCCGCGGGTCGGGCCGGGTGTCCCATCACGAGGTGAAAGTCGGCCACGTCTTTGGTGACCAGCGAGCCCATGCCGATCATGGCCCAGCGACCGATCGCGAGGTCGTTGCCGATCACGCAGCCGGCGCCGATGGTCGCTCCGGCCTTGACCAGGGTCGGCAAGGTGTCCTCGTCCGGTTCCGACGACCGCAGCTCGGCGAGGTCGACCGTGGTCGCGCGCGGGAAGCGGTCGTTGGTGAAGACAGTGCCGGCACTGATCATGACGCCGTCCTCGATGGTGACCGCGGTGCAGATGTAGACCATGGCGTTGATCTTGACGCGGTCCCCGATCTTCACGTCGTAGGCGATGTAGCTCTTCTCGCCGACGATGCAGTCGGTGCCGATGGTCGAACCGTGGCGGATGTGCACGTTGTCCCAGACCGAGCTGCCGTCGCCGATCTGTACGTTCTCTTCGATCAGGGCGGTGGGGTGGATTCTGGTGCCCAATGTTCCCTCTCCGTTGCAGCCTCAGGCTGTCGCCGATTGACCGTTCCTGACGGCCGTCCAGTGGTTCTTTCCGAGCGACTCGTAGGCGGCCTCCACCACCTCCACCGAGGCGAGCGCGTCCTCCGCGGTGATGATGAGGGCCTCTTTGCCCTGAATCGCATGAGCGAAGTTGAGGATCTGGTTGCGGAAGGCCCCGATCTTGTCATAGCCGTGGCCGAACGTGACCCAGTCCGAGGAGCTCGATTGCCGGTATTTCGATTGCTGCCATCCGACGAGCACAGTTCCCCGAGATCCGTAAATGCTGATGTAGCGATCGAGCTCCTTGTTGATGCTCCAGGAGAGGTCGATGTTGCCCATGACCCCGGTCGCGCTTCGAATGTGGATTCGGACCGTTTCCTCGACGCCCAGTCCCTGGCTTCTCTTGCCCTCCATGACATGCACCTCGCCGAGCGGTCCCAGGAGGTAGCGGGCGATGTCGAAGGAGTGCGTTCCGTTGTCGATCAGCACGCCGCCGCCGCTGATCTCGGGCTTGGCATTCCAACGGTCGGACATGTCGACCCAGGCGGTGAAGGCGTTTTCGAAAAGGACGATCTCTCCGAGGATCCCCGAATCAACGATCTGCTTGGTGTGGATCACGTCATCCACGTAGCGAAACTTCGAGGCCATTGTAATGAGAACGTCGTTCTTTTTCGCCGCGTCGATGACCCGGCCCGCCTCCTCCGAGGTGATGGCAAATGGCTTTTCGCACAGGACGTGGACTCCGCGCTCGATGAAGTCGAGGCAGATCTCCGGGTGGGTGGAGGGTGGCGTGCAGACCAGCACCGCTTCGGGCTCGGTCGCCTCGGCGAGCTTCTGGTGCGATTCGAAGCCCGGACACCCGAGCACCTCACCGAGCGAATCGGCGGCCTGTTTGCGGACGTCGGCGACGCCGACGACCTCGCACTGGTCGCAGGTCTGGAAGGCCTGGCCGTAGCCCTGGGATATCGCGCCCGCGCCGATGATTGCGAATTTCGTGGGTTCCATGGTTCACCTCGCCAGCGAGTCCACGGCGTCGCGGACCGTCTCCCCGATGTAGTTGACGTGCTCGTCGGTGTACTTTTCGTTCCACGGCATGACCAGCACGCCCTCGAGGCCGGAGTAGGTCCCGGGGAAGAGCTCGCGATCGTATGTGACGGCCTCCGGGCGTGCCAGCGTGAAGGGATAGCGGCTGTTGCCGAAGGTCTTCTGGTCGCGAAACACCTGGCACATGAAGGCCGGCTTCTGGATGTACCGCGGCGCGGACCAGATACCGCGCTCCTTGAGAGCGGCGCCGAGGCCCGGCGACCCTCCCTCGACCGCGTCGCCGTCAACCCGCAGGCAGTACTTCCAGTAGGTGTGGGTCGCACCGTCCTCCACCACCGGCGTCTGGATGCCGGGCAGGCCGTCCAGCATCTCGGAGAGCTGATTGGCGGTCTTGACTCTGGCGGCGACCACCTCGGGCAGCTTCGGCAGCTGGGCGGCCGCCACTGCACCTTGCAGCTCGCTCATGCGGTAGTTGAGGGCCAGGAAGTAGTGGTCGGGTTTCTCGTCGCCGTAACCCCAGGCCTTGTGGACGTGCAAGTAGGCCCTGCGGCCCAGCTCTGGGTCGTTGCTGACCACGATGCCGCCCTCACCGGTGGTGATGTGCTTGCCCTGCTGCAGGCTGAAGCACCCGAGGGCGCCGATCGTGCCGATCTTGCGTCCGCGGTAGTCCGCTCCGAAGGCCTGGGCGGCATCCTCGATCACCGGGATGCCCCTTGCGTCGGCCAGCTCCATGATTTCGTCCATCGCACACGGGTTGCCGAACAGGTGGGTGACGATGATCGCCTTGGTCTTGTCGCTGATGCGCGGCTCGATGGTCTTGGCGGTCACATTGCACGTCAGTGGATCTACGTCGGCGAAGACCGGGATCGCACCCTGGTAGAGGATCGGCGTCAACGCCCCCATATCGGTGATCGACGTGGTGATGATCTCGTCCCCCGGCTCGGGATTGATGGCGGCAATCGCAATGTGCACCGCTGCCGTACCCGAGGTGCAAGCGTAGGCGTGGTCGACACCGAGCATCTCGGCGAACTTGCTCTCGAAGTCTTTGGTGTGGTGGCCTTTGACACTGAACAGCATGCCGCTGCGGATGGCCTCCGCGAGGTGGTCGAGCTCTTCCTGGCCGAGGGTCCGTCCGGTCGAGTCCTGGTCATTTGGGAGCGCCATGGTCGGTCGAGCCTGCTGGGTTTCGGTCATCTTCCAAACTCCTTCTCGATGTTTAGATCCGACAGATCGGGTTGGTCGTGGGCGCACGCCCGCATATCGGTCGCTGACGCGCCGATCGACGGGGCCTGCGGACACCCCGTTTTCCCTCGCGAAGCGTACGCATCAGGTGAAGCACGGTTGTCTACTCGAAGTACAATCCTGCGCGACCTCGGTGCGAATGTCAACTGTCGAGATCGAGCGCTGTTCACGGGGGGGATCGGGAACTTTCGTGGGACGTACCCGAGGCGGCATCGGGCCGGAACCCGGTGATAGAATCCTCGTGCGCGATTCCGGGGCAGAGGCGGTCGAGATGGGTTGGAAGGACGAAGTGAGGACGGATCGGGACCTCGAGGTGGTCTACCGCCATTTCAGCCCGACCCGGTTCGTCCGGATTGCCAGGACGGTGGCCGGTGTTCTCACCTGGCCGCTGGTGATCCCACTCGCGCTGCTGTCCAGGACCTCGGATTTCATCTTCCGTTCGGCCTCGGAGCTGGTGTCGCTGGTCCCGTTCGTTTTCGGCGTGCTGATCCGCAACGAGTTCTACCGGTGGACCCTCGACGAGTGCGGCCGCAATGTGATGATCGGATTCGGGACCTTCTTCTTCTACCGGCGCGTCAGGATCGGCGACAACGTCGCGATAGGGAATTACGCCGTCATTCAGCACTGCGACATCGGCTCGTACGCCCTGATCGGGGACGGGAGCCAGCTGCTCAGCGGTTCGAAGTATCATTATTGCGATCGGACCGACGTGCCGATCGCGCTCCAGGGTGGCCGGCTGCGCCGGATCGAGATCGGGGATGATTGCTGGATCGGCGTCAAGACCGTCGTGATGGCGAGCATCGGCCACGGCTGCATCGTCGGTGCGGGATCGGTGGTGACGCGGGAGCTGGAGCCGTGGTCTGTGGCGGTCGGCAGCCCGGCTCGGGTCGTCAAGATGCGCCGATGAGGCCGAGGCAGTGGACGGCGGTTCTCGTCCTGCCGGCGCTGCTCGCGGTGGCGGCGGGTTTGGCCGCGTGTGCGCCCGGTGCCGCTCCCCCGGACTACTCGAAGACGCCGGTGGTCTTCGTTCACGGAACGGGGATGAACTCGAGCTCGTGGGACGTCATGATCCGGCATTTGGTGCGGGCTGGCTATCCGCGTGAGTACCTCGCGGCCCTCGACCTGGTCCCGAACAACGGTAGTAACGTACTCGCCGCGGAGCAGCAGATCGCACCGGCCGCCCTGGCCATTCTCGACCGGGTGCAGTTGCTTTCGGAGCGAGCGGGATGCCATCGGACGTCGGCCAAGGTCGATATCGTCGCCCACAGCATGGGCGCTGTCAGCAGCCGCTGGTTCGCGGCCCGCAATGAGCCGGAGCGTCTGCGAATCTGGATCTCCCTGGCGGGTGCCAACCACGGAACCGATGCGCTGGTCGGTTTCGGCGGTGTCGGCGATCGCGAGCTGGTGCCGGCGTTCGCAAACTCCATGGAGGCGAGCAGGGTGCAGGTACTGCTGAACGGAACCCCTGCCGCGCCGGTCGACGAGACCCCGTTCGGCCTCGGCGTGGATCGAAACGCGATCGAGGCCGTGCTGCCCGATCAGGCGCGCGCGGTCGCCTACTTCACGATCTCGATCAGCCTCGACCGGTGGATCGTGCCCGAGTCGAGCGCGTGGTTCGACGGGGCCGGGGGCCTGCACGTCGATGCCCCCGCGGGAACACCGGCCGTGGAGACCAGCCCGGGCAACTATCAGTTCCGGGGCAGGACCGACCACGATCGGTTGATTCGCAACCGCCGCGCGATCTGCTTGGGGGCGGCGATTCTCTCGGCCCCTTCGGTCTGACAATGGTCTGCGTCCCGCGTTCGGTCCCACTCGAGGCGAATTGCTGCTAGACTGGACGAATCTGGCGAGCAGAGAGCTGTTGATGGAAGCAAAGCGCGAAATCGGCGAGCAAGAGTCCGAATCGACACGGGAAACCCGGTCGGTGGCCGACGGTGATCGTTCTATTTCCGAACATCTTCTGACGGTGGTTGTGGAGGACTACTTCCACGTCGCGCCGCTGAAAAGCGTCGTGCAGACGGAGCAGTGGTATCGCTTCGAACGGCGGGTCGAGGCGAACACCCACAAGGCCCTCGATCTGCTCGAGACCTTCGACATCAAGGCGACGTTCTTCGTCCTCGGGTCGATCGCAGACGAGATGCCAGAGCTGGTGCGCGAGATCGCCGAGCGCGGCCACGAGGTGGCCTCCAAGGGCTACATTCACCGCAGCATCCGCCACTTCAGCAGCCCGGCGGAGTTCCGGGAGGACCTGGTGAGGTCTCGCGAGGCGCTCCGGCGGGCCAGTGGTCAACCGATCTACGGCTTTCGCATCGGCCACCGGTGGTTCTCGCCCGAGGATCTGTGGGCGCTCGATATTCTCGTGGACGAGGGCTTCAAATACGACTCGAGTGTCCGGTTGCTGTTTCGCCGCTTCTCTCGAAGCCCGTCGCGTCGAGTCCCCCACACGCACAGCTACCGCGGGGGGGAGATCCGGGAGTTTCCGCTGCCCTCGATATCGCTTGCGGGTTGGTCGCTCCCGATCGCCGGCGGCAACTACTTCCGGCAGTTTCCACACTGGATGATGCGGCGGGGGGTGGAGAGTTGGATCAATCGCCACGACGCGCCGTTCCTCATGTACTTCCACGTCTGGGAGCTCGACCCCGAGCAACCGCGAATCCAGGCCGCACCGTTTCGAGAGCGGGTGCGGCAGTATCGAAACCTCGACCGGATGGAGGAGACCATCAGGTATTACCTCGGCCGCTACCAGTTCACGGGGATTGCCAATCACCTCGGTCTACCCGTTGAGCTCCGCGAAGCCGAATCCCCTCAGCCCGAGGCCGTCGCCTACGATGTTCGGTCCGACGAGCCGACCGATCCCGAGCTGCGTGTGTCCGAATCCGAAAGGACCCCTATCTCGGTGGTCGTCCCGTGCTTCAACGAGGAGCTGATACTGCCGTACCTGGCCAACACGCTGGTCAGCGTCGAGCGGAAGCTCGGCAAGGTTTACGACCTGGGGTTCGTGTTCGTCGATGACGGCAGCAGCGACGGAACGTGGGGCTCGCTGAACGAGACCTTCGGTGACCACCCCAACGTGCGGCTGGTTCGCCACACCGAAAACCGCGGCGTGGCTGCCGCGATCATGACCGGGATTCGCGAGGCCGAAACCGAGCTCGTGTGCTCGATCGACTGCGATTGCACCTACGACCCGCACCAGCTGCAGCGGCTGATCCCCATGCTCGAGGACGACGTCCACATGGTCACCGCGTCGCCTTACCATCCGCAGGGGACGGTGCGCAACGTGCCGCAGTGGCGGCTCTTTCTCTCGAAAACGCTGTCGGGCATGTATCGGGTTGTGCTGCACCATAGGCTGGCCACCTACACCAGCTGCTTCCGGGTCTACAAACGCTCCGCCATGATCCAGCTCGATGTCCAGGAAGGGGGATTCCTCGGGGTGGCCGAGATGCTCGGCGCGCTCGACCTCCGCGGCGGGAAGATCGTCGAGTGTCCGGCGGTCCTCGAGGTGCGGTTGCTCGGCCGGTCGAAGATGAAGACCTTGAAGACCATCGTCGGCCACCTGGGGTTGTTGGGACGGCTGGCCGTCGATCGCGCGACCGGTCGTCGAGCGGGGTACGACCCCGCCGACTCGTTCTGAGCGTACGATGAAAATCGTGGGCCAGCGTTTGATCGTGGGAGTCGGCTTCGCGGTCGGATTGACCTTCCTGTGGCTCGCGCTGCGGAACACCAATCTCGAGGAAATCTGGATTGCGCTTCAAAGGGCCAATCTGCTCATGGTGTTGCCGTTTTTGGCCACCGTGCTGCTCGTGTACTGGCTGCGGGCGTGGCGCTGGAGCGTCCTGCTGAGGCCACTCGACGAAAAGGTGTCGGCTCACGACGTCTTTCCGGCGGTCATGATCGGGTACGCGAGCAACATCGCCCTGCCGCCGCCTTTCAGCGATCTGGTACGCATGTTCGTCGCCGGCCGCAAGCTCGGCCTGAAGAGTACCTCAGTGCTGACGACCATTGTCCTCGAACGGGTCTTCGATCTCTTGACCATCGTCGCGCTGCTCGGATTCGCGCTTTGGCTCGCCCCGAAACCTTCCGGTGAGTTGGCGAAGGCGGGAACCATCGGAGGCGTCGTCGGGGTCGCGGTGTTGCTGCTGGCGATCGTCTACGCGACCTGGGCGGACTCTCTCAACTCGATTCTCGATCGGGTTTTCGGCCTGCTTCCGCAGCGCATCGCCATGGTCCTTTCCATCCAGGCGGCCCTTGTAGCCTCGGGGCTGATGGCGCTGCGCAACGCCCGCCGAATGCTCTTGGTGACGACCGTGACCGTCGCACAGTGGCTCGTGACGGGCCTCAGCATCGACCTCAGCCTGCGCGCGGTCGAGATCGAGGTCCATCCGTCGGTGGCGTTTATCGTGTTGGCGTTTACCTTCGTGGGGGTCTCGTTGCCGACGACCCCGGGCGCGGTCGGCACCATTCAGCTGAGCTTTGCGCTGGCCCTGGCGCCTGCCGGTGTCGCCGCCGGCGTCGCGGTCGCAGCCTCGATCTTCTGGCACGCCATTGCCTACTGCTTTGTGGTCGCCGTCGGCCTCTACTACTTCCTCCGGCTGGGCTACTCATTCCGCGAGATCCGCGACCATGCGCAGGTCGAGACGCTCGATCAACCGGAGTAGGCCCAATCGACTATCGCGCGGGCCACACCTGAGGTCGGCAGAGGCCGGCGAAAATCTCAGAACGAGTCGAAGGGCCTCAACAGCTCGCAGACGCGGAAGTACTTTCGTCCCGAGGCCCGGTAGCGCCGCACGGCGTCCCGATCTGGGATCGAGTGGTAGGAGGCCTCGGCGGCGGAGGTGTCGATGGGCCGCAGCGCCTCTCCGTGCTCGAGCCGCGAGATCACATCATCGACCAGAGAGGCGCCGAGACAGCAGATCCTGGCGTAGAGCGAGTGCTCCGTGTCCCGCTCGATGACGGGCGTTGCCGTCTGCGCCAGGATTTCGCCGCTGTCGATCCCGACGTCGACGCTGTGGACCGTCGCGCCGGTCTCGCGTTCGCCGTCGGCGAGGCACCAGAAGACCGGCATCAGCCCGGCGTTTCGGGGCAGTAATGACGGGTGGAAGTTGAGGACGCCCTGCCCCGGGATATCGAGGACGGGCTGCTTGAGAATCTGTGCGAAAAGCAGAATCACGATCAGATCCGGGCGGAGATCCTTGACGAATCGAACGGTTTCGTCGGCATTGACGTCGGCTGTCGTGCGGGCGGGAATTCCGCGAGACTCCAGCAATCGCCCGTAGGAGAACAAGGGGCTCGCGACGTTGCGGCTGCCGGTCATCCCGTGGGCCGACAGGGCGATATTGAAAACGGACCTCTTGAAGCTCTGGGCGAGGAAGAACTCGAGACCCGAGGTCTTCAGGTAGCGGGCCAGGGATTTTCGCAGGCTCTTTTTCGGTAGCAGGACGCCGGACTCGATCACCCCGACGACCTCGGAGGCCCCGTCGCGCTCGAGGAGCGACTTCATGAGGTGGTTCCCGTAGAAGTGCCGAGGGCTAGTCAGGACGACGATTCTCAATGGCGACCGTTCCATCCTGTGGGGCCGGATCCGCATTGGGCTGCGAACCGTCCGGCGAACCGCCTTCGCGGCCGGGAGTTCGTCGGCGGATCGGGTTCCACGTCGGCATCATGGCGCACCGGTTGCGACATTCAGCACACCCAGCGGTTGATCTGGTGCCCGATCGAGCGGACCACCGGTGATGGGAGCATGCTCCAGACCTTCTTGACCAGCTTGTACCCGTGGTACAGCTCGGAGTAATCTGGGACCTTACCGCGCAGCGGGTAGAAGTAAAAGTGAACCGGCGAGGTCTGGCCGCCGTACTTGCGCTTGAATTCGAGAAGGCCGGAGTTCTCGTTGCCCGTGACCCCCAGGTTGAAGCTCGAGAGCCCCCGCCCGATGCCGTAACGGATGGCATCCCAGAACATGGCGTAGGAGATGTAGGCTTTTCGGAACTCGGGCTTCTTGGTGTAGGCGGCGTACTTGGAGATCAGGATTCCGCCGCTTTCGAGCAGCAGGTGACCACCGACGAACTCGCCGTCGATGCGGGCGACTTGCAGTGTCGCCAACCCCTCGAGGATCAGCGAGCGCCGGATCGCGTCAAAAAACCGCCTCGAAAAGAACGGCAATCCGAGCGCGTGGTAATGGTTGGCGACCAGCAAATAGAACCGCCGCATGTCCTCGGCCGTGTCGCTGTAGGAGACCTCTACCCCCCGCTTAACGGCGGTGCGTACGTTCCGGCGGTGTTTAGAGGACAGCATGGCAAAGTTTTCGTCCTTCCCGCGTAGCTCGACCTCCGAGATCAGCAGAGGCTCGGAGTGAATGAAGCCCGCCCCTGCGAGGCCGACCCTCGGTCGCTGGCTGCGAATTTCGATGAACCTGGCGTTCTCGCGGCGGGCGAGGTCGCGAGCGGCGGCGAGGAGCGGCTCCTGGCTCGTATCGTCCTCGAGCGCGAAGCCTCCGTAGCAGCCCTCGTAGGGCATCGAGATCAGCTTGGTACCGAGGCCGGGAAGGCTGACGAGGTAGAGCGGGAGCAGGTCGACGATGTCGCCGTCGATGATCGCCGCCAGGTAGATCGCGCGGTGACCGAAGATGTCCTTCATCAGCCGCGCCCACTGGGGGCGGTGATACACCGAGAGCCTGCGATCGGTTTCGATCGCCGACCACTGCGGGTCGTCCGGCTGGAGGGTGCGAACTTCGACCATGTTCTCAGTCTCTACGATTCTCGCGGTAGGCGTCGGCACTACACGGAGTTTCTGATCTCCTCAGGCGCCCCGTCGTCGCCCTGAGCATTATGCCAGCCCTCATAGCGCTGCCGGTCGAATGGTCGGAACCGGCCGAGAAGACAGCGTGAAGCCGTCGCGAATTTCGAGGACGACGCTGGGCAGTTCGAGAGAATGCGCGGCGCCGCCCGCCGAGGGATGTTAGCCTCCTCGTCATGGAACCCCGCCACCTCGGCTGTCCCAACTGCGGGGCGCCGCTCGACCTGCCGTTGGGTGAGGTGGAAGCGCTGTGCGAGTACTGCGCGTCGCGGCTGAGGTTCATTCCCGAGGACAACGAGCTCGAGGTGGTCAAGACGCGGGAGGAGATGAAGCACCGCGAGCGGGTGGCGGTGGAGAAGGAGATCCTGCGCAAGCGCTTCGAGCAGGAGGAGATGGACCGCTGGCGGCAGACCGCGGCGAAGGTGGCCATCGCCTCGGTGCCGATCCTCGGCTGCACGGCGGGGCGCGCCGCGTTCAATGCGGCGTTGCGCCGGGGTGGCGGGGGTTGTGGCGGGTGCGGCTGCGTGGTGCTGATCGCGGCCCTGCTGGCCGCCGGAGCCTTTGCGGGCCTGTGAACCACGTCGATGCGGGAGGAATACCCCGTGGCGTGACGGACATGCATGTGGGGAAGCCACGCGAGGAGGAATTGGTGGGCAACCCTGTCGTGCACTGGGAGATGTAGTCGGAGGATCCGGACCGGGCGGCGACGTTTCACAGGCATGTTTTCGGTTGGGCGATCCGGCCGATCCCGGAGATGAGCTATCACCTGGCCGGGGTTGGCGGCGAGAACGGCATCGGCGGCGGCATTATGAAGCCTGACCAGGGACCCTGGCCCGGCAACATGACGATCTCATCGACGCCGACGACCTCAACTCTTTCATGGGAAAGATCGTCAGCGCCGGCGTCAAGGTGGTAGTGGAGCCGGTCGAGGTGCCGGGCGTCGGCTCGATAGCGTTGTTCGAGGACCCGGACGGCCGGGTGATCGGGTTGTGGAAGCAGGTCAATGTGAACCAGGCGGGTTGAAAATTCGCTGTCCGGACTGGCGTGGGTGTGCATTTGGTTGTCTGGCTCCGGAGCTTGCATTTTCTCGCTGCCGGCCTGACACTTTGTGGGAGACATCGACGGAGCGAATAATGGACCGTAAGGATTTGCTGAAGAGGATCACCATCGATCCAAAGGTTTGTTTTGGGAAGCCCTGTATTCGGGGCACGCGCATTTGGGTGTCCCTCATCGTGGACAATCTGGCGGCTGGAGAGTCCATCGACAACCTGCTCGAGGCGTATCCTGGGCTCGAACGCGAGGACATCTTCGCGGCACTGGCCTATGCGGCGGAAATGACGAGAGAGCGTCACGTCACTCTGGCGGGGTAACCGTAAAATTGAAGCTCGACGAGAATTTGGCTCAACGCCACCAGTCTATTCTCGAAGACGGCGGGCACGATGTCGCCACAGTGGCGCAGCAGGGCATTCGAGGTATCGGTGATGTCGAGCTTTTCGAGTGCTGCAGAGAAGAGGGTCGCGCCCTCGTCACGCTCGATTTGGATTTCGCGAATGTACTGTCGTTTCCTCCTGGTCAATCAGCGGGAATCATCGTGCTTCGAGGCCGAAGTGCGCTGCTTTCCACCATCGACCGCTTGATCGAGGGTCTCATACAGGCACTGGAAGAAGACGATCCCACCGGATCGTTGTGGATTGTGGAGCCGGGACGCCTCAGAATTCACCAGGAAGAATGACCACCACATAGGACAACGTGAAAGGAATCTCTTCATGGCAACAGTGTGCATCACGGGAGCGAATCGCGGCATCGGGCTCGAGCTGGCGCGGCGCTACAAGGCGCGCGGCGACGCGGTGATCGCGGTTTGCCGGTCGAAGTCGAAGGCGCTCAAGGAGCTCGAGGTGCAGGTTTCGGAAGGCGTCGACGTCACTATCGACGACTCGATCGAGGGTCTGCTGGCAGAGCTCGATGGGGTGCCGATCGACATTCTCATCAACAACGCCGGCATCCTGTCGGACGAATCGCTGGACGACCTCGACTTCGACCGCATCCGGCGGCAGTTCGAGGTCAACTCCCTGGGACCGCTGCGGTTGACGGCGGCGCTGCGGCCGAACCTCCGCGAGGGATCCAAGGTGGCCATCATCACCAGCAGGATGGGGTCCATCGATGACAACACCTCGGGCGGCCGCTACGGCTACCGGATGTCCAAGTGCGCGGTCAACATGGCCGGCCGCTCGCTCGCCCACGACCTGCAGGACGCCGGGATCGCGGTGGCGATTCTCCACCCCGGCTTCGTGCGCACCGACATGACCGGCGGGCAGGGGCTGATCGATCCGCCCGAATCGGCGGCCGGCCTCGTCGACCGCATTGACGAGCTGACCTTGGAGACCTCCGGCACGTTCTGGCACGCCAACGGCGACGTCCTGCCCTGGTGAGTTCAAACTCGAGCGTGTGAAATTCCGAATTCCGAATTCCGAATTCCGAATTCGACTAGTGAATCTCCTCGACGCCCGCCTTGTAGGTCTCGATCTGCGCGCGCAGCCGCTGCGGTGACCACTCCATCGGGCCGCGGGCCTGGAAGGCGAGGAGGCCGAAGGGATCGTAGAAGAGGGTCTCCGGCAGGCGGCGGACGCCGAACAGATCACCGGTGGCGCCCTTGCGGTCGAGGTAGAGCCATTCCATGGAGACGCCGTTGGCCTCGGCCCAGCTTTCGAGGCTCTCCCACGACGGGGCGTCGGCGATGAACAGGACCTCGACCATGGGGTCGTCGGCGGCCTGCTTCGCGAAGGCGGCCGCCCGTCGCTGCTCGGTGAAGTCGGCGGCCGAGGGGTCGAACCAGTGCAGGAGCATGACCTTTTCAGGGCGGCCGACGAGGTTGCGGCGCTCGCCGTCTGTGTTCTCGACCCACAGGAAGCCGCCGGCGTCGATCTTGGCGATGGCGTGGTCGTGGTCGGCGTGGCGCGCCGGGGTCTGGCTGTAGTACATCTCGTAGGCGAGAACGGTTGCAGCGACGACCGCCGCGGCCCCGAGGATGAGACGGTTTCTGACAGCGGGTTTCATGACGGCGGATGATAACAGAGCACGCGTGGGTCGGTCAGAGGGCGATCCGGCTGGAAGTATGGCATGCAGTTTTGCATTTGAAATGCAAAATTGCACGGCGTTTGAGATGTGCGCGCTGGGAAAGTGCACCACGATGACTCTGGTGGAGGCGCGATGATCAGGGCGCGGTCGAGACAAAGATGGTGTGCTTCGGGCCTTTGCGGCCGGGGCGGGCGCGGACTGTGTGGTTTGCCACGTTGAAACCAGCCGCGGCCAGCCGCCGCTCGAAGCCGCGGTCGGGATCGGCCGACCACACGCCGAGGACGCCGGAAGGGCGCAGCGATCGCCGGATGGCCTCGATGCCGGGGCGGTCGTACAGCCACTGGTTGCCGGCGCTGGTGAAGGCCTCGGGGCCGTTGTCGACGTCGAGCAGGATGGCGTCGTACTGGCGCGTGCTGTTCTCGATCAGGTGGCGGACGTCGGACTCGTAGACCACCACCCGCTGGTCCTCGAGCGGCGAGCCGGCCAGGTGGGCGATCTCGGCCGAGTTCCAGGCGACCACGGCAGGCAGGATCTCGGCGACGATGATGTGCGCCCCCGCCGACACGAGGTCGAGAACGCTCCGTAGCGTGTAGCCCATGCCGAGGCCGCCGACGAGCACGTGCGGATCCGCGACGTCGACGTCCTCGAGCGCCAGCCGCGCGAGCGCCTCCTCGGACCCATGGGCGCGGCTCGTCATCAGCTCGAGGCCGTCGACGCGGATGACGTAGGCGCCATCGCGTTCGTACAGGACGAGTTCTTTACCGTCGGGGGTGGTCGCGCGGCCAAGGATGTGGGTAGGTTTCATGTGCCGCCGCTCAGCGTAGACCATTCCTTGCATCATTGTTGCGTTTTCGGTTTTGGGGCGTGCGTCCCGCATGAGGGAGTTGACAAGACATAGAGGCACGCGAGACGCGTGCCCCACAAGCTCGATCGGCGCGGTTCGTGGGCCAGCCGTCCCGGCTGCCGGGGGGAGGACGGTGATCCGTGACAGTGTTCAGTGACAGTGATCAGTGACAGTGATCAGTGACAGTGATCAGTGACGGTGATCAGTGGCAGGTCTCGGTGACGGCTTCCGGCGACGGTGGCAGTGAACCGCGTCAGCGCTCGCGATCCGTGACCGCCACCGCCACCGTCGACCGCCACCGCTGACCGTCACCGCCGCCCGCCACTGTCACCGCCACCGCCACCGCCACCCGCCAGGCACGCGAGACGCGTGCCCCACAAGGGCGCTCGGAGCATCTTGTAGAGCAGCCGGCCGGTCACGGCGGAGTGCGAAGCACGAAGCCGGATCCCGGCTGCCGGGTGGGGGACGAGTATCGTTGCGGTTGCATTCCCCTCGCGGTCTGGGTGGCGGAGCCCGTAACACGCCGGAGGGAGCGGTTCGTGGCCGTGGTCGAGGGGGTCGCAGGCCCGTCGGACGCGGATCTGGCGCCGGTTCGGGAGCGGCTACGGACTGACCTCGATCCAGTTGCGGCAGTCGCCGTCTTCGAAGCCGTCGCTGAAGATCATCGTGTTGCCCGTCCAGCCGGCGAGGCGCGCGAACAACCCCCACACGGCGCGGCCCTTGAGCGCGCAGTTGAGCGTCGATTCCGCCGGCGAGGCCGAGTGGGCGCACGAAGTGATGCCGCCGTAGCCGTCAACGCCGTCGCCGGTGGTCAGTTGCTCGAGCTCGGAGCCGTCGTTGGCGGCGATCCACTCCTGCGCCCAGTTGCCGCCGTCGTAGTCGAGGTTGTCCCACAGGTCGAGGTCCCAGAAGTAGCTGGCGTCCGGGTCGTAGACCTCGATGTCGGCGAAGTCGAAGAGGATACGGCGGTTGGTCTGGCAGTGCTGTCGGATGAGCTGGTTGTTGTAGTGCACGCTCATCGGCGTGAGGTCTTCGCCCTGCCCCTGGGCGTGGCCGGTCATGAAGACGAAGGCAACGTCCGGGTACTCGGCGACCAGCAGCTCCATGTTGTCGACGTAGCGCTGGGCGTCGTGGTTGTTGATCGAGCACCACGACCACATGACGACGTTGACGTGCGAGTTGGCGGGATCGTCGAGGAACGCGCGGGTGCAGGTGACCCACGGCGTGATCTTCGTCACCGTCGTGGTGGCTCACCTGCTTCTCGAGCCGATTGGGAGCTCCTGTTGAAGATGGCTGAGATTGGGCATGCGCCCCGCATGCCGGTTGGAGGGGTGCGAGGCGCGCAGCCGCCCGCACGCCCGGCAGCCGGGACGGCTGCCGCCACAAAATCAGTCGGTCATCGACGATTCGAGAAAGTCCGCCGTTTTCAACACCTTTGCATACGTTCGATCCAGCGTCGCCAGGGTCGAGGCGTGGACGTCGGCGGCGGCGACCGTGTGGCCGCCGTGCTCGAGGTCCCGAGTCGCGCAGGCATCGCCGACCACGGTGACCTCAAAGCCGAGGTCATGCGCGGCACGGGTGGCGGCCTCGAGGCACATGTGGGTCTGCATTCCGACGATAACCAGCTTCTCGACGCCGAGCTCACGGAGGTGATCGAGCACCCGGGTGCCGTTGAAGCAGCTGACCTCGGTCTTGGTGAAGACCCGCTCGCCTTCGATCGGCGCGACGGTGGCGTGGATCGAGCCGCCGGGCTCGAAGTCGTGGCGGACGTGGACCACCGGCAGCCCAGCCGAGCGGAAGGCGGCAAGCACTTTGCCGGCGTTGGCAGCCGCGGCCTCGGGCTCCACCAACGGCACCTTGCCGCCGGGAAAGTAGAAGTCCTGGATGTCGATGATCAGCAGCGCCGCCGCCGGCTCCGAGGCGGTACACGGCGCCGCGAACGCCGCACAGAGCGCGAGTGTCAGCAGGGTCCGCATCAGGCCTCCTCCTCGGGTTTCGCGCAGCTTTCCGTCACCGCCAGCGAGCGTTTCATCGTTTCCAGCGGACTGTCGGAGAACAGAGTTCGCTCTCCGAAGTGTTGGATTCCCGGAGAATGATCTCGACAATCTGTTCAGCGGCGTCTCCACGGCCAAACGGGTTTTCCGTCTCTTTCACGCTGTCGATCCATGACGAGTCGTTGTCGATGTCCTCGAGCATGTCGCGGAGACGATCCGGGCTGCCACCGACGAGCTTGGCGACCCCAGCCTCGACGGCTTCTGGTCGCTCGGTGTTTTCGCGGATGACGAGGACGGGCCTGCCGAGCGTTGGCGCTTCCTCCTGCACGCCGCCCGAGTCGGAGACAATCAGCCACGCCCGCGACAGCAGGTGTATGAAGTCTGGGTAGCTCAGAGGCTCGATCAGGTGGGTTTGGTCGTGCCCGCCGAAGACCTCGCGAGCGGCTTTGACCACCGACGGGTTGGGGTGTACCGGGAAGACGAGCGACAGATCGGGTCGCGAGGCGACGAAGTCCCGCAGCACGGCCAGGTTCTGTTGCATCACCCGACCGAGGCTCTCTCGCCGGTGGGTTGTCAAAACGATGCGCCGGGTCCCTTCGGTCGCTTCGAGCACACGGTCCAGGGGTCCGGTTGCGCGCGGAATGGTCAGGATGTGCTTGAGTGCGTCGACAACAGTGTTCCCGGTGACGAAGATCGACCCCTCGGGCACTGCCTCGCGAAGGAGAGATTGACGATTGTGTTCGGTGGCCGCGAAATGCAGGGAGGCCAGCTGGGTCACCAACCGCCGATTCATCTCCTCGGGAAAGGGACTCACCGGGTTACCGGAACGGAGCCCGGCCTCCACATGGCCGACTGGAACGTGGTGGTGGAATGCCGACAGCGCGCCGGCAAGCGCGGTCGTGGTATCGCCCTGAACGAGCACGATATCCGGTCGGTGGCGAGCCACGATCGGGTGCAGCGACTCGAGAACGCGGGCACACACCTCGTCCGGCGACTGGTCGGGACGCATGACCCGCAGGTCGTGGTCGATCCTCACGCCGAAGAGTTCTGTGAACGGTGTCAAGAGATCTGTGTGCTGCGAAGATGACACGTTGACGAGCGAGACGACCTTCTCTCGCCCTTCGAGCGCTCGGATCACTGGAGCGAGCTTGATGATCTCCGGACGCGTACCGAATATGGTCAGGACTGTCGTCACCGAATCATCCCACCTTACTGTTGGCGAAGAGGACATCGCCTTCCGAAGACCGGTCTCTTCGATGCGTGATGTTGAATGCGGTCGGGGAGAATGTCAATCAACACACCACCGAACTACCCTTGCCGGCACATGTCTCCATCGAGGCGATTCGATTTTAAAAGGTCGGGGCCGGTCAAGTGCTCGAGAGGATGATCTTGGGATCGTGCGTGGCAGCCCGCCTCGTTGTCGTGGCCGTCGTTTGCACCGACGACGAGATCGAAGGCGGGATCGTAGCCTTTCCCCTTTTCCCGCAGGCCGGGCCTGCGCGAACGGGTGACAGTGACACTCATTCCTGAGAATGGGATAGAGTAGGGCGCATCTCGGAGGTCGCCATGGCCGATGTCTTCAAGCGTCTTGCCAAGAAGCTCGACTCCCTGCCGCAGGGCTTCCCCGCCACCGAGGAGGGGATCGAGCTGAGGCTGCTGCGCAAGATTTTCCGGCCGGAGGACGCGGAGATCGCGCTCCGCCTCAAGCCGTACCCGGAGAGCGCCGGCCGCATCGCGTCTCGCCTCGGCAGACCGGTCGACGAGATGCGGGAGGTCCTCGACGGCATGGCGGAGCGAGGGCAGATCGGTTCCTTCAAGGTCCACGGCAAGCGCCGCTACTGCCTGGTGCCGTTCGTGGTCGGCATCTACGAGTTCCAGCTCGGCCGGATGGACCGCGAGCTGGCCGAGCTGTGCGAGGCCTACGCTCCCCACCTGGCGGCCACCCTCGGCGGCAGCAAGCCCGCGCTGGCGCGGGTGGTGCCGGTCAATCGACGCCTCGACAACCGGACCACCGTGCTCGCCTCCGATGACGTTCGCGCGATGCTCGACGGTGCGAAGTCGTTCCGGGTCATGAACTGCATCTGCCGGACTGAAAAGGAGCTCACTGAAAGCCCGTGCACGCACACCCACGAGGTCTGCCTCGCTTTTTCCAGGGAGGAGGACGCGTGGGAGGGCGGTTCGCCGGTCGACGGCCGGACCATCAGCCGCGGGGAGGCGGTCGAGATCCTCGACCGGGCCGAGGAGGAGGGCCTGGTTCACTGCACCTACAACTTCGGGCACGACTCCATGTTCATCTGCAACTGCTGCTCGTGCTGCTGCGGCATCATGCATCTCCTCACCGAATACCACACGCCGTACGGCCTGGTGCGCAGCAACTGGGAGGCCGTGATCGACGAGGAACTGTGCGAGGCCTGCGGGGTGTGCGCCGACGAGCGCTGCCCGGTGGCGGCGATCGAGCTCGACGACCTCGCGTATCGCGTCATCGGTGAGCGTTGCATCGGCTGCGGTGTGTGCATCCTGACCTGTCCCACCGAGGCCATGGGCCTGGTGCCCCGGCCCGAGTCCGAGCGCACCGCACCGCCGCGCAACATCGTCGAGTGGAGCGTCGAGCGGACGGCCAACCGCTCGGGGCCGCTGAAGGCGATGGCGCTGCGCGGCTGGCTGCGGTGGCACCAGCTCCGCCACGGCAAGAACCTCGACATGCCTGGTTGATGCTCCGTTTTCGGCTCGCGGAATCCGCGAGCCGAAATGGGAGAGCCTGCTATCCTATATCCTAAGACCAGGACGACCCGAAAGGAGTGCGCCGTGTTCCTGAACATGCTCGACGACGACGAGAAGCGCGCGTTCGCGGTGCTGGCGGAGCGGCTGGTGGAGGCGGACGGTCTGGTGATCGGGCGCGAGGCACACGCGTTGGCATCGCTCAAGGCCGAGATGGACGTTACCGAGTCGGACATCGATGGGCGCTCTGTGGACGAGCTTGCGGGGGTCTTCAAGGGCCGCCGGTCCAAGGTCGCGGCCCTCCTCGAGCTGATCGGCCTCGGCTACTCGGACACCAGTTTCTCGGTCAACGAGGAGTCGCTGATCAACCAGGTCGCCCAACAAATGGCCATCTCTGCGGACGAGCTCCGTGACATCGAGGACTGGGTCAAGGACCACTTCGTTCTCGTCCGGCAGGCGCTGATCCTGATGCGTGAGTAGTCTCATTTCGGCGCGGGCGTTCCGTCCGCTCTACCATTTGGAGCTTGACGCTTTTGGATGCGGCCGTCTCGGCCGCAGCTGTTGCGATTCCGGAAGTTGCCTGTTCGTTCCGTCCGCGCCGAAATGGTGTCATTCGACCTCGACCCGCCGGATCTCGCCTCCGAGCTTCCACATCGTGCGCAGCAGCAGGAAGAACGCGACCGCGGACAGCCCTGCCACCAATCCCCACCACAAACCTCGCGGCCCGTAGCCGAGCGGGAAGGCGAGGGTCAAGCTGGTGGGCAGTCCGATCAGCCAGAAGCCGGCGAGGTTGGCGGCGAGGGGCGCCCGGGTGTCGCCGGCGCCGCGGAGTACGCCCGCCGACACCACCTGCAGTCCGTCGACCACCTGGAAGTAGCCCGCGATCGGAATCAGCGCCGCCGCCAGTGCCACGACCTCGCCGACCGAAGTGTAGGCGCGGGCGAGCAGGCCCGGCAGCCCGATGAACAGCGCGGCCGTGGTGGTCATGAAGGCGACGCCCACCGCCAGACCGGTCACAGCGGCACGGCGGGCGGCCTCGCTCGAGCCGCTGCCGACGGCGTGGCCGACGCGCACTGCGGTCGCCGAGGCGACTCCGAGCGGCACCATGAAGGTCAGCGAGGCGAGGTTGATGGCGACCTGGTGGGCCGCCATCTGCAGGATCCCGAGGCCGCCCATCAGCAGCCCGATGGCCGCGAAGGCGACGATCTCGAGCTGGAGCTGGAAACCGATCGGAATCCCGAGCCGCGCGGTCCTCCACAGCGGCCCCCATCGCAGCGCGGCGGGATCGATGCGGGCCAGCAACGGGCCGGTTTCGGGTCGCGACAGCGCGAGCAACAGGACGAAGAGCAAGATCCGGGCGGCGGTGCTCGCCCACGCCGAGCCGAGGGCGCCCAGGCCCGGCACGGGCCCGATGCCGAAGACGAGGACCCAATCGGCGGCGAGGTTGAAGAGGTTGACGGCGACGATGGTGATCACGACCGGGCGCATCCGCGCCATCGCCTGCAGGGTCACCCGCAGCACGAAGAAGGCGTAGTAGGTGAGCAGGCCGGGGATGCAGATGCGGACGTAGGCGGCCGCGGTCGGCACGATCTCCGGCGGCTGGCGGAAGAAGGCGAAGACGGCTTCGGCCGGCAGGAGCAGCAGCGCGGTCGGCGCCATCAGGCCGAACGCTAGCAGCATGCCGCGCTGGACGGTGCGCCGCACGGCGTCGGGGTCGCGGGCCCCGATGGCCTGCGAGACCAGCGGGTCGAGGGCCAGCAGCAGGCCGATGCCGAATGAAGACACCCCCACGACCGCAAGGTGGCCGAGCGCCACCGCGGCCAGCGCCTCCGACGACAGCCGGCCCACCACCATGGTGTCGACCACGCCGAGAAGCATCATGCCCACCTGCACCACCACCACCGGCGCCGCCAGGCGCAGCATGGCCTCGAAGTCGGCTCGACGGGGGCGTGGGATGCTCATGGCGCTCCGGCGGAGGAGGATAGCATCGGGTGAATTCAGAATTCGGAATCTGGAATGGCGGCCGTCCTCCCGCGTCTCAACCACGAAGACACGAAGACACAAAGGTTTCACAAAGCACCATTTCGACCTCCCGATGATCAAAGACACCCGGCGAGCCACTCGATGGTTCGATCGATCTCCATCAGAGGAGTCACCGAAACCTCGATGACTTCTTCGTGGATTTGGTGTCTTGGTGGTTGGCACGGGTCGGGCGAGGAATAGAGAGAAGGGTCGGGGGGTTGCGAGGGGCATCATGGCAGCGCCGAAAGAAAGCAACCACGCCGCGTGGATCGGACCGCTGCTGGCGTTTTTGGGTCTGGTGTCCTACTTCGCGATCGCCGCCCGGATCCCGTCGCTGCGGGACAGCGCGCTGCCCAACGTGGCGCTGGTCGCGACCGGGGTCGCCGTCGCGCTGTGGGGTCTCGTCCGGCGCCGCAGCTGGAAGAGCTGGCTCGGTCTGGTGGGAGCGGGGCTGCCCGCGGCTCTGCTGCTCGGATACGTCTACGTGCTGTCGAATCAGCTGCCGGCGTCCGCCGACTCCGCGCCGCGGGTCGGCCAGCCGGCGCCGCGGCTCGAGCTGCCCGATCACACCGGCCGCCAGGTTTCGCTCGAGGCCTACGCCGGGCGGCGGGTCGTGGTGGTCTTCTACCGCGGCTTCTGGTGACCGTTCTGCAGATCAGAGCTGCAGGGCCTGCAGTCACGCTTAGACGACATTCAAGCAGCCGAGGCCGATGTCATCGCGGTGTCCGTGGACACCTCGGAGGAGTCCGCCCGCCTGATCGACGGCCTCGGCCTCGGATTTCCCATCCTGTCCGACGTCACTCGTGAGGCGATCACCGCCTGGGGCGTGGTGCACGAGGGCGGCAAGCCCGGCGGCGGCGCGATCGCGCGCCCGGCCATCTTTCTGGTGGAGCCTGACGGTTTGATCTCGTGGCGCAGCCTGCCGGACAACTGGCGGGTGCGGGTCCGTCCCGAGCAGGTGATCGAGGTGCTGCAGGGCGAGAGCTGAGGCCCTTCGCCGGCAGGGGCTTCGCCGCGAGGGTGCGGTACAGTCGGGCAGGGGGAAGATGGCGATCCCGACGAGACTGTGGTGCGCGGCGGCGCTGGCGGCGGTCGTGCTGGGGGTGCCGGCGGCCCGTGCGCTCGAGAGCGGCCCGCCGGACTTCAGACCGGTCATGGTCCTCGGCTACACCGACCCTGAGACCGGGAAGCGTGTCGAGTGCGGCGAGGGCTGCCGGCGGCTGGAGGTCCCGGACGGTGTCGAGCTTGAGATCCGGGTGCGGATCGACAACCGCGGCGGGCTTCACGGCGGCGAGGGCGTTGCCTGGGACCTGTGGTTCGACGAGCCGCTGCACCCCTTTCCGGGGCTCGACCTCGCGGTCTGCTTCGACACCGCCGGGCTCCTCGACCTGCGGTGCTGGCAGGCCATGCGCGAGCGCGTCGATCGCGAGCTGTGGGACGCCAAGGTGGCCGACCGGGTGTGCGTGCCGACGGCGCTGGATGTGTGCGCCGAGCAGGTCGTCCACCTGCCGGTGGACGCCGAGTTCGAGGGATCGCGCCGGCCGGGCACCTACCACGTGGCGGTGTGGGTCGACCGCTTCGGCGCGGTCACCGAGCGCAACGAGTTCGACAACTGGACGGGCCCGGTACGGGTGACCGTGGCCTCGGATGGGCGGGATCGGTCGCCGGCGGCCGGGGTGGTGGATTCGTCACCGGTGATCACGCCGGCCGTACCGCGGCCCTACGCCGTGGTGCGGGTGCCGGCCGAGGCCGAAACCGGGTTCCAGCTCGCCTCGGACCGCTCGCGCGCGGAGCTCGAGTTCGTGCCCGACGTGGCCGGCGAGGTCGTTGTCGAGGTCGATCAGGGCGGGGGTTACGAGGTCATGATCGTCACCGTCCGCAAGTCGTCGACCGGGGCAGTCCTGATCGAGCAGCGGGGGAGGGGCCGTCTCGAGCTCACGGGACGGATCGGACCCGAGCACCTCAAGGACGACCGCCTCTTCGCCGTCGAGGTGGTCTCCGGGCCCGGCGCCCGCGGCCTGCGCGGTGTGATGCGGGTCGAGTATCCCGCCCGAACGCTCTACCGGGTCTCCGAGTAGGCGACGGATGTACACTACGCGGGTGAGGCGGGAGGTGGATTTTGAGACCGTGTACTGAGGTTGTGGTCGTCACGCTGACGTTTCTGCTCCTGGCCGGTGCCGTCAGCTTTGGGGAACCTCCAGCGCCGCGCCCCGAGCCCGCCCCTCGCGCGCCGGCCCCGGTCGTCGGTGCCGAGCCGAGCGCCGACTTCACCCCGCTCGCTGCCGCTTCGGCGGTGTCGCGCGCCAAGGCCGCAACCCTCGAGGCTGCCATTGACGCCTGCGTTGCGGCCGACATGGAGTGGTACGACGCTCCCGGCGCCGCGGTGGCCGTGGTCCTCGACGGCGCGACCCTCTACCAGCAGGGGTACGGCGTCAAGCTGCAGGACTCCAGCCAAAGGATCAACCCCCGCACGATCTTCCGCATCGGCCCTCTGACTCAGCAGATGACCGCGGCGGCGGTCCTCCAGCAGGTGGAGCTGGGGCGGGTGGATCTCGACGATCCGATCACCGACCTGATCCCCGAGTTCGAAGTTTCGGGACCGTGGCCGGCTTCGCGGATCACCGTCCGCCACGCGCTGACCAACGCGACCGGCTTTCCGGACGTCATCGACAGCGGCGACGTCCAGGACGCCGGCTCGCTGTCACGGTGGGCGGCGCGGCAGGGAGGGCGCCGCCTCTATGCCCCGCCGGGCGAAATCTGGAACTACTCCAACCCCAACTTCATGATCGCCGGCCTGATCGCCGAGCGCGCGGCGGGGATCTCCTACCGTGAGCTGATGGAGGAAGAGCTGTGGGGCCCGGCCGGCATGAACGACACCACCTTCGACCCGGCCGCGGTGCGCGCCGACGGCAACTTCGCCTACGGCCACTGCTGGGTGTGCTCGGCGGGCGGCGTGGTGTCCGTCGAGCCCGAGGAGAACGACCTCTGGGACGTTGGCCCGGCCGGGATGGCGTTCTCCACCGCGGGCGATCTCGCGACCTGGGCGCTGCTGCTGATGGACGGCGGCGGGCCGGTGCTGTCACCGTGGTCCGCGTCGACGCTGCAGGACCCCCACCGGTGGATGCACCACACGCCGGACCAGTACGCCGGCTTCGGCATCACCAACGAGCTCTACCGCGGCATCGGTGTGTGCCAGTACATCGGTTCGGTGCTCGGCTACGGAGCCCACCTGTTGTGGGTGCCCGAACGCCGCTTCGCGGTCGCGCTGCTCGCCAACTCCTCGTCGACGCTGTCGCGGGCTGCGGAGTGCATCGTCGATGCGGTGCTCGAGCCCGACGGCTCGGGCGACGGGGACCTCACCACGGACCCCTCGACGTGGACGCGGTACCTGGGCTCGTACACCATGACCGATTCCAACGGCTACCAGACCGTGATGAGGGTGTATCTCGACGGCGCTCGGCTGATGGGTGCGGTCACCGACCCGGCGGTGCCTGGCTCGGCCTACGTCGCCGAGCTCGAGCAGCGGTATCTCGATACCTTCGGCTACGACAGCAACAGCGACGGCACGGCGGACATGGACTTCACCTTTTGCGAGCGCGACGGCGCCCCGG
Organism: uncultured Thermoanaerobaculia bacterium; assembly: GCA_964609835.1. GTDB lineage: Bacteria > Acidobacteriota > Thermoanaerobaculia > Thermoanaerobaculales > Sulfomarinibacteraceae > Sulfomarinibacter. Next base: position 35,014 of record CAZSTH010000029.1, read on the forward strand.
GTTTCACCACCTGGTTGCGTAACCGGATCGTGGTGGGGCAGCGTGCGCTGACGCCACGCCAGGCGACGGGTGTGCTGAGCCCCTGATCGGCCGGCCCTCCTTTTCCGGGCGCGCGTCTCGTGCAGCCGGGAAGGCGGAGTTGGTATGCTCAGCAGTGCACTTCGCAGGAGGGGTATGTGATGCTTCGTTTCCTCGCGCTCGCACTCGCCGTCGCGGCCGCCGTCCCGGCTGTCGCCCTGGACTCGGACGACCTCTTCAACTCGCTGTCCTACCGGCTGGTCGGCCCATTCCGCGGCGGCCGCTCGACCGCGGTTGCCGGCGTTCCGGGCGATCCCATGACCTACTACATGGGCACCACCGGCGGCGGCGTCTGGAAGACCACCGACGCGGGGCTCAATTGGCGGAACGTCTCCGACGTGGTGCGCGAGCTCGAGCCGAAGGCCGCGCCCGCGGTGATGGGCGAGGTGGACCCGCGCCTCGCCGAGCTCGGGCTGCTGCGCGAACCGCCGGGTGGGCTGCCGCCCGGTGAGACCGTTTGGGAGCGCCGTGCGGGCGACGCTTTCGGCAGCGCCTCGATCGGCGCTGTGGCGGTGGCGCCGTCGGACCCGAACGTGGTCTACGTCGGCACCGGCTCGGCCTGTCCGCGCGGCAACATCTCGCCTGGAGACGGCATCTACAAGTCGTCCGATGCCGGCCGCACGTGGCGCCACGTCGGCCTGCCCGAGGCGGGCCTGATCGGTCGCATCATCGTCCACCCGCGCGACCCCGAGGTGGCCTACGCCGCGGTCCTGGGCAACATCTTCGGGCCCAGCCCGGAACGGGGTGTCTACCGGACCACCGACGGGGGCCTCTCCTGGGACAAGATCCTGTTCATCTCCGACGGCGCGGGTGCCGTTGATCTCGCCATGAGCGCCGCCAACCCGAGGGTCCTTTTCGCTGCCACCTGGCAGGCCCGGAGGTCGCCGTGGAACATGATCTCGGGCGGGTCCGGCAGCGGGCTGTACAAGACGACCGACGGCGGCAACACCTGGGTCGAGCTGACCGAGGGTCTTCCGGATGGCGTCAAGGGCCGGATCGCGGTGGCGGTGTCGCCGGCCGCGCCGGAGCGGGTGTGGGCGCTGGTCGAGCACGACGAGGGCGGCCTCTTCCGCTCCGACAACGGCGGCGAGAAGTTCCGCCTCGTCAACAGCGACCGTGAGCTGCGCCAGCGCGCCTGGTACTACACCCACCTCGAGGCCGACCCGAAGGACCCTGAGACGGTCTACCTTCTCAACGTCATGTTCTGGAAGTCGGTCGACGGCGGCGAAAGCTTCCGCCCGATCCGGACGCCTCACGGCGACAACCACGCGCTGTGGATCAACCCGGGCGACCCCGCCAACATGATCGAGGCCAACGACGGCGGCGCCAACATCACCTTCAACGGCGGCCGCACGTGGTCGACGCAGGAGAACCAGCCGACCTCCGAGATCTATCGGGTGACGGTGGACGACCAGCACCCGTACTGGCTCTACGGCGGCCAGCAGGACAACTCGGCGATCGCCATCCCGAGCCGATCGCCGGGTGGCATCGGGTGGCGCGACTGGTACGCACCGGCCGGCTGTGAGACGGCGACCGTCGCGATCGATCCGCGCGACCCCGACATCACCTACGGCGGCTGCTACGGCGGTTCGATCGGCCGCTTTGACCGCGGGCTCGAGCACCAGCAGGAGGTCATGGCGTGGCCGCAGATGGCGGTCGGCCGGCAGGCGAAGGACCTCGAGTACCGCTTCCAGTGGAACTCTCCGATCCGGATCTCGCCCCACGACCCGACGGTGCTGTACCACTGCGCCGAGGTGGTGCTCGAATCCACCGACGAGGGGCGCACGTGGACCGAGATCAGCCCCGACCTGACGCGCGATGACGAGTCGAAACAGGGCTATGCCGGCGAGCCGATCACGAGAGACAACACCGGCGTCGAGGTCTTCGGCACGATCTTCGCGTTCGAGGAGTCGCCCCACCGTCCGGGCCTGTTGTGGGCCGGCAGTGACGACGGCCTGGTCCATATCTCCGACGACGGCGGCGCCGGCTGGCGCGACATCACCCCCGCCGGGATGCCGGAATGGGGGACGGTCAATGCCATCGAGCTGTCGGCGCACGATCCGGGACGAGCCTTCATCGCCGTCCACCGCTACCGTGAGGACGACTTCAGGCCCTACATTTTTCGGACCGACGACTTCGGCGCGAGCTGGAAGCGACTGACCGACGGCAAGAACGGAATTCCATCCGGCCACTTCGTGCGGGTGGTGCGCGAGGATCCCGCCCGCAAGGGGCTGCTCTACGCCGGCACCGAGTTCGGGATGTACCTCTCCCTCGACGACGGCGCGAGCTGGCGCCCTTTCCAGCTCAACCTCCCGGTCACCCCGATCACCGACCTCGCGGTCAAGCGCGGGGACCTGGTGGTGGCGACCCAGGGGCGGTCGTTCTGGATCCTTGACGATCTCAGCGTGCTGCACCAGCTCGACGGCGGCGTGGCGTCGGCGGAGGTCCACCTCTTCCGGCCACGTCCGGCGGTCGCGTGGGTGGACGGCTCGGGTGGCGGCGGCCGCGGCGCGGTCGGTGAAAACCCGCCCTTCGGTGCGGTCATTCATTACATCCTGCCCGCCGGCCTCGACGAGGATGGCGCCGAGGAGGTGAAGCTCGAGATCCTCGACGCCGACGGCGGAGTGCTGCGCGCCCTGTCGAGCCAGACGCCGGAGCGTCAGGCGCCGAGCCCGTGGCGCCGGTTCTTCCCCGAGTCCTTCGAGCCCCCGCTGCTCGATGCGCGTGCCGGCGCCAACCGCTGGGTCTGGAACCTGGCGCTCGAGGACGCCGACCTGGTGGAGGACGCGGTGCTGTGGGGCTTTCCCGGCGGGCCGACGGTGGCCCCGGGCTCGTATCAGGCACGGCTGACGGTGGGGGAGTGGTCCGAGACCGTCAGCTTTGACGTTGTGCGTGATCCGCGGATCGAGGTTCCGGTCGCTGCCCTCGAGGCGCGCTTCGAGCTGGCCCGGGACATCTGGGGACAGCTGAGCCGTTCCCACGACGCCATCCGCACCATTCGCGAGGTGCGCTCGCAGGCCGAGGCCCTCGCCGGACGGGTGGAGGACGAGGCCGTGAGCGACCGCTCGGAGGTGATCGGCATCGCCCTCACCGCCCTCGAGGAACGGCTCCACCAGACCAGGGCGGAGTCGAGCCAGGACATCCTCAACTTCCCGGCCGCGATCGACAACCAGCTACTCTACCTACAGGGGGTGGTCGAGAGCACTCTCGGTGCGCCGCGGCCCAGCTCGGCGGAGCGGTTCGAGGAGCTGAAGGCGGAGCTCGATGCCATCGTGACCGAGCTCGAGGCGGTGCTCGTGCGCGATCTGCCCGATCTCGAGCGGCTGCTCGACGAGTCCGAAGCGACGTGGGTGGCCGTGCCACCGGTTTCCTAGCGAAACCAGCCCGGTTCGGCGCCGTGCCGGCGGGCCTCGCGCACGATGCGCGCGAGCTCGGCGCGGCGGCGCTGCAGCTCGCGCTCGAGTTCCGCCAGCTTCGCCCTGGCGGAGTCGAGGCGGGCCATCACCCGCGGTGTCAGGCGTTGGCGACCGAGCAGGTCGATGTCGTGATCGACGGCCTCGATGCGACGCTCGGTGTCGGCAATCCTTCGCCGCTGGGCGTCGTAGTGCGACCGCCACCTGGTGCGCACCGCGCGCTCGTCCTTCGCGGGTCGGGGCGTGGCGACCGGTGGGACGGCGGCGACGCCGAGCACGAGCGCGCGGTCGCGGCCGATGGTCTCGACGTTCTCATTGTCGATGGTGATGCGGGTGCCGTCGGAGGCCGCGTCTCGCCGGAGTCTCACCTGCCGCGCATAGTCGGCGAGATTGGCCGGTGTCGGGGTCGGTGTCGGTCGTTCCTCTGAGGCGACCGGTGCGCCGCAACACGCTGCGAACAGCAGAGCCACAACGAACGTGTTTGACTTTGGGTGTTCCATGCCGGAGCTCCTCTCCGGCGTGGACGGGATGATGGAATCATAACCGATCGCAGCGGCGCATCACGTCTCGAGGCCGAACCGGAGATCCACAGATGCTTGATGCTGGATGCGTGATGCTGGATACTCCACCCATCCGGCAGGTGAACGGTGGCCGTGGGCTGCGACCGCAGCCCGCCACGGCTGACCGCCACCGCCGACCGTCACCGTCACCGTTGACCGCGACCGTGGACCGCGACCGCGTCCGCGACCGTGATCCGCGACCGGGGCCGCGACCGCGTCCGCGACCGTGATCCGCGACCGTGATCCGCGACCGGGGCCGCGACCGCCGACCGCCACCGTTGACCGCGACCGTGGACCGCGACCGCGACCGCGTCCGCGTCCGCAACCGCGTCCGCGACCATGATCCGCG
>CAZSTH010000030.1:0-39155 GCA_964609835.1 uncultured Thermoanaerobaculia bacterium
GCCATGACCTGGCGGCTGCTGCATCCCGCGGGCTGAGGCGTGGCGTGATCCGGGGACGCGATCCGCGTCCGCGACCGGGGCCGCGACCGTGGGCCGCGATCCGCGACCGCGACCGCGACCGCGTCCGCGTCCGCGACCGCGACCGCCACCGCTGACCGCCACCGCCACCGTCTACCGCCACCGTTCACCGCCACCGTGGACCGTTGACCGCCACTGCCGCCCGCCACCGTCGACCGCGATCCGCGACCGGGGCCGCGACCGTTGACCGCCACGGCCACGGCCACCGTTGACCGCCACCGTCGACCGTCACCGCCGACCGCCACCGTTGACCGCCACCGCCACCCGCCCGGCACTCGAGACGCGTGCCCCACAAGCTCTATCGGGGCGGTTTGTGGGCCAGCCGTCCCCGGCTGCCGGGTGGGGGACGGTGATCCGTGATGATGATCAGTGTCGGCGTTCAGAGGCGTTGATCAGTGTCGGGTCTCGATTCGGCTACTTCAGCTGCAGCGACGACAGGAACTTCTCGTTGGTGGGAAACTCGCGGACCTTCTGCAGCAGCAGCTCCATGGCGGCCTCTGGGGACAGCGACGACAGCGCGCGTCGCATCAGATAGAGCTTCTCGACCTGTTCCTTCGGATATAGCTTCTCCTCCTTGCGGGTCCCCGATTGCGGGATGTTGATGGTCGGGAAGATCCGCTTGTCGAAGAGCTTGCGGTCGAGCACCAGCTCCATGTTGCCGGTGCCCTTGAATTCCTGGAAGATCACCTCGTCCATTCGCGAACCGGTGTCGATCAGGCAGGTGGCAACCACCGTCAGGCTGCCACCGCCCTCCACGTTGCGCGCGGAACCGAAGAAGCGGCGCGGCTTCTCCATCGTGCGAGCGTCGATCCCACCCGACAGGATACGTCCGGAGCCCTTCTGCATGTTATTGAAGGCTCGAGACATCCGGGTCAGCGAGTCCATGAAGACCACGACGTCCTCGCCCATCTCCACCAACCGCCGGGCCCGTTCGAAGACCATCTCGGAGACCTGGATGTGCGACTCCAGCGACTGGTCGGTGGACGAGGCGAAGACCTCGCCGCGGGCGATGCTGCGCTTCCAGTCGGTGACTTCCTCGGGACGCTCATCGACGAGGAGGACGAAGATGGTGGTGTTGGGGTGGTTGACGGCGATGGCGTGCGCCATCTGCTGCAGCAGGGTCGTCTTGCCGGCCTTGGGCGGCGCGACGATCAGGCAGCGCTGGCCTTTGCCGAGTGGTGCCACCAGCTGCGCCACCCGCGGCTCCACGATCTCGGGCTCGGTCTCGAGCTCGAACCGCTCGAGCGGGTCGATGCTCACGAGCTCGGTGAAGGGCACAGCCGCGGTGCGGTACTTCTCGGGCTGCATGCCTTCGATCGACTCGATCTCGGTCATGCGCGGGCGGTCGCCGGGATGGGCGAGGCCCTCGAGCCGGAGGCCGGACTCCAGGTGTAGCGGTCGCAGCAGCTCGACCGGCACGGTCGGGTCCGAGCGGTCGGCAACGAAGTTGCGCTGGGACGCGACCAGCAGCGGCCCTCCGTTGTCGCGGACCCACAGGTACCCGTCCACCTGGATCGGCGGGCCCTTGGGGCCGCCGCGGCGCCGCGGACGTCGCCGCCGGCGTCGCGATCCGGATTTCTGGCGCTGCTGTTGCTGGCGCTGTTCGGTTGTGTCGCTCATGCTCTCCCTCTCGTCGGGCAGGGCCGTCGGATGCGATCGGTCAGCAGTCGTTGAACTCAGCGCTGGCCGCCGCGCGATCCGGGCTCGCAGACGTCTCCTCGGTGTTCGTCCGGAGCGAAGCCCGGTTGCCGGCGCCCCGATCAGCGGGCGGGCGTTGCTGCGGGCTCATCCAAAGCCTACCCCGAAAACGCCCGGATCGCAACTGCTGTTTCCCGCGACAGCGACGAAACCCGCCGAGGTCGGCCCGCAACGCCCGGTGTGGAGAGTGAAAGCCGCCTCCCTGGAACGGCTCGAAGACCATCGCAAAAATTCCGTTGGTCTGCGCCTCGCCCGTGACCTCGATGGCCGTGGTCGTCTCGGTAGACGATCGGGATACGGTCGGCGGTCGTCTCTTCCGCGGCGGCGGCGGGGAGCGCCGCCGGACCCTCCGCGACAGTGAGGAAAATCACGACCAGGGCCCCGTGGTCACGAATCCGAATCGACCCGTCCATGGTGTCCTTTGCAGACATGGAGCGGGTGGCGGGGGTAGCATGGTCCGGCAGCGAACCGGACGTGGTTGGAAAATATTCGAACCGGGCGGGGTTGCTGCACTTTGCAGCGATGGTGTCATGATGAGTCGAACTGCCGCGTCGATCGCCTTCGCCGTCTTTTTGTGCTCCGCCTGGCCGGCCGTCGCACTGACGCCCGGCGGCGGCATCGCCGCCGGGGTGCGTGGTGGCGATCCGTGGTCACTGGTCGCCGCAGCCGCTCGCGAGCCGGGTCTCGACGACGACGCAGAGTTCTTCGTGGCTTGGACCGTGCGGCTCGATGGTTCTGCGGATCCGGCGCTGTTCGATGCCGTGGTCGAGGCCGGCGGATCGCCCTGGCTTCGGGCCGATTTCGCGGTGGCGGCGCCGCTGGCCGACCACCTCGGCGACCTCGAGTCCGAGCTCCGCGAACTGGTCGAGTTGGCGCGGGCGGCACCTGACGGTGCGGTCGTGCAGGCGGTGTGGCGTGCGGCCGGAGCGAGCACGCGGGACCGGGCGTTTCTGCTCAAGCGGGCGGCGGTGGCCGTCACCGGTGCGGCACCGGGAGCGCGCTTCGCCGTGGGTCCGCTGACAGCCGATCCGGCGTCGTTGCGCGGCCTGTACTCGGAGGGCGTGGCGGCCTACCTCGATCTCGTGGCGCTCGCACCGGGATCGGGTGTCGCCGCCGCTGTCGAGGTGATGCGAGAGCTGGCGCCGGGAACGCCGCTGGCCCTCGATGCTCTGCAGTGGCCGGACGAGGGATCCGAGTCCGTGGTGCGGCTCGCCGAGGCCGCGACCGGAGGTTTCGCTGTAGTGTTGTTCGAGGTGCCGCCATCCCTGGAGATCGATCTCTCGCCTCTCAAGGTCGCCGCCAACGAGCTTTCGGGCAGCGTCGTGCCGGACCCCTTCTCGGCACCCACCGGGGGCGCCCAGGCGTGGTCGTTCGTGCGCGAGGACCTCGGCCTGCGGGTGGTGGTCCGTTCGCCTCCGCTCGCGCCGAGGCTGCGCTTGAGCTTCGCCGACCCGGGGCTCGGGTCACCCGATCGCGTCGATCTCGCCAGCGGCGCGGTGGGCCCGCTGCTGGCGGTGCGGCGCGGCGTCGATGGCCTGGAAATCATGGTCGATGACCCCGGACCGGTGCTGCTGCTTCGCCTCGAACGGGTGCCGTTGGAGGCCGAGGAGGGCTTCGGTCAAGCGATCGACGTCGCCGGCGATCGCCGGATGCCGGTCGACGAGATCCTGCGGCGGCTGCAGGCGGTGGAGGACGACCAGGCCCGCCGGCTGCGGCACTTCGAGGCCCGCCGCGCGATCCACTTCCGGCTGCAGGCGGTCCAGGGAGCGGTGGACGCGACCTACTCGGGCGACTTCTTCTTCCGGCAGGGCGGCGGGTACGACTGGGTGTGGAGCGATTTCTCGATCGACGGCGTGAAGTGGCGGTCCAGACGACTCCCCAATCTGCCGCTGATCCAGCCCGAGAAGGTCGCGTCGCTGCCGACCGAGATTCGTCTCCGAAAAGACTACGACTACAGCCTGCGCGGAACCGGGGACGTCGATGGCCGGGAGTGCTGGGTGGTGGACTTCGAGCCCTCTGCCCCGGTCGCGGGCGAGGACCTCTACCGGGGTACGGTGTGGATCGACCGCGAGGTCTTCGCGCGGGTCCGGATGCGGGTGGTGCAGGTCGGACTCGATGGTACGGTGCTGTCCAATGAAGAGGTCTACGACTACGATCCTCTGGACGCCGCCGGGCGCCCGACGTCGTGGCCCGATGCTGCCTACGTGCTGCCTTTGCGAACGTTCGGCCAACAGAATCTGTCGGTGCTGAGCCTGACGCTGCCGGTGGAGGTGGACACCGTGATCACCGGCGTCACGATCAACGGCGATGCCTTCGACCGCAACCTCGAAGCGGCCCTCGCCTCCGAGGCGACGATGGTCCGCGACACTGACGACGGGCTGCGCTACCTGCGCAAGAACCGGGACGGCGACCGCTTTGTCGAGGCCAAGCTCGATACGGACCGCCTCTTCGTCCTCGGCGGTGTGCTGTGGGACGACTCTGTGGACTTCCCGATTCCGCTCGCCGGCGTCAACTACCTCGATCTCGACTTCGGTAATCGCGGGTCCCAGCTCAACGTGTTCTTCGCCGGCGCCCTCCTCAATGCCAGCTACGCGGATCCGCGGCTCCTCGGAAGTCGCTGGAACGGTGGTGCCACCGTCGGCGGCCGGTTCTTCGAGGCGACTGACCGTCTTTACCGGGACGGTGAGGATGTGCCGACCGAGGACGTCGCGAGCCGGACTGCGTCGGCCTCGGTCTACGCCGGCAGGCCGCTGGCCGAGTTTTTGACACTCGACCTCGTCTACCGTCTTCGGTTCCTGAACTATGACCGCGCGGACGATACGGCGGAGGAGTTCGTGATCCCGCAGGACACCCTCGTCAACAGCTTCACCGCGGGCCTGCAGTACAATCGCGGCGGCTACAGGCTGTCGCTTTCGGCGGAACCCAGCCACCGCACCGATTGGCAGCCGTGGGGTCTGCCGGGAAACCGGGAGTACGACCCCAACCAGGCGAGCTACCTGCGCTGGCAGGCTTCGCTGGTCAAGACCTGGTGGCTGCCGAAGTTCCGCCAGATCAGCCTCGCGCTCGAGCACCTGGACGGCTCGGACCTCGATCGCTTCTCCGGCTACGACTTCGGCCTCTTCGGTGACTCGTCGGTGGCCGGCTACCCGTCCGGCCTGGTGCGGGCCGAGCGGGCGGAGGGCATCCACCTCTCGGCCGGTGTCAACTACTTCGATCGCTTTCGGGTCGAGATCGAGGGCGACGCGGTGTGGGCGACCAACCGAACGACCGGCCTCGACAACGAGCTGTTGGCTGGGATCGGCGTCGGCGGCACCGTGACCCTGCCGTGGCAGCTGATCCTCAACTTCGAGGTCGGCTACGCACTCGTCGGCCCGGGCAGCGGTGGTGTGGCGGTCCGCGCCGTCTTCCTGAGGCTGTTTCCGGGGCAGTGAAAAGGGCCGCCCGCGGGGGCGGCCCGAGAGAGGGTTGGAAACGGCTCAGCCGGCTGCCGCCGGCGAGCTACCGTCGAAGAGAGCGTCGACGTCGATGTCGCTGTCGCGCATCTTGCGCGGCGCTTGCTGGAGATAGTTGTAGCGCTTGCCGTAACGCACCAGGGCCTTTTCGATCTTCTTGCGCCCGCGGTAGAGGCGGGACATGACTGTGCCGACCGGGACGTCCAGAATGTCGGCCACCTCCTGATAGGTGTGGCCCTGGATGTCCACCAGCAACAGCGCCATTTTGTAGTCGTGGGGCAGCGCCGTGATGGCGTCCTGAACGTCCTGATCGAGTTCGCCTTCCAAGAGCAGGGTTTCCTGGTCGGTCTCCCCGAGTGCGGGCTCTTCGGTCCAACCATCCTCGTTGGCGTCGCGCAGCTCATCGAGCTCGACCTTTGGCGGCTCCAACTTGAGCTTCCGGTAGCGGTTGATGAAGTTGTTTTTCATGATTCGAAATAACCACGCCTTGAGGTTGGTGCCCTCCTCGAAACCGGAGTAGTAGCGGTAGGCCTTGAGGTAGGTTTCCTGGATCAGGTCTTCGGTGTCGGGTACCGAGCGGGTCATGCGGAGCGCCGTTTTGTAGAGCTGGTCGTAGTAAGGCAGCGTGCCGGAGTTGAAGTCCCAGGCGGTGATGGTGTCGTTGTTCTGCTTCATCGCGTCCTCCTACTCGGCAATATAGGTTTTGTCAGGTCCTTTGTCAAGGTTTTCTTGATAATTTCTCGTATTTTTTCTAGATAAATCCTCAAGTTCCTCTGATTCCTGGAGATAAAAGAGCTGCGATGGCGTCGAGGCTCAGGAGGTGTGGCGTGACGACCGCAGCACCCGGGGCACCGGAAAGAACGCCGGCGTGGTGCGCACGTAGTCGGCATACTCGGGGCGGCGCTCGGTCATCGTGCGTTCGAGCAGGGCGACGCCCGAGATCCTGAGTAGTAGAAAGGTGATCAGGGTCGGTCCGATGAGCGCCAGCCAGCCGCCGGCCGGCAGCGCGAGCAGGCCGATGCCCCACCACAGGACCCCCTCGCCGAAGTAGTTGGGGTGGCGCGACAGCGACCACAGGCCGCTGCGCAGGACACGGCCCTGCTCACCGGGCTGCCGCTTGAACCGCAGCAGCTGCCAGTCGGCGACGGTTTCGAATAGGAAGCCGACGAGCCACAGCGAGAAGCCGATCGCGCCGATCACTCCGAGCCCTCCCGCGGCCTCGCCGCTCTGAGCCAGGCGCAGGGGCGAGGAGACGACCCACAGGATCACGCCCTGCAGTAGGAAAACCTTGAACAGCGATATCCACCAGAAGCTGCCCCCAGCCTCCTCGCGCCATTCGGCGTAGCGGTGGTCCTCGCTTTTGCCGGCGTTGCGATAGGCAATGTGGAGAGCCAGCCGGAGGCCCCAGACCGTGGTCAGCGCGCACACCAGGACGCCTCGGGGCGTCGGTTCGGGGGCGGTGACCAGCAGATCGTGCCAGCCCACTACGATGAATCCGAGGCCCCACAGAATGTCGGTGATGCCGGCGTCGCGCAGCGGCAGGCTGATCAGCCAGCCGCCGGTGAAGAGGACGAGCAGCACGCCGAGCCGCGGCAGCGACGGCGGTCCGAAGACGAGGAGCAGCACGATCGCGAGCAGCAGGGCGGCGGCGAAGGAGGCCGTCTCGCGGTTCATGTGACAAGCAAGCGGCTCGGCGTGGCCTCTATTCCTTGTCCGCGGGACGTTCCGCCCCCGCCGCAGGATCACGGCATGAAATTCGACCTCAGTGGGCCTCGTTACTACGAGGGCTGGTTTGCGATGGCACTTTTCTCGAACGAATTCGGGTCGGGCGCGGCCGAAGCCGCATGCCTGGGGCGAGCGCGATGAGGATCGCGATCGTGGGAAGTGGCATCTCCGGCCTCGCGGCCGCTTGGCTGCTCGACAGGCGTCATGAGGTCCACCTGTTTGAAAAGCAATCGCGACTCGGCGGTCACACCCATACCGTGGTGCACGACGTGGCTGGTCGGCCGCTGCCGCTTGACACCGGTTTCATCGTCTTCAACCGCGAGACCTATCCCAATTTGGTCCGCGTCCTCGACGAGCTTGGCGTTGTCAGCCGGCCGAGCGACATGTCGTTCTCGGTCAGCTCACGCGACCCCGATGTCGAGTATGCGTCGCATGGGTTTCGGGGATGGTTTGCCGAGCGTGAGCCGCTGGCTGCTCTTCGCCGAGTACGCCTGCTCCTCGAGGTCATCCGCTTCGGCCGGTGCGGCCGCCAAGTGCTCGCGGGCGCCCCCGATTCGCGGGTGACGGTGGCCGATTTCCTGCAGCAGAATCGCTTCTCGGAGGACTTCGCGCGGTACTTCCTGCTGCCCATGATCGCGGCCATCTGGTCGTCCGGAGCCGGCGTCGCCGGTGAGTACCCGCGCGACGCACTGCTGCGATTCTTCGCCAACCACGGTCTGCTGCAGATCACCGACCAGCTGGAGTGGCGCACGGTCGCCGGGGGGTCCGGCTCCTACATCGAACCCATGACGCGCGGCTTCCGCGACCGGGTCCATGCCGGCGTCGCCGTCGTGCGCATCCACCGTACGTCGGGCGCCGTCGCGCTCGAGCTCGCGGGCGGCGAGATCCAGTCCTTCGACCACGTGGTGATCGCCACCCATGCCGACCAGGCCCTGTCGATCCTGTCAGAGCCGACCGCCGACGAGCGTGAGCTGCTGGAACGCTGGGAGTACTCGGTCAACGACACATGGCTCCACACCGATGAGACGCTCATGCCCCGCCGCCGGGCAGCCTGGGCGTCGTGGAACTGCCTGCTGGCCGAAGCTGCCTCGTCACACCGAAAGGTCGCCATCACCTACCACCTCAATCGCCTGCAGCGGCTGCAGGAGGACCGGCAGTACCTGGTCACCCTCAACCCGCCGCGTGAGCCCGAACCGTCCTCGGTGATCCGGCGCGTGCGCTACACCCACCCGGTGTACTCCAGCGCAAGCGTTGCCACGCAGTCGCAGCTGCCTCGCCTCAACGGCCGCTGCCGGACCCACTTCTGCGGTGCCTACTTCGGCAACGGCTTCCACGAGGACGGCCTGGTGTCGGCGTTGGCGGTGGCCGACGATCTCGGGGTGCCGTTCTGATGGCCGGCTCGGCGCTGTACGTAGGCCGCGTCCGCCATCGCCGGCTCGCGAAGCCGGTCCACCGGTTCTCGTACCCGGTGTGGTACGCATTGCTGGATCTCGACGAGCTGCCGTGCCTCGCCGACACCACCCGCCACTTTTCGCACAACCGTTTCGGCCTGACCGCGTTTGACGATCGCGACCACTTCGGTCGCGAGCGCCTCGCCGTGCGGTCAAAACTCGCGCGTTGGCTCGAGGCTCGCGGCATTTCGAAGGAGCCGGCTCGAGTCGGTGTGCTCTGCCACCTGCGGGTCCTGGGAAGCGTCTTCAATCCGGTCTCATTTTTCTTCTGCCGCGACGCGGACCTCCGGCTCGGGCATGTGGTTGTAGAGGTCAGAAACACCTTCGGAGAGGCGTTCTGCTATCTGCTCGAGGGCGATGGCGTGGTCCTCGGGGGTGAATCCGAGAAGCGCTTCCACGTCTCCCCGTTTCAGCCCCTCGACGGCCGCTACCGCTTCCGAATCACAGACCCGCGGCAGCGCTTCGCGGCGCACATCGACGTCCTGCGAGCCGGCGCGCGGGTCTTCGATTCGACCTTGACGTTGGAGCGCCGGCCGTGGGGGTCGAGCGAGCTGCTGCGGACGGTGCTGCGCCGGCCCCACCTGGGGTGGAGAACCCTCGCCCTGATTCACCTGCAGGCGCTGCGGCTGTGGGCGAGAGGCGCTCCTTTTCACCCCAAGCCAGGGATGCCCGACGGAGCGTGGAGGACCTGACATGGCGAGGCCGATCGAACCGGTCACTGGTCGTCCCGCTCCGGCTGCCGAGCCGCATTCCAGCCTGCCGGCGTTCGGCGAGCCGCGGCGCCGAAAGCTGCCGGCTGCTGCACGCGTCGCGCTGCGCGGCCTCGAGCGGCTGCAGACTGGACGGTTGACGGTGCGCCTGCCCGACGGCTCGACCCGCGAGGTCGGGGAGGCCGACGGGTTCGAAGCCGAGATTCTGGTCCACCGCTGGCGTTTCTTCCCCCGCCTGCTGCGGGGTGGGGACATCGGTGCGGGCGAGTCCTACATGGACGGCGAGTGGTCGACTCCCGATCTGGTCAACCTCACTCGGTTGTTCCTGGCCAACGAGGAGGCTCTCGCGCCGCCTCGCCTGGTGGGGGCGGTCGTGAGGTTGCGAGATCGGGTGGTGCACGCACTGCGCGCCAACCACCGCCGCCGTGCACGCCAGAACATCCGCGCGCACTACGACCTCTCCAACGACTTCTACCGACTGTTCCTCGACCCCACCCTGACCTACTCGGCCGCGTGCTTCGAGCAGCCGGGCAGCGGCCTGGAGGCCGCGCAGCGGGCGAAGTACGCGCGCCTCGCACGCTGGGCGGGATTGACGGCCGGCGGCCACGTGCTCGAGATCGGGTGCGGATGGGGAGGCTTCGCGGAGTTCGCGGCGACCGAGATCGGTTGCCGCGTCACCGGCATCACGCTTTCGGAGGCGCAGGCACGCTCCGCCCGACGCAGAATGGCGGAGTGCGGCCTTGCCGACCGCGTTGACATCCGCATCGTCGACTACCGCGACGTCGACGGCAGCTATGACGCCATCGTCTCGATCGAGATGCTCGAGGCCGTAGGTCACCGTTATCTGGATGCATTCTTCGGCGCCTGCGACCGGCTGCTCCGCCCCGACGGACGGTTGATCCTGCAGTCGATCACGATTCCCGACCAGGTCTACGATCGCTACCGGCGTTCGAGCGACTGGATCCGCAAGCACATTTTCCCTGGCGGCCATCTGCCGTCGCTGGGAGCCGTCCAGAGCTCGCTGCGACGACAGACCGATTTCGTGATCGAGCGCCTCGACTCCATCGGGCAGCACTACGCCGCCACCCTGAGCCACTGGCGGCGCCGGTTCTGGGACTCGATCGACGAGGTGCGGGCGCTCGGTTTCGACGAGCGCTTCATCCGTATGTGGGACTTCTACCTCGCGACCTGCGAGGCGGCCTTCCTGCAGCACCAGATCGACGACCTCCAGATCGCCCTGCGCCGCAGGGGCCGCAGCGAGCTTGTCGGCAACAGGGACCGATTGCGATGAGATGGGCGGTCGATCTCGCCGAGCGGGGCCGCGTTCCGGATGCCGTGGTCCGGGTGGCAATGCGCCGGATCATCGGCCGCCGGCTCAAGCCCCCAACCGCAAGGAATCCCGCACTGGCGCGCCGGGCGGTGGAGGCGTTCGTCCGCGACATGGCGCGGGAGCCGGTCGCTGTCGCTGCTGAAGCCGCCAATCAGCAGCACTACGAGCTGCCGCCGGCCTTCTTCGAGGAGGTGTTGGGGCCGTATCTCAAGTACTCGTCGTGCCTGTGGCCGGCGGGCGTGCGCGATCTCGCGACCGCCGAGGAACGCATGCTCGCCCTGACCTGCGAGCGCGCGGGCATCGCGGACGGCATGGAGGTCCTCGACCTCGGCTGCGGCTGGGGCTCCGCGTCGCTGTGGATCGCGCGTCACTTTCCGGCCTGCCGGGTGCTCGCGGTCTCCAACTCGGCCGCGCAGCGGCGCTTCATCCTCGAGCGCTGCGCGGTCGATGGCCTCGACCGGGTCGAGGTGGTGACCGCCGACATGAACCGATTCAACACCGAGCGGCGCTTCGATCGGGTGGTGTCAGTGGAGATGTTCGAGCACATGCGAAACTGGGGCCGGCTGTTCGAGCGCGTGGCGGGATGGCTCGAACCTGACGGCCGCTTCTTCCTTCACGTCTTCTGCCACCGGCTGTTGGCCTACCCCTACGTCGACCGCGGGACCTCGGATTGGATGGCACGGCACTTTTTCACCGGCGGCATCATGCCGTCAGCCGATCTGCCGCAACACTGGGACGCAGACCTCGAGGTGGCGGCGCAATGGCGGGTCGGGGGCACCCACTACAGCCGGACGCTCGAGGCGTGGCTCGAGCGGATGGATGCCGGGCGCGATGGCTTGATGCCGGTCTTTGAAGCCACCTACGGCGATGAGTGCGAGCGGTGGTTCGCGCGCTGGCGGATGTTCTTCATGGCCTGCTCGGAGCTCTTTCGTTACCGGGGGGGCACTGAGTGGTGGGTTGCCCACACCCTGCTGCGGCCCAGAACGGGCACGGACGGAGCATGACGTGGGTGGCCGCCTGCCGCCGGTCGTGGTCGCGGTTGCGCTGGCAGCGGGCTTGACGGGAGGACCTGTGATCGTCGACTTTTCCGAGCACGATTCCGGCTGGCCGAGCATCGATGACACCGTCATGGGCGGCGTGTCAGCGAGCCGGATGGACATCATCGACGGCGTGGCGGTGTTCTCGGGGACGGTCTCCTTCGAAAACAACGGCGGCTTCGCATCGGTGCGGTCGCGGCCGTCTCCGCGAGACCTCTCCGAGTTCCGCGGCGTTGTGCTCACGGTGCGGGGCGACGGCAGGCGCTACGGCTTCCGGTTACGGACCGACGCCTCCTTCGACGGCGTCAGCTATCAGGCCAGGCTCGAGCCGCCGGCCGGCGAGTGGGTCGACGTGACGATTCCTTTCGCTGACTTCGTTCCGGTCTTTCGGGGTCGCCGCGTCGAAGGTCATCCACCTCTCGACCCGTCGCGTGTGGCGACCATGGGCTTCATGATCAGCCGCCAGGAAGGTCCGTTCCGGCTCGAGATCAGATCGATCCACGGGCTCGAGAGCCGATGACCGGCCGCAACCCGGTCAATTTCAAGAAGCTGCCGGGGTCGAAGTGGACGGCGGTGCGGCCATCCAACCGCGAAAAGCATTTCGTGGTGGTCGGCTGGGTCGCCGACGACGAGGGCCGGCCGACCGACCGGGTGTTGGTGGAGGCAATCCTCACCGGAGCGCGGCGCGAGCTGCACTGGCGGGAGCTCCATGACGCGGGCGCCTGGCATGTCGGCTGGCGGTGACGCCGGCGGCGCCGGCCGCGGCTGCAGCCGGCTCGGCAGCAATCAGTGTTCCGTAACGGTGACGGTGGCGGCTTCGGCGATTGGTGACCTGTAGGAGCTCCATGGTGCGCGGGTCTCCGGCCGGCGCGAGGACGTCGGGTGTTGGTGCCGTGCGGGTGGAACGCCCGCTCCACCAAGGCCAGGGACAACGGCGGCGATGCGATTCCGCAACCGTTGCCCGCCACCGCGCACCTCTCGACGCGACCTTTCCGAAACATTTCAACGCAGCCAGAGATTGACTGACTGGTAGGACGTAAATTCATGCCACTCCAAAACGTTTCATTAGAATGGGGTTCAGAGTGCCATGGATGAATCCCGTGAGAGCTCACGACGGCTGAAGAACAGTCGTCCACGCCGTGCCTCTTCGAGTCTTCTCGTAACGGCGGTGCTGATCCCACCGATGGTTGTTCGGTTTCTCCAAATGGCGGAGTCGAATCTCGATCTCGTCGTCGCCGACGGACGAGGTGTCGTCGCCGATCTCGGGGCGTCACTGCTGGTTGCGACCGTACTCGCGGGGCTGGGCCGGTGGCCCACTGCCGGGAGGTTGGTCGCAGCCGTCATCGCCGGTCTGTGGTCTCTCGTGCACTTCGCCAACTACGAGCACATCAAGGCACTCGGCTCGGTCGTGAACCCCGCGAATGCAGGCTATGTCGCTGACTGGACATTCTTGTTCGGTTCCGTCCTCGGGGCGACCCACCCCGTTTTGATTGTCGTCATCACCGCTCTTTCCATGGTGGCAACCTTTTTTGCCGTCAACACCGTTCGGAGGCGAGAGGCGCTGCGTTTGCTTCTGGTCATGGTGCCGCTGATGTTCGTGACCGTCCTGGTACCCACGACCGACAGGGTGGCGGGCTGGCGGCAGACCGACCCGGTGTCGATCCAACTTTCGAGGCTCATCAGGAGATCGCCGCCTACTGAGAACCTCGGACGGCTCGCATGGAGCCGGCTCGTCGAGCAAGACCTGCAGGGCATCCCCAGGGTCGCTCATGGACCTGCCGTCCGCAATGTGCTTTTGGTGATTTTGGAGGGAGCCTCTGGAGCGTTCCTGCCGAGTCTCCGCGATCGGCACGGGGCGCGGTCTTCGATCACCATGCCGGGTCTCGACCGAATCGCGAGGCAGGGTCTCGCCTACGCATCGTTCGTCTCCACCCAGCGACAGACCAATCGCGGCGAGTACGCATTGCTTTGCGGCGACTATCCCAAACTGACCTCTGCCGAGGCGAAAATGAGCGAACTGGCGGGCACCGGGCCGATTGAATGTTTACCTCGGGTCCTCTCTCGGTCTGGGTTTTCCACGGTCTACCTGCAGGCCGCGCCACTTCCTTTCATGCTCAAGGACCAGTTCATGGCGCAGTCAGGCTTTGACCGGGTCCTCGGCAATGCATGGTTCGAGAGCGCGCGCTACAGAAACCACTGGGGCATCGACGATCAGACGCTCTTCGAGGGAGGGCTCGGCGTCATTCGCGAGCTCGATAGCCGCGATCAACCGTGGTTCTTAACGCTGCTCACCGTCGGCACGCACCACCGCTACAGTGTGCCACCGGATTTCCAGGGCCGCTACGCCCCGGGCACTCAGGAGTGGGCTTTCGAGTATCTCGACCAGGCCGTCACTTCGTTCGTTTCGGAGCTCGAGTCGGCGGGCATTCTCGACGATACGTTGGTGCTGATCACCAGTGATGAGTCGCAGGCTACCGTGACTGGTGGGCCGGACCTCGACAACATGAGATCACAGGCCTGGGGTTTTCTCATCGCGCTGACTCCGGCCCGCGAACGGGGAATTGTCGACGAGATCTTCACTCAAGCTGATCTGCCCCAGTCGGTGGTCGACGTTGCTCAGGAGGAACCCTTCAGATACCGTTTTTCTGGACGATCCGTCTTTCGTGTCTACAGGACGCCGCGCCCGGTTTTCTGGGGCAATACACATCTCCGGATGGTCGCCGGTCTGGCACCTCCGGGCGATCTCACGATATGTGGCGAGGACCTCAGAAAATGCTCGACCTCGCAGGTCGAGGGCTATCGCGTGTTCGCTCCACAGCTCGAGACCCGGGAGTCGACACAGGATGAGATCGAGTGGCTCAGAGGAGCTGTGGCGGGAAGCCAGGTGTCGCAGATCCCTGAATCGAGACGCCAGGTGCCGTTGATCGGCCTCGGAAATCACCCCGTACTGACCGATTTCGGCGAGCAGTATCTCTTCGGAGGCCAATTTCTGTCGGTGCCTCCACATGCCCGGATCGACGTGGAGATTCTTGCCGCCTTGCACGGCAACTCCGGTTGGCTCGAGTTCGCTCACAACTTTGTAGTAGAGCGCCGCCCGGTGCTGGCGTGGACCGGGAAGATTCGGGTTGGAGAGACGCTCCGGCTCGAGTACACGGTGGGTACGGAGTGCCCGCTTGCGGACATCGAGAGCAGGATGTGGATCACTTCTTCCGAGGGCGAGGACCTTGTCCTGCGCTTCTCATCAGCCAGTCTGTCCACCGAAGTCCTCGCCCGATCGCAGTCTGTGCCCGAAACGGGCCTCAAGATCCTCGAAATCAACCGATCCCCGGTCGGCGAGTTCAGTCAGGTTGAGAGTTCGATCGAGTGATCTCTGCGACATCGGCCGGTGATAACCAGTCGGTGTAGACCCCCGACGCTCCCATCTCGGTCATTCGTCCGAGAGTTGGGAGGTCATTCACCGTATGCACGAGGATGGGAATTCCGGTTCCTCGCAACCGAATCATCAGGTCCGAGGCAGCGGAGCGCCTGAGCGACATTGTCACCGCGAAGAGTTGGTGCGATTCTGAAAAGACGACCACGGCGTCGTCGTCGAGGAGGGAGCGATACAGGGTGAATATGATCTGCTCGTAGCCGAGGGCGCGAACTGGGGCGTACTCATCAGGGCGGTAGATCTGCGGCACGAAGCGCGGCAGATGATGGCCAACCGTCTCGGCGATTGTTCGCAGACCCTCGATGTTGCGTCCCTTGACGTCGGTGACAATACTGACTTGAGGGTTGTGATCCAGCCAGGAACTCAGCTCTTGGAGTCCGAGGTGAGTGAGCCCGTACTTTGACTGCCCGCTTCGAAACTCAGATAGGGAGAGGCGCCCCGGCGGATGATTGAAGAGTTCCTGAAACTGCCGATCCCAATCGTGGAGCAACACCAGATGACCGTCGCGTGTCCACGAAAAATCGAGCTCGATGAGCCTGAATCCTTTCACGACGCTGGCATTCAGTGCTTCGAGGCTGTTGCTGTGGGTCTGGGATCGCGCCACGCCGCCCGCATGGGCGACCAGTAGAGGGGGTTCCAGGATTTGGGTTCGGGGGCCTAGGCACGCTACCGACACGGCCGCGGTCGAGGCGAGCAGAGCGACCAGCCCCCATCGACGACTCCCCGCGGTCCTTTCCTCCACGCTCACTCTCCAATGGTACCTGTGACCTCCCCGAACACACGCCTCGTCGGGGTGAACCGAGCGCGGCTTCTACTCGGTGTGGGGATCGTCGCTCTTCTACCGCGTGACCGCCGAGGAAGTTTGAGCTTGGCGCAAATTCGCCGCGGCTGCTGTCTCAGCAGCCGCGGCGAATCGGTGGTGGACGCGGTCGCGAAGAATTCGAACCGCTGCCTCGATACCGGTGGAGATCCCGATCACCGTAACGCAGGAACCGCCGGTGTACCAACGGATCGCTATGAAGGCGGCGCGGCTCCGTGAGCTCGGGATGACCTATCCGGAGATCGGGATGAAGCTGGGCGTCGACAGGTGGACGGTCGGCAAAGCGGTCCGGTGGATGCAGCGCCAACGCGATGTGAGGAGAACCTAAATCGACTCCTCCATCGACTGAAGGTGTGCCACGGTGGTCGCAAGCCCGAGACTCAAAAACGTATTGAGAAGATCTGAGGATGAAACCGGAGCACCCATATTCTCGATGAGCAAAGTGGAGCCTCCGGCAGGGTTTTCGCTGAGGGTCTCTTCGGCACAATCTCCTGCTGGATTCGCTTTGCGAATCCTTGAAAACGGGAGAGTGACCGCCGAGATTGGCAGTTATCGGTGGTAGGGAGAGCGAAAATGACTCAGTTCAGGGCGTCACGCGCCCGCGGGATCGGGCTGAGGCGCAAGGAGCTTGATGAGGTTGTGACAGGAGCAACCAAGGGTCCACTCGGCGCGGACCTTGAAGACTCCCCGCAGTGAAAAACGTCTGAAGCCGCGTGGCTCCTTGATGTGACCTAAGACTGGCTCGACAATCACCTTGCGGCGGGAGTACAGCTTCTTTCCTTGCTCCGTCGCCAGCCAGTAGAACCGCCGGCTCTGTATCTGTCACGCCGGGTGCGAGATAGGATGATGTTGATGGATGAAGCACGAGTGCGCTGTCTCGCCGCGGAGGGAGAGTCTCTGACGGTCGAGTTCAAGTCAGATATCCGTCGGCAGGTGAACGACCGGACCATCTACGAAAACGTGGTGTGCTTCGCCAATTCAGAAGGCGGTGTGCTTCTCATTGGCGTGGAGGACGATGGCAGAATCACCGGCGCTCGTTTTCGTCATGACGGCGCAACCAGCCCGGCGCGATTGCAGGCCGCGATCTTCAACAACACGGAACCTCACGTGAATACCCGCGTCTCGGTGTTCATTCTCACCGAGGGCCATGTCATCGCCATCGAGGTCGATCCGTTCCCTGAGGTATGCATGACGGGTGCCGGTGTCTGCTTGCACCGCGTGATGACAACCGACGGCCCCAGTTGCCAACCCTACTTCCCTCACCAACAGCTTGGCCGCCGCATCACACTGGGTCTGCATGACCTGACCTCGCAGCCGTGCCCCGATGCCACGTTTCAGAGCCTGGACCCCCTCCAATTCGAGCGCGCTCGCCAAGTCATAGAGCGATTCAGGGGTGACCGTACACTCCTCGAGCTCGACAACGAGGAGATGGCGAAGGCACTGGGTCTTGTTGAGTCAACAGACACCGGGTTGGTCCCCACGATGGCGGGCATGCTGCTGATGGGACGCCAGAGCGCCCTCCAGTCGCACCTGCCGACACACGAAGTTGCCTTCCAGGTCTTGGACGAGGCCGCCGATGTGAAGGTCAACGACTTCTTCCGGACTTCGCTACTCGAAGCTCTTGATGAGGTACAACGGCGATTCGATGCACGTCTTGAGGAGGAGGAGGTTCTGGTCGGAATGTTCCGGCTCGCAGTACCCGAGTACGGGCGTACGGCCTTTCGTGAGGCATTGCTCAACGCACTCTTCCATCGCGACTACTCGGCTCTCGGGACTGTCTATGTGCAATGGCATCCCGATCACCTCTTCATCAGCAACCCAGGTAGCTTTCCTCACGGCATTACCGTCGAAAACCTGCTCACACATGAACCCAGACCCCGGAATCCGCGGCTCTACCAAGCTGCGAAGAGGCTCGGCCTCGTGGAGCAGACCGGCCGCGGAATTGACAAGATCTATGCTGACCAGATCCGCCTTGGCCGTCCCGCCCCAAGCTATGAGCGAAGCGATGCAGACGCGGTTCGGGTCGTGCTTCGAGGAGGGAAGGCCAACCTGGCGTTCGCAAGACTCGTGGCCGAACAGGAGCAGGAGGGCCCGCCTCTCAAGGTCGAAGACCTTCTGATCCTCAACCATCTCGAACACGAGCGCCGTATTGACGTGGTCACTGCAGCTGCCCTTGTTCAAAGACCGCAGTCGGAGGCCCGCTCCTGCGTCGAGCGTTTACTCGAACGAGGGCTGCTCGAGGCGCGAGGCGAAAGGAGAGGTCGCGTCTATCACCTCAGTGCTTTGGTCTATCGAGCACTCGGTCAGCCGGAGTCTTACGTCAGGGTCCACGGGATTACCCGACAGCGTCAGGAAGCAATGGTCGTGGAGTTCCTGAAGGCGCATGGAAGGGTTGAGCGGAAGCACGTTGCGGAGCTTTGCGGAATCACGGGTCCGCAGGCGGGACGGCTACTGAAGAAGATGATGAACGATGGAACCCTGGAGCGCCGGGGATCGCCTCCACGGTGGACTTACTATGTGCTTGCTCGGGATTGACCGGAAAGTCCTCTATCGACTCCTATCGACGCTTCTATCGACTTCTATCGACGCCCCGAGCCCCTCCCATTCACCAAACAGGGAAGGGATATTGAGCGACCCGTGAGCCAGAGAAACCTCGACGCCGAGAACAAGGCCTCCCAGATCGAGAGTCGGCTGGCCGGACTCGAAGAGGAAAGGCGGCGATTGACTGCCGAGTTGACGCGCCTCCGGCGGATGATGGCCTCACCGGCGCCCGCACAAAGGGTGGGTGAGGCAGTGGCGTCATACCAGGTGCACCACCTCTCGTCATCCCCCGAGAAGATCCGGTTGTTCCGATCGCTCTTCAGAGGGCGTGAGGACGTCTACCCGCGCCGTTGGGAGAGTGCGAAAACCGGTCGATCGGGTTACTCACCGGCTTGTCGGAACGAATGGGTGCCCGGGATCTGCGAGAAACCGAAGGTGAAGTGCGGCGATTGCTCCGTACGCGATCTCTTACCTGTCGCGGATGATGCGATCCGCGACCATCTTGTGGGTCATGGCCGGAATGACCAGCGCGATTTCACTATCGGCGTCTATCCGCTGTTGCCGGACGAAACATGTTGGTTCGTTGCGGTCGACTTCGACAAGGAGACCTGGACGGATGACGCTCAGGCGTATCTCCAGACCTGCGGTGACCACGGCATTCCAGCAACACTTGAGAGGTCCCGTTCAGGAAACGGTGGACACGTCTGGATCTTCTTCTCCGGCCCCGTCCCGGCGGCGGAAGCGAGAAAGATCGGCGCCTGGATGATCTCCGAAACCATGGAACGAAAACCCGGACTCGGGTTTGAATCGTATGACCGGATGTTCCCAAACCAGGACACCCTTCCGGCCGGTGGCTTCGGCAATCTGATCGCCCTTCCGCTTCAAGGTCGGTCACGCAACGACGGGAATACGGTATTCGTGGACACCGACCTCGTTCCGTTCGAAGATCAGTGGCTGCACCTTTCGAACGTACCCCGGTTGGCTCCCAGGACAGTGCATGAAATGTCTCGTGAGGCCTGGGACCGGGGCCGAGTTGTACCAGTCCGTCGAGCGTTGTCTGAAGAATGCGATCAGCCCTGGGAACGGAGTGACGCCGGTGAGCCGGAGATCGTGAGTCCGATTCCACTTCAAATGACTCTTGTGCGTGCCAACCAAATCTACGTTCCCAAGGAGGGGCTGCCTCCAGCCCTACTGACGCGCATAATTCGGCTGGCTGCATTTCAGAATCCGGAGTTCTACAGCGCTCAGGCGATGCGTCTTTCGACCTACGGAAAACCAAGAATCATCAGCTGTGCCGAGGACTTCAAGGAACACATCGGTCTACCTCGCGGCTGCGAAGGAGAGGCTGTCGAGCTGCTCAACGGATTCGGAGTCGAGGTCAGCCTCGAAGACAAACGCCAGGATGGCAGCCGCATCGGCGCGGCTTTCCTTGGAAACCTCGATCTTCGGCAGGAGATGGCGGTAGAGGAGCTCGTCAAACATGAGAACGGGGTTTTCGTTGCACCGACAGCCTTCGGGAAGACCGTTGTTGCCGCGAGAATGATAGCCGAGCGCGGACGCAACACACTTGTCGTTGTTCATCGGCAGCAGCTGTTGGAACAGTGGCTCGAGCGTCTCGCCGCTTTTCTCGACGTGGACGCAGATGACCTCGGTCGCGTGGGTGGAGGGAAGCGAAAACCGTCGAACGTCATCGATGTTGCGTTGATCCAGAGCTTGGTCCGCCGAGGCGAGGTGGACGACCTCGTCGGCGAATATGGTCACCTCATCGTGGACGAGTGTCATCACCTGTCGGCAGTGAGCTTTGAGGCGGTGGCCCGTGCGTCGAACGCGAGGTTTGTTCTTGGGCTGACCGCCACGGTAACCCGGAAGGACGGTCACCACCCGATTGTGTTGATGCAGTGTGGCCCAGTCAGACACAGAGTCGCTGCGAGGAAACAGGCCGATGAGCGGCCTTTCCGACATCGGGTCGAGCCACGCTACACCGACTTCACGATGCCGCCGAGCGTTGACGGAGGTGAGAGAATCCCCATCCACCGGATCTACAGAGCAATTGCCGAAGACGAAGACCGGAACGACATGATCTTTGACGATGTGATCGCCTCGCTTGAGGCCGAACGATCACCGCTGGTTCTGACCGAGCGGAGAGATCACCTCGAACACCTCGCTGAACGATTCGCGGGATTCTCAAAAAACCTCGTTGTTCTCAAGGGCGGGATGGGACAGCGGCAGCTCAAAGCGGCCCTCGATCGTTTGGCCTCGATTCCCGATCATGAGGAACGACTCCTGGTGGCCACCGGGCGATACCTGGGCGAGGGGTTCGATGACCGTCGTCTCGACACGCTGTTCCTGACGATGCCGATCTCGTGGAAGGGTACGCTCGCCCAATACGTTGGCCGGCTCCATCGTCTCCACCAAGGCAAAGCTGAGGTCATTGTCTACGACTATGTCGATCGATTCGTTCCGACCTTGACGAGGATGGCCGAGCGGAGATTCCGAGGATATCGGGCTCTCGGCTACGAGTTCGGAGAAGACAACTCTACGCTATGAAAATGACCCGCCGCCTCTCGGCGGCGGGTTCGAATTCTTCATGACTGGTGGAGCCGATCGGGATCGAACCGACGACCTCCTGAATGCCATTCAGGCGCTCTCCCAACTGAGCTACGGCCCCACGGGGACGTGAGTTGTAGCAAATGGCGGGGGCTCGTGTCAACGGCGGGGAATCGGTGTCGGCGTGGGGGCGGTTCTCCGAGCGGGTCTGGGAGTGGTATAGAATGTCCGGTGCGGGGAAGCGCATGGGGCCTGGTGGCTTCCGCGGACTTCAAATCCGTTGGGCCGGCCTCAGACGGGTCGGTCGGAGGGTTCGATTCCCTTGCGCTTCCGCCACCACCTCCAGGTTGGCGGAGGCGCCACGGACGGGAGTCCGGTGAGAGAGAATTGATGTCGGACAGAGAATTCGTCTATCGCGGCGATCTCCAGATCACGCCGTTGCCGGCCATCCTGGCGACCATCAACCGCTACAGCGTGCCGGGCGTGCTGGAGGTGTCGCATGATGAGATCACGAAGCGCATCTACATGCTCGACGGTGACATCATCTTCGCAACCTCCACCGACCGTGGTGAGTCGTTGGGAGATTTCCTGAAGGAGACCGGCGTGATCACGGCCGACCAGCTCGACGCCTCTGCGGAGGAGCTGGCGAAAAGCGACGGCGCTCGTCACGGTGAGGTCCTGGTCGCCATGGGCCTCCTCGATCGCGACCAGCTCGGCATCCAGGTCCGCAAGCAGGTGCAGGCGATCGTCTGGAGCCTGTTCAACTGGACCGAGGGTGAGGTCACCTTCGAGGTCGGCCCGTCGAAGGCTGACGAGGTCTACAAGATCAAGATCCCGACCGCGCGCGCGATCCTCGCCGGCTGCCGTACCATCGAAGATCCCAAGACCATCACCGCCCGGATGGGCGGGCGCGGTGCGGTTCTCAAGCGACTGCCTGCGCCGCCCCACCTCGAGCACTTCCGCTTCCAGAATGACGAGGTGAAACTGCTCGAGCTGGTCAACGGCAAACGAACCCTGTTCGAGCTCTGCGAGGAAGGGCCACTCAATCCCGGAGCCAACGCGCGCGTGCTCTACGCGCTGGTGGAGCTCGGGCTGATCACGGTGGACCCGTCGTCGAGCGGCAAGATCCTGATCCAAGTACGGAGTTGAAAGCCATGCCCCTGTACGAGTACGAGTGTTTCGTTTGTGGTGAGCACTTCGAGAAGATCCGGCGGGTCGCCGATGCGTCGCGGATGGAGTGCCCCAAGTGCGGCGGCAAGGTGCGACGGCTGCTCGGCGTGCCTGCGCTGCAGTTCAAGGGCAGCGGCTGGTACGTGACCGACTACGGCAAGGGCAACAGCAAGCGGTCCGACGCGTTGGCGAAGTCCGAGGACGCACCGCCCTCGCCGGCGAAGACAGCAGAAGCCAAGAAGGAAACCACGTCGAAGAAGGTGAGTGACGGCAGCTCGTAGAATTCGGGATTGGCCCCAAACCCACCATGATTTCGTGGACCGGGGCGGCTGGGCGGCCTTCAGAATTCCGGATTCGACACGGGGAAGCCGGGTACCCGCTCGAACTGCAGCCTGTCGCCAACGGCGATGCCGTAGCCGTCCACGCCGCCCGCCGCGATTTCGAGCACGGCGCGCGCAGCGGACGACGATTCGTAGGTCGGACAGGGATCGGCGGTACACGGCGGGACGCCGGGCACGATATCGACCACGTCCCCGCGGTCGTCGAGGAACACCAGATCGAGGCTGACGAGCGTGTTCTTCATCCAGATCGATGGGTAACGCTCCGTCGGAAACAGCAGCAGCATTCCGCGATCGGGCGCCAGCTTCGGCCGGAACATCAGACCCGTCGCGAGCTCCTCCTGGGTGAGCGCGAGCTCGAGGGTGATTTCCGAGCCGTCGGCGAGTGCTGCCATCGGCGGCTCGAGCTGCCGTGGAGCGGCGGCCGGCGCGGGGCCATCCGACGCCTCGTGCAGCGGCCGCGAGCAGCCGGCGCAGCCCACAACCGCAGCCACAGCGACCGCCGGCAGCAGCAATTTGAATCGAGTTTGAGTCATGGCTGGGCTCCGTAGGTTCCGCCCGTGGGTCAGTCGTCCTTGACCAGGCCGAGCTTCTCCGCATGGTACCTGAAAGCCCGGTAGGACATCCGCAGCAGCTCCGAGGCCTTCTTCTGGTGGCCGCCGGTCCGCTCCAGCGCCTGACGCATCAGCGAGCGGCGCATGTGGTCGAGATGGGCGTCGAGGTCGAGGCCCTCCTCCGGCAGTCCCATGGTCTCGATCCGGGGCTCACCGGTGGCGCCGTGCAGATCTTCGGGCAGCGAACCCGAGGTGATCAGCTCCGAACTCTCGAGAGCGACCGTCCGCTCGATAACGTTCTCGAGCTCGCGCACGTTGCCCGGCCAGGAGTAGGCCTGCAGCACGCGCAGGGCGTCCGGCGCCAGCCGCTTCGCAGCGAGTCCGAACTTGTCGCAGGTGCGACGGACGAAGTGGCGCGCGAGCTCGGGCAGATCCTCGCCGCGCTGCCGCAGCGGCGGCAGGTGGACGTGGAGCACGTTGAGCCGGTAGTAGAGGTCCTCGCGGAAGCCGCCCTCCTTGACCGCCTTCTCGAGGTTGCGATTGGTGGCCGCCAGGACCCGGACGTTGACCTCCAACTCCCGGGTCGCGCCAACCGGCCGCACCCGCCGCTCCTGCAACACCCGCAGCAGCTTGACCTGGATCAGAGGCGTCAGCTCGCCGACCTCGTCGAGCAGCAGGGTGCCGCCCCCAGCCTCGACGAACATCCCCTTGTGGTCCTTGACGGCGCCGGTGAACGAGCCCTTGACGTGGCCGAAGAGTTCGGACTCGAGCAGGCCCTCGGGCAGGGCGCCGCAGTTGACCGACAGGAAGGGGCCGTTGGCGCAACCGGAGAAGGCGTGGACGGCCTGCGCCAGCAGCTCCTTGCCGGTGCCGCTTTCCCCGGTGATCAGCACCGTCGACGGCGTCGCCGCGAGCCGCGGCACCATCTCCAGGATGCGGCGGATGGCGGGGCTCGAGCCGATGAAATTGGGAACCTCGCGAACCTCGTCCTCGTCCGCCGCCTCCGCGCCGTTGCCGAGCAGTTTGTTGAGGATCAGCTTGAGGTCGTCGACGTCGAAGGGCTTCGAAAGGTACTCGGCCGCCCCGGCTCGCAGCGACTCGAGGGCGACCTGCGGCGTGGTGTGTGCGGTAATGATGATGAAGGGGCTCTTGATCTCGCGGGTACGTGCGACCTCCAGAACCTCGAGTCCGCTGCCGTCGGGCAGCTTGAGGTCGCACATGACGAGGTCGAAGCCGCCGGCCACGAGCTGTTGGGTGCCGGTGGCGACGGAGTCCGCCGTCGACACCTCGTAGCCTTCCTCCTCGAGCAGGATGGTGAGGAACTCGCGCAGCGACATCTCGTCATCGACGACCAGGATCCGGCCTCGGCTCATGCGGCCTCCTGATGGAGCGGCAGCTCGACGGTGACCACGGTGCCCGCGCCGAGGGCGCTCTGAATCGCGATCGTGCCGCCGTGCTCTGCGACCGCAGCGTACACCACCGCGAGACCGAGCCCGGTGCCTCCGGGACGGGTGGTGACGAACGGCTCGAAGGCCTGCCGACGGACCTCTTCGGTCATGCCGACCCCGGTGTCCCGCCACACCAACGCGACGCTGCCGTCACGACGCTCGGCGGTGATCTCCAGCTCGCCGCCGTCGGGCATCGCCTGCAGGGCGTTGCGCGACAAGTTCCAGAAGATCTGGCGCAGGAGGTGCTCCTCGCCGCGCATGATCAGCTTCTCGGGTGCCCTGAGGGTGACGCTGTGGGACTCGCGCCGCTCCTCGGAGCGGTTGAGCAGCGACAGACAGTCCGAGAGCATGGCGCCGACGTCGCAGGGTCCGAAGGCGGCCTGGTGGGGGCGGGTGTACTCGAGGAAGCCGTCGAGGATCCCGGACAGCCGGCGCGATTCGTCGACCAGGATGCGCAGCAACCGCTCGCCCTTGCCGTCCATGGTGCCGGAGGACTCCAGGACCTGTGCCGAACCCGAGATGGAGGCGAGCGGGTTCTTGATCTCGTGCGCCATCCTCGCCGCCATCTCGCCGACCGCCGCCATCCGCTCCTTCATGCGCTGCCGTTCCGCCTCGACCCGGATCTCGGACAGGTCCTGGAA
This sequence comes from uncultured Thermoanaerobaculia bacterium, assembly GCA_964609835.1. GTDB lineage: Bacteria > Acidobacteriota > Thermoanaerobaculia > Thermoanaerobaculales > Sulfomarinibacteraceae > Sulfomarinibacter. The sequence goes on from CAZSTH010000030.1 coordinate 24,971, forward strand.
GGTGACGATGAAACCGACGACCCTTTCCTCCTCGTCGGTGAGAGGTCCGATGGTGAGGCCGAAGCGGTTGCCGGTGCCGGACAGCGTCCCTTCGAGCCGGACCACCCTGCGGTCGCGTGCCCTGGTCTTGAGCAGGCCCCAGTTCTGGTCCTCGAGGGGGATCACCTCCTCGAGCGCCATCCCCGTCGCCTCGTCGCCGTCGGCCATGCCGAGCATTCGCGCGCCCGCCGGGTTGAGTTGCAGGACGTTGCCCTCGAGGTCGAGGGCGACGATGCCCGCGCCGACCGACCGCACAACGTGGTCGGTGAGGGCGACGAACTGGCGGGTTCGCTCCGATTCTTCCTGCAGCCGGCTGTGGGCGCTGCGCAGGGACTCACCGAGGTAGGACAGCAGGATCGCCACCAGGACGAAGCCGATCACGTTGGTCAGCAGTTGAACCAGGATGCGACCGGTTGGAAGGGTGGTTTCGATGCCGCTCAGGTTGGCCGGCACCGGCAGGATGTCGAAGACCATGAGATCCACGAGCAGGCCGTAGACCACCGCCGACAGGCCCGCGAAGATCAGGCCGCCGCCCCGCATGAGGACCGCAGCCACCGCGATCACGGTCAGGTAGAGGAACGAGAAGGGCGAGTAGAGACCGCCGGTGAAGTAGACGAAGCCGGTGACGATGGCGATGTCGCCGACGAGCTGGATCCACGACTGCAGGCGCGGTGACACTCGCCGCGCGTAGAGGATGAGGTGCAGCAGCGAAAGCCCGAAGCTGAACAGGATCAGGCCGTAGAAGTTGCGCAGCGGCAGAATTTTCTGGCTGTTGACCTGGATCAGGAGGATGCCGAGAAACAGCGTCGACACCACCACCAGCCGGAGGCCGATCAGCCACCGCAGGGCATTCTGTGACGGAGAGGCAGCGGGCGCTGCCGCCGCTTCGCCCGTCGGAGCAGCGGTCTCGGACGACCGCTCGACCATCAGCCGATCTGGCTGATCAGCGAGAACATGGGCAGGTACATTGCGACAACGATGGTGCCGATGACGACGCCGAGGAAGGCGATGATCACCGGCTCGATCAGCGCCATCATGCCCTCCACCGCGGCGTCCACCTCGTCCTCGTAGAAGTCGGCGATCTTCGACAGCATGGTGTCCATGGCGCCGGTCTGTTCGCCGACGCCGATCATCTGTACCACCATCGGCGGGAACTGCTCGGTGCGGGTCAGCGGCTCGGCGAGGGTTTTGCCTTCCTCGACCTCCTTGCGCACCTGCAGCAGCGCCTCCTCGATGACCGCGTTGCCGGCGGTGCGGGCGGTGATCTCGAGCGACTCGAGGATCGCGACACCGGAGCTCAGCAGGGTTCCGAGCGTGCGGCAGAAACGGGCGACCGCGATCTTGCGCAGCAGCAAGCCGAGGACCGGCATCTTGAGCATCAGCTTGTCGATCTGGTAGCGCCCGGCGTCGGTCTGGTAGTACTGGCGGAGGAAGAACAGCGCGCCGCCGATGACCAGGAAGATCAGCCACCAGAAGTTGCCGATGAAATTGGACATGTTGACAATGATCTGGGTGAGGAACGGGAGGCGGCCGCCGAGGCCCTCGAAGAGCGTGGCGAAGACCGGGATGACCTTCCACAGGATGATGTAGACCACCACCACCGCGATCGTCACCACCGACGCCGGGTAGACCAGTGCCGAGCGCACCTGGCTCTTGAGCTTGACGGCTTTTTCGATGTAGGTGGCGAGGCGCTGCAGAATGGTGTCGAGGATACCGCCGGCCTCGCCCGCCGCGACCATGTTGACGTAGAGGTCGTCGAATGCCTGCGGGTGCTTGCGCATGGCCTCGGCGAGCGCCGAGCCGCCCTCGACGTCCTGACGGACCTGGAGGATGATCTTCTGGAACGCCTTGTTCTCCTGCTGCTGGCCGAGGATGTCGAGGCACTGGACGAGCGGCAGGCCGGCGTCGATCATCACCGAGAACTGGCGGGTGAAGACCGCAATGTCCTTCGATTTGACGCCGCCTCCGAACTTCGGCAGGGCAATCTCCTTGCCCTTTTCCTTGACCGTGGTGACGACGATCTGCTGGCGCCTGAGAGCGGCGATCACGGCGTCCTTGTTGTCACCGATCAACACTCCAGACTGGGCAGTCCCGTTGCGGTCGCGGCCCTTCCATTCGTAACTGGGCATCTCAGCTCCTCCTTGCCTGCCGTGCTTCCGGGCTCTGGTTGATCGCCCCGACGCCGCGGTTGATCATGTCCTGCAGCTCGTCGGGGTAGGAGCTGTAGGCGAGGGCGGTCTGCAGGGTGATCAACCGCCGGTGGTAGAGGGTGGCCAGGCCCTGGTTGAAGGTCTGCATGCCGTGCTTGGTCTGACCCGCCTGCATCATCGAGTAGACCTGGTGGATCTTGTCCTCGCGGATGAGGTTGCGGATCGCCGAGCTCGGGATCAGGATCTCGCAGCACAGGCACCGTCCCTTGCCGGACGCCCGCCGCAGCAGCGACTGACAGATGATGCCCTCGAGCACGAAGCTGAGCTGCGCCCGGATCTGGGACTGCTGGTGTTCGGGGAAGACGTCGACGATGCGGTTGATGGTCTGCGGCGCAGAGTTGGTGTGCAGGGTCGCGAAGGTCAGGTGCCCGGTCTCGGCAATGCGCAGTGCCGACTCGATGGTCTCGAGGTCGCGCATCTCGCCGATCAGCACCACGTCCGGGTCCTCGCGAAGTACCGAACGCAGCGCGGCAGGGAAGCTGTGGGTGTCGGCGTGCAGCTCCCGCTGGTTGACCATGCACTTCTTGTGCGAGTGGAGGTACTCGACCGGGTCCTCGATGGTGAGGATGTGGAGCGACTTCTCCCGGTTGACCTTGTCGATCATCGCCGCCAGGGTCGTCGACTTGCCGGAGCCGGTCGGCCCGGTCACCAGCACCAGGCCGCGCGGTTTGTTGCACAGTGCTTCCACCGACTGCGGCAAGCCGAGCTCGCGGAAGCCGAGGATCTCGTACGGAATGCGCCGGAAGGCACCGGCCACCGCACCGCGCTGCATGAAGACGTTGGCACGGAAGCGGGCGAGGCCCTTGACTCCGAACGAGATGTCGAGCTCGAGGCTCTCCTCGAAGCGGTGCTTCTGGGCATCGGTCAGCACCGAGTAGGCGAGCTTCTTGGTGTCGACCGCCGACATCGGCGGGTGCGACAGGGTGACCAGGCTGCCGTCGACCCGGATCAGCGGCGGCGAGTTGGTGGTGAGGTGGAGGTCGGTGCCTCCCTTCTCCACCATGGTTTTCAAAAGCTCGTGCAGGCTGACTGTCATGGCCCTTCCCCGCCGTCCTAGAGGACGGACTCGCGCACCACCTCGTCGATCGTGGTGATGCCGTCTCGGATCTTCTGGAGACCGGACTGTCGCAGCCCGATCATGTTCTCCTCCATTGCCCTGCGGCGCAGCTCGACGGTCGAGGCGCCCGACAGGATGAGCTCGCGAATGTCCTCGGTCACCACCATCACCTCGTAGATGCCGACGCGGCCCTTGTAGCCGCGCTGGTTGCACTCCTCGCAGCCGCGGCCGCGGTAGAGCTGGATGCTCGGCGCCTCGGCTTCCGAGAAGCCGACGTTGAGGAGCGCCTGCAGCGGGACGTCCTCGGGCTGCTTGCACTTCTCGCAGACCCGCCGGATCAGCCGCTGCGCCACCACGAGGTTGACCGAGGTGGCCACCAGGAAAGGCTCGATGCCCATGTTCATGAGCCGATTGATCGACGACGGAGCATCGTTGGTGTGCAGGGTGGAGAGCACGAGGTGGCCGGTGAGCGCGGCCTTGATGGCGATCTCCGCGGTTTCGAAATCGCGGATCTCGCCGACCAGGATGATGTTGGGATCCTGGCGCAGGAAGGAGCGCAGTGCGGCCGCGAAGTTGAGGCCGATGGATTCCTTCATCTGCACCTGGTTGACGCCGACGAGCTGGAACTCGACCGGGTCCTCCGCGGTCATGATGTTGACCTCGGTGGTGTTGATGCGCGAGATCGCCGAGTACAGGGTGTTGGTCTTGCCCGAGCCAGTGGGTCCGGTGACCAGGACCATGCCGTAGGGCTGGAAGATCGCCTCCTCGAAGTTCTTCAAGCTCGACTTCTCGAACCCGAGCTTGGTCATGTCGAGCATCAGCGAGTCCTTGTCGAGGAGCCGCATGACGATCTTCTCGCCGTGCAGGGTCGGCAGGGTCGAGACCCGGAAGTCCAATTCTTTGACCTTGCCCTGGAGCTTCATCTTGAGCTTGATGCGGCCGTCCTGCGGCAGCCGCTTCTCGGCGATGTCGAGCTTGGCGAGAATCTTGATGCGCGAGCAGATGGCGTCACGGAACTTGAGCGGCGGGTTCATGATCTCGTACAGCACGCCGTCGATCCGGAACCGCACTCGGTAGGACCTCTCGTACGGCTCGATGTGGATGTCCGACGCGGCTCGCTTGAGGGCGTCGGTCAGGATCAGGTTGACGAGGCGAACGACCGGTGCCTCTTCGGCGCCCGCCTCGAGGTCCTGGATGTCGAGGTCCTCGTCTTCCTCGAGCACCTCAAGCGCCGCCTCCTCGACCGTCGAGAGGTCCTCCATCACCTTCTTGAGCTCGACCGAGTGGGTGGTGCCGTAGTACTTGTCGATGGCTTCGCGCAGCGCCTCCTCGGAGGCGACCACCGGTTCCACCCGGTAGCCGGTGATGAAGGTGATGTCGTCCATGGCGAAGACGTTGGACGGATCGGTCATGGCGACCGTCAGGGTGGCGCCGGTCTTCGACACCGGAATGAACTGGTATTTGCGCGCCACGTCGGCCGGGATCAGACGGATGATGCCCTCGTCGATGTCGAAGTGGCGGAGGTTGATGGACGGCACGCCGTACTGCTGCGACAGACAGTCGAGGATGTCCTCCTCGGTCACGTACTCGAGGGACACCAGGTGCTCGCCGATGCGGCCGCCGTTGGCCCGCTGCTCCTCGAGAGCCTTTGCCAGCTGGTGCTCGTTGATCAACTTCGCCTTGATCAGGAGTTCGCCGATTTTCAGAGCCATGAAGTCAGTCCGTTTCCACAGGCAATTTCAATAAAAAGTGTAGCACCCGACACGATCGAGAGAACTCCAGGGGGAGAGGATCAAAGACACACCCTAACTATGTTAACAAAGTGGTTTCCGCGTCACAGCAGGGGTGCCTGAGGCGGCTCACGGCGCCGTGCCGTCGAGCAGCGTGCGGACCGCGCTCAGGATCTCGTCGGCGGAGACTTCGCGCTCGGGTTTCGCCCGTGCCCGCCCGGTCGGCGGGGACGGCCGGGCGGCGGTACCGGACACTGCGATAGCGCGCTCGCCGAGGGGCCCGTTTCGCCGCCAGTCGCTGGCGAGGTAGACGCCGACCGTCGGCACTCCGAGGCTCGCGGCCAGGTGCACCGGTCCGGTATCGCCGCCGACCACCACCGCCGCCCGGCCGAGGGCCGCGGCCAGCTCCCGGAGGTCGGTCGGCGGCGCCAGCCTCGCTGCCTCGCCACCGGCTCCCGCGACCTCTCTCGCGCGCGCCTCCTCGCCAGGCCCCCACGCGACGACCGGGGTCAGCCCGTGCTCGGCGAGCCTGCGGCAGACCGCGGACAGGGTGGCCTCCGGCAGCGCCTTGTGGGCGCCGCCGGTGCCCGGCAGCACCACCGCAAAGGGATCGCCCCAAGGCCCCTCCGGGAGCCGTGCGGACTCCAGCAGCCACCGCCCGTCCGGCCGCGGTGCCGCCGTCGGCTCGACGCCGACCGCGCGCAGCATCGCGGCATTGGTCTCCACGACGTGCCGCCCGGCAGCGGCGCCTTGCAGCGTCTCGCTGTAGGCCCACCCTGCCAGCCACTCGCGCCGCCACGGCCGCGCCAGGCCGACCCGGCGGGGGGCTGCTGACCAGCTCGTGACCAGCGCAGACTTGACGGTGCCCTGGAGGTCGAGGGCCACCTCCGGCTCGAGCTCGCGCAGCCGCATGCGGAAGACGCCCACCGCGGCACGCGATCGCGCCGACCAGGGCCGTCGTCGCCAGCTTCCGGTGTCCGCGACAATCACCGCGTCGACCGCGGGGTGCCCCTCCACGAGCGGGGCCAGCCCGCGCTCGACGATCCATGTCAGATGCGCGGTCGGGAGCTCCGCGCGCAGCGCCTCGGCCACCGGCCACGCGTGCACGATGTCACCCAGCGCCGACAGCCGGATCAGAGCGATTCTCATTCCCGCCCGCCCCTCGACATCGGATTTCGGATTTCGGGTTTCGAAATCGCGGTCATGAGAATCGGCGCCGGCAGTCGATGAGGGACGGGCGGAAAATTCGAAATTCGAAACTCGAAATTCGAAATCCTCATCCGCGATCTCGAGACGGAGAATTGGCGCCGAACCGCTCGACGATGACCCGAATCAGATCGGTCGTCGCGTGGTCCTTGGGGTCGCCGCAGATCTCCGTGCGGCCACCGTAGGCGGCGACCACGTCCCGCTCGGGCACGGTGTCGGCGGTGTAGTCGGTGCCCTTGGCGTGGACCTTCGGTTCGAGCCGCTCGAGCACGGGTGCCACGGTGCGGCTGTCGAAGAGGCAGAGCCGGTCCACCATCTCGAGATGCGACAGGATCTCGATTCGTTCGTCCTCGGGAATGATCGGCCGCAGCTCGCCCTTGCCCGCCTGCACCGAGCGGTCTGAGTTGACGGCCACGATCAGCCGGTCGCCGAGCGCGCGGGCGCCCTCGAGGTAGCGCAGGTGGCCGACGTGGAGGACGTCGAAGGCGCCGTTGGCAAGGACCACCACGAGACCGCCTTTTCGCCACCCGGCACACTCCGCCGTGAGCTCGTCGATCGTGCGCAGCTTCGCCCGGGGGGCGGTCATGGCTCCGTGACCGAGGCCACCGCCGCCCGCAGCTCGTGCAGCGTCACGGCAGCGGTGCCGAGCTTCATCACCACCAGCCCTGCGGCGATGTTGGCGAGCCGGGCGGCCTCCGCCGGGGCGCCGCCGGCAGCCAGTGACGCGGTCAGCACCGCGAGAACGGTGTCTCCCGCACCGGTCACGTCCGCGACCTCGTCGGTGCCGTGCACCGGGATGTGGACCGGTGGGCAGCCCTCCTCGACCAGCGTCATGCCGTGGTTGCCGCGGGTGGCGAGGACGAAGCGGGTGCCGAGGGCGCGGCGCAGGTGCTCGCCGGCGTCCGCGATTTTCCGGTCGGAATCGAGCCGCCGGCCACAGTACCGCTCGAGCTCCTCGAGGTTCGGCGTCGCGCCGTCGATGCCCGTGAAGCTGCCGATGCGGTAGCGCGAGTCGAGGCACAGCCAGATCCGGCGGTCACGGTCTCTCCGCAGCCCGCTCAGATGGTCGGGCACGACCGCACCGTAGCCGTAGTCGGAGATCGCGACCGCATCTGTCGTCGCCGCCGCGTCCTCGAGTGCCTCCCGCACCTGCTCCCGCCACGGACCATCGCCGGCGAGCTCGTCCTCGATGTCGTAACGGGCGACCTGGTGCTTGAGCGATGACGGCCCGCCGCCGAGGATCCGGATCTTGGTCGGGGTACGGTAGCCGGCGACCGTGATGATCGATGCGGTGTCGACGCCACGCTCCTCGAGCGCCGCCACCAGGGCGCGCCCGCTGTCGTCGTCGCCGACCGCGGCCACCGCCTTCACGCGCGTGCCGAGAGCGGCCAGGTTGGCGAGCGCGTTAGCACCGCCGCCGGGGATGTTGCGTTCGCCCTCCCAACGGAGAATGATGACCGGCGCCTCGCGGGAGACCCTCTTCGGGGTGCCGAGAATGAAGCGGTCCAGCACCATGTCGCCGTACAGAGCCACCCGGATGCCGGCGAACCGGTCGATGAGTTCGAGCAGACGCGCGGTGTCGGTCATCTCGCCGGGGAGTGTAGCCCACCCGATTTCGGATTCTCGCGGTTCGGCCGCGAGAATCCGAAATGGGGAATCGGACCTCCCGTATACTCGCTTCATGGAGTCGCCGGTATCGCCCTTTGTCCGCTGGGACGGCCTGCACCTGGTCTTCGACCTCGCGCATGTCGAGGGCTGGGTCAACCATCTGCTGCGGTCGAGCGACATGCTGCGAAACGTGTCCCTCGAGGGCCGCGGTGACGCCATCGCCGCGCAGGCGACGGTCGTGTGGAACGGTGTCCCCGCGCGCGTCGGCCTCGAGCTCGCCGAGATCCGGCTCCGCGCCCGCCATCTCGGCCTCCGCATGCGCGCGCTGCGCGCCCTCGGCGGCGTCCCGGTTCCGCGGTCGGCGGTGGAGGTCGGCCTGCGATTGCTCGACCACCCGCTCCTGACGGTGGTTCGCGGCGAGGGGATCGTGATCATCGACCTCCGGCAGTGGGTGCCGGAGGAGGCCTCGATCCGCGTCCTGACCGTGCAGTCGACTGCGCGGACCCTGTCGGTGTGGCTCGGACCTGGCTCGCTCGCCGATCTACCGGGCCGCCGCCGCCGCCGCAGGCTGCCGGCGGGTGAGAGCCCGGCCGGCGGTTGACATCGACTTCGGCGGCTTCCGGTTTTCCCTCGGAAACGCCTTGACAGCCAGTCTGCGCTTGGTTAGAGTCTTGCTCCCCTGTGTCCACAGGGCGGCGCGACGTCATTGGGGATGCGATCATGCGAAGCTATGTACCGAAACAAGATGAGATCACGCGCGACTGGGTGGTGATGGATGCGGCCGACCAGGTCCTGGGACGGCTGGCGTCGGAGGCGGCCCGGATCCTGCGTGGCAAGCACAAGCCGGAGTTCACGCCGCACCTTGACACCGGCGACTTCGTGGTCATCGTCAATGCGGAGAGGATTCGGCTGACCGGAAACAAGGTCGAGGAAAAAACCTACTATCGCCACTCGGGGCGACCGGGCTCGCTGAAGTCCGAGACCGTGCGCGAGCGGCTGGAACGTTACCCGGAGCGGGTGATCGAGGCTGCGGTGTGGGGCATGCTGCCCAAAAACCGCCTCGGCCGCAAGCTGCTCCGTAAGCTCAAGGTGTATGCCGGTCCCGAGCATCCGCACGCGGCGCAGCAGCCGCGGCAGCATGCGCTTCAAGGCTAGGAGGGGGAGTTCGTGGCAGAGATCCAGTACTACGGCACCGGACGGCGGAAGACGGCCGTCGCCCGCGTCTACCTGCGCCCGGGCAGCGGGAACATCGTCGTCAATCGGCGCGACTTCGAAGACTACTTCCCGAACCAGGTGCTCAAGATGGTGATCCGACAGCCGCTGCTGCTGACCGAGACGGCGGAGAAGTTCGACATTTTGGTCAACGTCGATGGTGGTGGACCTGCCGGACAGGCGGGCGCCATCCGGCACGGCATCGCGCGCGCCCTGCTCGACTTCAACGGCGAGCTGCGTCCGACGCTGAAGGCCGCGGGCTTCCTGACCCGCGACGCCCGCAAGGTGGAACGGAAGAAGTACGGCCAGCCCAAGGCCCGCAAGCGCTTCCAGTTCTCCAAGAGGTAAGGGAGAGTCCTGTGGCGAATATCCAGATGAAGGAGCTGCTCGAGGCCGGAGTGCACTTCGGGCACCAGACGCGGCGCTGGAACCCGAAGATGAAACCGTTCATCTTCGGCAAGCGCAACGGCATTCACATCGTCGACCTGCAGAAGACCCAGCAGCATTTCAACGAGGCTGCCGACTTCGTCCGCGACCTCGCTGCCAACGGCCGCAACGTGCTCTTCGTCGGCACCAAGCGCCAGGCCCAGGACGCCATCCGCGAGGAGGCCGAGCGCTGCGGCATGTTCTTCATGAACCACCGCTGGCTCGGCGGCACGATGACCAACTTCCGCACGATCCGCAAGTCGATCGACCGCTTCAAGAGCATCGAGCAGACCTTGAGCAACGAGGACTCGCACCTGACCAAGAAGGAGCGGATTCGGCTCGAACGGCAGCGGCGGAAGATGGAGCGGGCCTTCGGGGGCATCAAGGAGATGGACAGCCTCCCCGATGCACTGTTCGTGGTCGACACCGTGCACGAGCACATCGCCGTGTGCGAGGCCAACCGCCTCGGCATCCCGGTGGTGGCCGTGGTCGACACCAACAGCGACCCCGAAGAGGTGGACTTCCCGATTCCCGGCAATGATGACGCCATCCGCGCCATTCGGCTCTTCACCGCGAGGATGGCTGACAGCGTCCTCGAGGGACTGAACCTGGCCGACGAGCGCTTCGTCGGTGACGCAGCCGAGGACGAAGCGGTCGCGCCGGAGGCCGGCGAGGAGCCGGCCGCCGCGGAGCTGGCCGCCGCGGAGCCGGCTGTGGCCGCCGAGACTTCGGCGGCAGCCGAGAAGGCGGAGCCCGAGAAGGCGGAGCCCGAGAAGGCGGAGCCCGAGAAGGCGGAGCCCGAAAAGTCGGTGGCGGCCGAAGCGCCGGCGGAGACGCCCGAAGCGACCGAGGCGGTGGCCGCGGCGCCGGAACCCGCCGGCGACAAGGCGAAGAAGTCCTCGTCGGCAGCCGCGTCCAAGAAGAAGACGGCGGCCGAATCCGAGAGCGCCGGCGACGCCGAGGCTGCAGAGCCCGCCCCGGCAGGCGAGGACGACGAGACCGCCGACGACGAGACCGGGGACACCAAAGCGGCTGCGGCCGAGGAATGATCGAGCCGGCCGTGATTCTCCGGGGCCAGGAGCTTCTCGCGCCTGGCCCCTCAGTGTAGAGAGGAAGCAAGCATGGCGATCACAGCACAGGCGGTGAAGGAGCTGAGGGACCGGACCGGTGCCGGCATGATGGACTGCAAGAAGGCCCTGACCGAAACCGGCGGCGACCTCGACGAGGCGATCAAGGTTCTGCGCACGAAGGGGCTCGCCGCGGCCGCCAAGAAGGCGGGACGCGCTGCCAACGAGGGCATGGTGGCGATCGTCGGCGACGAGTCGAAGATGGCGATCGTGGAGCTCAACTGCGAGACCGAGCCGGTCTCCAAGCTCGACGATTTCCGCAGCTTTGGCATCGCGCTCGCCGAGCAGATGCTGTCGTCGGGTGCCGCCACGGTTGACGAGCTCAAGGCGCAACCGTTCTCCGAGGACCCCGAGCACACGGTGGAAGAAACCGTGTCGCTGAAGGTCGCCGTGATCGGCGAGAACATCCTTCTCAACCGCGCTGCATTGATCGAGGCGAAGCCCGGCAACCGGCTCGCGTCCTACACCCATATGGGCGGCAAGATCGGCGTCATCGTCGAGGGGTCCGGCGGCGCATCGCCCGAGGCGCTGCACGACGTTGCCCTGCACGTGGCGGCGACCGAACCGCGATTCGTCACGCGTGACGAGGTGACCGCCGATGTGCTCGACGGCGAACGCGAGATCGCCCTCAAGCAGGCGATCGACCAGGGCAAGCCGGAGGAGATCGCGAAGCGCATCGTCGAAGGCAAGATGGAGAAGTTCTTCGTCCAGGAGGTGCTGCTCGACCAGCCGTTCGCCAAGCAGCCCGAGAATTCGGTTCAGCAGTACCTCGAGGAAGCGTGCGGCGACGAGGCCACCGTGGTCCGCTTCGAGCGATTCAAGCTCGGAGAGGGGAGCAGTACCTGAGGATGGCGGGCGAGCAACCGCGCTACAGCCGGGTCATGCTCAAGCTGTCGGGAGAGGCCCTGATGGGGTCTCAGCCGTTCGGCATCGAGCCGGCGGTGGTGCGGCAGATCGCCGTCGAGGTGGTCGAGGTGGCCGCCATCGGCATCCAGATCGCGGTCGTCGTCGGGGGCGGCAACATCATCCGTGGGGTGTCCGCCCACGAGCAGGGCATCGACCGCATCACCGGTGACTCGATGGGGATGCTGGCGACGGTCATCAACGCGCTCGCCCTCTCCTCCGCCATCGAACATCTCGGCGTCCCGACCCGAGTGCAGACGGCGATCGAGATGAACGAGGTCGCGGAGCCGTTCATCCGGCGGCGCGCCATCCGCCACCTCGAGAAGGGCCGGATCGTCCTGTTCGCCGGTGGTACCGGCAACCCGTTCTTCACCACCGACTCGGCGGCGGCTCTGCGTGCCAACGAGATCGCGGCTGACGTTTTGATGAAGGCGACCAAGGTCGACGGCCTCTACTCGTCGGACCCCGAGGTCGACGACCAGGCGCGACTGATCCCGAGGCTGAGTTACGAGGAGGTTCTGAAGCGTGGCCTCAGGGTGATGGACGCGGCGGCCATCTCCCTGTGCATGGAGAACGAGATCCCGATCCAGATCTTCAACATCCGCGTTCCGGGTATCATGACGCAGGTGGTGATGGGCCACCAGGCCGGTTCCTGGGTCGGTCCCGAGGAGGCAGTATGAACGAAGTGTTCCTTGCGATCGAGAAGCGCATGAAGAAGGCTGTCGAGGCGTTTCAGCTCGAGCTCGCGAAGCTGCGGACGGGACGGGCGTCGCTGGCACTGCTGGACGGGGTCTCGGTGGACTATTACGGCTCCCAGACCCCGCTCAATCAGGTCGCCACGCTGTCGTTGCCCGATCCGTCGACCATCATGATCGCGCCCTGGGAGCCGAAGGTTCTCGCCGAGATCGAGAAGACGCTGCTGCGCTCGAACCTCGGCCTCACTCCGAACAGCGACGGCAAGGTGATCCGCCTCAACGTTCCGCCGCTGACCGAGGAGCGCCGCAAGGAGCTGGTCAAGATCGCGCAGACCGAGGCCGAGGCGTCGCGCAACGAGCTGCGCCAGATTCGCCGCGAGGGCAACGATCAGCTCAGGAAAATGGAGAAGAGTAAGGAGATCTCCGAGGACCAGATGCACGACGGTCAGGCCAAGATCCAGGACCTCACCGACACCTACGTCAACAAGGTCAACAGCGTCCTCGAGAAGAAGGAACAGGAGATCATGGAGGTCTGACCGCGCTCGCGGGCAGCGCGGACGGTCGGGTGGTGGACCATGGTTGACGACCTCTGGGTGGTCGGGTTCCACGCGGTGCTGGGCGTGCTGCAAGGCGATCAGCCGGTGGACGAGGTCTGGCTCCAGAAGGACCGCCGCGACGGGCGCACTCGGCAGGTGGCCGAGGCGGCCCACCGCCGCGGCCTCCGCTACGACCTGGTTCCTCGGCGGCGGCTCGACGGAGTTGCCGCAGGCATCCCACACAACGGCTGTGCGGTGCGCACCTCGCCGGTGGCGTTCACGCCGCTCGAAGCGGTGCTGCGGCCGCCGGGCGCGGCGGCGGCGCTGCTGCTGCTCGACCACGTCAATGACCCCCACAACCTCGGCGCCGTCGTGCGCACCGCGGCAGCGTTCGCGCTCGACGGCGTGATCGTCGCCGGCCCCTCGGCGCCGCCGCTCGGCGGCGCGGCCGCGGCCGCCGCCGCCGGCCTGATGGGCCGCCTGCCGATGGTCCGCGAGCGGGTCGCGGCAGATGCGCTGTCGCTGCTCCGCGACAGCGGCTACTGGGTGGTGGCGGCCGAGGCTGGTGGCGCGTCGCTGCGGAAGCTGCGACCGGCCGACCGCTGGGTCGTCTGCGTCGGCGCCGAAGCGCGCGGGCTGCGCGCGAAGACCCGCTCGCAGGTCGACGAGTTCACCACCATTCCGATGGCCGCAGGGGTCGAGTCGCTGAATCTCTCGGTCGCGACCGGCATACTTCTTTGGGAGCTGACGCGCGATTCCGCCTGAGCTCGCCATGTGCGCCGAGGCGGATTCGCGGAATTCGGCAAGAGAATTGCTTGCACGCCGCGGAATCCTGTGTTATCTTCCCGGTCCCATCTGCCTTATCGGGCGGAGGTGTGTTCTTTGGCATCGGGAGAAGTGCGGGAATCGAGGACTGCTGGCGTAGCTCAATGGTAGAGCAGCTGATTTGTAATCAGCAGGTTGCGGGTTCGATTCCCATCGCCAGCTCCAGGAACTGGAAGAGACGGTCGTGCAGGCGTGGCCGAGTGGTTAAAGGCGGCAGACTGTAAATCTGTTGGCAATTGCCTACGGTGGTTCGAATCCATCCGCCTGCACCATCCGCTTGTACGGAGTCACCGGGCGACGCGGGAGTAACTCAGTGGTAGAGTCTCGGCCTTCCAAGCCGTTGGTCGCGGGTTCGATCCCCGTCTCCCGCTCCAGATCGTGGACAGTGTGCCCACGTAGCTCAGTGGTAGAGCACGTCCTTGGTAAGGACGGGGTCACCAGTTCAAGTCTGGTCGTGGGCTCCATCGTATGACCGATTGACAACCGGGGCGAGCTCGTCACCTCGCGAGCTCCTGGCGCCCCGAAAACTCAGAGGGAGGCAATGGTATGGCCAAGGAGAAGTTCGAGCGGACGAAGCCGCACGTGAACATCGGGACCATAGGTCACGTGGA
>CAZSTH010000031.1:0-38702 GCA_964609835.1 uncultured Thermoanaerobaculia bacterium
GACGCCTCGCGCCATCCCCGACACCACCACCACCCCCGCCCGCCCGAGCTCCTCCCCGAGCAGGCGCGCGACCTGGAGCCCGTACGGTGTCGCCGCCCTCGAGCCGACCACTGCCACCGTCGGGGAGGGAGCGACCCGACCACAGACGAAGAGCCCGAGCGGCGGATCGGAGATCCTCTCCAGGAGCTCGGGGTAGGCTTCGTCACCGGGGATCGCCCACCGCCAGCCGCGTCGCCGCAGGTCCTCACGCACCCCGGGCGCGTCGCTTTCGGCCAGACGGCGGGCGGTGGCCGCGATCGCGGCGGGCAGTCCGGCGTTGGCCAGGACAGCCTCCAACCCGCCAGCGAGTGGGCGGTCGGCGAGCTTCCGACGCAGCCTCGCCCCGCCACCCGCGAGCAGCAGACCGAGGCGCAGCAGGTGCTCGTCGGCGTGATGCATGGCACTCATGGTACCCGCACCGTTGCGGGTATACTCGGTCCATGGAATTTCGGGTACTCGGAAGCTTCGGCGGCGACAGCCCGGTCTGTCGTATGACCTCGTTCCTCGTCGACGGTTGCGTGGCCGTCGACGCCGGCGCCATTACCCGCGCGCTCACCATCGACGAGCAGCGCAGAGTCCGCCACGTCCTGATCACCCACACCCACATGGACCACACCACCACGCTGCCGTTCTTGATCGAGAACTCCTTCGGATCGAATGACCGGCCGGTCTCGATCTTCTGCACGAAACGAGTCCTCGCAGGTGTCCGCCGCCACGTGTTCAACAACGACACCTGGCCCGACTTCACGAGAATTCCGAACCACCTCTACCCCTCGGTCCGGTTCGAGGAGATCGAGATCGAGCGGCCGTTCCTGATCACCGGTCTGCCGTCGGGCGACCTCGAGGTGACCGCGATCGAGGTCAACCACATCGTGCCGACCACCGGCCTGCTCCTGCGCCAAGGCTCGAGCAGCATCATCTTCACCTCGGACACCGGCCCCACCGACCGCATCTGGGAGGTGGCCAACCAGACGGCCGACCTGCGCGCCCTCATCACCGAGGTTTCGTTTCCAAACCGGCTTCAGAACGTCGCTGACGTCAGCCTCCACCTGACGCCGGCAACCCTCGCTCGCGAGCTCGCCAAGCTCGAACGCGAGGTCGAGGTCTATCTCTATCACTACAAGCCGCCCTATGTGGAAGAGTTGAGGGAAGAGATCGCGGCCACCGCCCTTCCACACCCGGTCACCGAGCTCGAGCAGGACGCCGTCTACACCTTCTGACCGGCCAGCGCGATCAGATCGGCGTGAAGATCGAAGGCCAGCCGGCCGCGTGCGGCGGGCGCCAGCAGGTCGGTCGTCCCCGCCACCTCGGCAGAGAGCTCCAACCGCACCGCGTCCGTACGCAACCGGATCCGCGTGATCGCCGAGTCGCCGTTTCGAAGCTCCAGCATCCATCCGTCGGGCCCCGTTGACGATGCGAATTCCAGGACGCGCCCGTCGCGAAGCTCGGCGGCCAGGGACCCCGCACCCGGCCGCACCGCGCGCACGTCGCTCCGCCCGCCGAGGTAGTCCTCCGGGCGCCGCCACCGACGGCCGGGGGCCATCAACGCCAGCTGGCGGCCGACCGCGATTTCGCTCGTGCGCCGCCCGGTCGCTTTCGGCAGCCCGGCGACCAGCTCCGGGGCCAGGCGGCGGCCCCGCACCAGGAGACGGTCGAGAGCCGCCGGGGAAGCGGGCACCACGGCACGGCAGAAGAGGTCCTCGATCTCGATCGAATCTCCGCTCAGCATCAGCCGTTCGCGGTCGCCGAACCACAACAGGTCGAACACCCGCGATTCGGCGTCAGCCGGCGATCCGGCTGACAGCAGGCCGCGCTCGACGCCGACGGCCTCACGCAGGATCCGGTCGGCGGATTGCCGATAGACGCCATCCGGACCCTCGGTCGGGCCCCGGCCGACCGGTACCGGAACCGCCGGCGCCACCAGCCACCCCGCCTTCGAGAGGACCGGCCACCGCCTTCCGAAACCGAGCCAGAGGTCGCGGTCGGCGTCCGCTGCGACCGTCCGGGCGCACTCGTCGACCCCGAGGAAGTAGCCGCTTTCACGCACCAGGGCCGCCGGGCGGCCAGTGTCACCGTCGCGCCTGCGCATCGGCATCCGCCGGATGCTCGCCGCCGCCTCCGCCGCCCATTCGGGGGGGGTGCTATCGGTCACTGGCCGAGGCGGCTGGCGACGCCCTCGATCCGCTCCTGGGTTTGGCGGTCGAACCAACACTCCAGGAAGGCGGCGTCCTCGTCATCCGACGGTGACGCCATCTCTCGCCACACCTCGCCGAGATGCAGGGTCTTGGTCACCGTGTAGGCTCTTCGCGGTCGTCCAGCGAGCTTGCCGATCTCGATCTGGGCCGATTGGAGGACGTCTTCGAACGGAGCGATGCGGTGGGCGATGCCGAGATCGCGGGCGCGCTCGGCCGTGCAGCCTTCGCTCCGAAATACCAGATGGTCGACCGCGGCCGAGCTCAGCCGCGCGCGCAGCATCCGCAGACTGCTGCCGGGCACCGGCAGACCGAGATTGAGCTCGGAGAGTCCGACGCGAGTCTTGCCGGTGGCCATCACCCGCAGGTCGCAGGCGTGCGCGAGCAGGCAGCCGCCGGCTACCGCGTGGCCGGCGAGCGCGGCGGCCGTCGGGCCGGGATAGGAGAAGAGGTCGAGAATCAGCCGTTTGAACTCGGTCAGGAAATCGGCCACCGCGGGCCGCTCGGCGCCGGCCAGGCGCTTGAGGTCCCAACCGGGACAGAAGACGGTGGGATGCGCAGACGCCAGGAGCAGCGCCGGCGACCCGTGCTTCGCGAGATCCGCGAGGTGATCCCGCAGAGATGCCATGAGCGCGCGGTCGAGCGCATTGGGCCCGTGGTCCATGACGAGCTGGTGGATCCCTCGTTCTTCAGTGTGCCGCAGCAGCTGCCTGCTCATGGGTTTCCTCCGTCCGCAGGAAGAGCTCGTGGACTCGTCGATCGGCCGACAGCTCGGGATGGTAGGTGGCGCCGACGATCCTTCCCTGTCGGATCAGGACGGGATCTTCTCGCCATCGTCCAAGGACCTCGACCGCCGCTCCGACGCGGACCATCCGCGGGGCGCGAATGAACACCGCCTCGGTGGTGTTCGGTGGGCCGAGTCCGCCGCCGAGGTCGATGTCGGCGATCGCCGAGTGGCTCTGCCGACCGTAGGCGTTGCGCTGGACATCGATGTCGAGGAGGCCGAAGCTGAACTGCGCCGGCTCGACCTCGGCCGCGAGCAGGATGATCCCCGCGCAGGTAGCGAGTACCGGCAGCCCGTCGGCGATCCGAGCCTGAAGCTCTCCGGCCAGGTCGCCGGAGCCGAGCAGCTTCAGCATGGCCGTCGACTCGCCCCCGGGGAGCACCAGTCCGTCCACCGTGGACAGCTCGGCGGCCGAGCGAATCGGAATGCCGCGGACGCCCAGCGACTCGAGGACCGACCGATGCGCGCCCCAATCGCCCTGCAACGCCAGCACACCACAGGTTCGCACCGGTCTCCTCACCACCCCCGCCGGGAGAGCATTTCTTCGGGCGTCAGCTTGCCCGAATCGAGGCCGGACATCGCTTCGCCGAGGCCGCGGGAGATCTCGGCGAGTCGCACCGGATCCTGCCAGTGCGTGACGGCTTCCACGATCGCCTTGCCGCGCCTTTCAGGATCGCCGCTCTTGAAGATGCCGGAACCGACGAAGACCGACTCCGCGCCGAGCATCATGCAGAGCGCGGCGTCCGCCGGTGTCGCGACGCCGCCGGCCGCGAAGTTCGGTACCGGCAGGCGCGCGTTCTCGGCCACGTAGCGCACCAGCTCGAATGGGGCCTGCAGGGCCTTGGCCTCCGCCATCAACTCGTCGGACTCGAGAGTGGTCAGGGTCCGGATACCGCGTTGCACCGCGCGCAGGTGGCGCACCCCTTCGACGATGTCGCCCGACCCTGCTTCGCCCTTGGTGCGGATGAGGGCCGCGCCCTCGCCGACTCTGCGCAGCGCCTCGCCGAGATGACGGCAGCCGCACACGAAGGGGATCTTGAAAGTGTGTTTGAAGATGTGATTCTCATCGTCGGCCGGAGTCAGGACCTCGCTCTCGTCGATGAAGTCGACCTCGAGCGCCTCCAGAATCCTCGCCTCGGCGATGTGACCGATCCGGACCTTGGCCATCACCGGGATGTCCACCGCGCGCTGGATCTCGGTGATCTTCTCGACCGACGACATCCTCGCGACGCCACCCTGAACCCTGATGTCCGCGGGGACGCGCTCCAAGGCCATCACCGCCGCAGCGCCCGCGTCCTCCGCGATTCGCGCTTGGTCGGCGTCCGTGACGTCCATGATGACACCGCCCTTGAGCATCTCCGCAAGACCTGTCTTGACGCGAAACTCCGGACTGTTGAAGTCCATCTCGTACCTCCAGCGCGATGCGCACATTGTACAACCGTGGGCTGCGCCCCGATTTTCCCTCACCGGACCCGCGCCCGCTGCAGGCGCAGGAGAGAGAGGGCGTTGATGGCCACGTGTGCGGCCGCGGCGGCGGGATAACCTGCCGTCTCGAACAACAGGCCGAGCACGATCCCGAGCCCGAGCGCCACGACCGGCCACAACCAGAGGCGGCGGTCCGGGATCACGTGCAGCACGGCAAACAGGAGAGCTGCCGGGAACAGCCCGATCAGCGGCTGCAGCAGGGCGCGCAGCAGCGCCTCCTCCGCGAGGCCGGAGAACAGCGCCACGAGAAAAGCATCGGCAAACGTCCAACCACCCACCATCTCGCGCTGCCACGACTCGAGCTCGACAAGCGGCTCGAGGCGCCGCAGCAACCACAACAGGCCGAAGCCAGCCGCTCCCACCGCCAGCCCGATCAGGATCGAGGACCCGAGTCCCGTCAGCGGTCGCACTGCTTCGAGCACTCCCCGGTCGCGGAGCCAGAGGCCGACGACCGCGATGACCGCGATCACTCCTTCCTGGTGGATGATCGCGGTGGCGGGAATCCGTGGCGGCGGGTGGCGATTCGGCGTCGGCGTCCGAGGGCCTCCCGGCTCGGCATCAGGTGGCGCCATCGGTCGCGTCGGGAGCGGCCTCATCTTCGTCGGAGGCCTCGTCGACGACTTCGGTCCTCGCCACCGCCACCACCTGGTCGCCATCTGCGAGCCGAATCACGCGCACGCCCATGGTGGCCCGGCCGATCCGCCGCAACTCCTCGGCTTTGGTTCGGATCAGCATTCCGCGCTCGGTTACCATCAGGATCTCGTCATCATCGCTGACGTGGCGGATGCCGGCAACGGCTCCGGTTTTGTCGGTCAGGCGGATCAGCTTCATGCCGTAGCCGCCCCGGTTCTGCACCCGGAACTCCGAGATCGGTGTTCGTTTGCCGAAGCCCAGCTCCGTCACCACCAGGATGTCGTGGTCCTCGGCCGGATCGAAGATCGCCACCTCCTCGACGAAGTCGCCGTCGCGGAGGTTGATCCCGCGGACACCCGCGGCAGCCCGGCCCATGGGGCGCGCCCCAGTCTCGGCGAAGCGGAGGCCCATGCCGAGGTGGGTGCCCATGAAGACGTGCTGGTGACCATCCGTCAGCCGCACCGCGAGGAGGTCGTCACCATCGTTGATCGCCACTGCCTTGAGGCCGCTGCTGCGGATGTTGGCGTACTCTGCAAGGCGCGTGCGCTTGACTCGGCCCTGGCGTGTGGCGAAGAGCAGGAAGGCCTGCTCTCCGTGATCCGAGAAATCGCGGACCGGCAGGAGGGCCCGAACCTGCTCGTCTTTCGCGAGCTGCAGGAGATTGACCAGCGCGCGCCCGCGGGCGGCCGGTCCGACATCGGGGAGCTCGTGGACCTTGCGAGCGAAGACCCGGCCCGCCGAGGTGAAGAAGAGCATGGTGTCATGGGTCGAGGCCACGAACAGCTGCCAGACCTCGTCCTCGTCCTTGGTCGACATGCCGCGCCGCCCCCGGCCTCCGCGGTGCTGGGCACGGTAGGTCGACGAGGCGGAGCGCTTGACGTAGCCGGCTCGCGAGACGGCGATGACCATCTCCTCCTCGGCGATCAAATCCTCGATCGAGATCTCACTCGGATCGTCGATGATCTCGGTGCGCCGCTCGTCGCCGTACTTCTTTTTGATGGCTTCCAGTTCCTCGATCAGGATCTCGCTGACCATCTCGTCGGACTCGAGGACCGACTCGAGATGGGCGATCAGCTCCAGGACCTCGCGGTGCTCGGCGACGATCTTGTCGCGCTCGAGACCGGTCAGCCGCTGCAGTCTCATGTCGAGGATCGCCTGTGCCTGGGTCTCGCTGAGACCGAACTCCGCGACCAGACCTTCGCGGGCGCTCTGCGGGTCGGCGGCAGCACGGATCAGTGCGATCACGGCGTCGAGGTTGTCGAGCGCGATAACCAGGCCCTCGAGGATGTGTGCGCGGTCGCGCGCCCGGGCGAGGTCGAAGGCCGTGCGCCGCAGGACCACCTCGCGGCGGTGTTCGAGGAACTGCTGCAGGATCTCCTGAAGGTTGAAAACTCGCGGCTGGTTATTGAGAACCCCGAGCAGGATGATCCCGAAAGTCGTGCGCATATTGGTCAGCTGGTGGAGGTTGTTGCGCACGATCTCGGGAACGGCGTCCCGCTTGAGCTCGATGACCACCCGGATGCCGTCGCGGTCCGACTCGTCGCGGAGGTCCGCGATGCCCTCGAGCCGCTTGTTCTGGACCAGCGCCGCGATCTGCTCGACGAGCCTCGCCTTGTTCACCTGGTAGGGCAGCTCGGTGATGATGATGGCGGCGCGCCGGCCCTTTTCGGCCTCGCGGATCCGGGTTCGAGCCTGCAGCCGGATGATGCCGCGGCCGGTCGTGTAGGCGTCGTAGATCCCTTTGCGGCCGAGGATGAACCCGGCAGTCGGAAAGTCGGGGCCAGGCACGAGGCTGAACAGATCCTGGACGGAGAGCTCGGGGTCTCGGATCATGGCGATGCAGGCGTCTACGGTCTCTTGGAGGTTGTGCGGCGGGATGTTGGTGGCCATTCCGACCGCGATCCCGGAGGAGCCGTTGATCAGGAGGTTGGGGATACGCGCCGGCAGGACGGTGGGCTCCGAGAGAGAACCGTCGTAGTTCGGCAACCAGTCGACGGTGTCCTTGTCGATGTCGTCACCCAGGAGCTCTTCGGAGAGGCGCGTCAGCCGGATCTCGGTGTACCGCATGGCGGCGGGCGAGTCGCCGTCGACGGACCCGAAGTTCCCCTGCCCGTCCACCAGCGTGTACCGCATGGAGAAGTCCTGCGCCATGCGCACCGCGGTATCGTAGATCGCCTGGTCACCGTGCGGGTGGTACTTCCCCATCACATCGCCGACGATCCTGGCCGATTTCTTGTAAGGCCGGGACGCGGTGTTGCCGCCATCCCACATGCCGTACAGGATTCGCCGATGGACCGGCTTCAGCCCGTCGCGGACATCCGGCAGCGCGCGGCCGATGATCACCGACATGGCGTAGTCGAGATAGGACTTCTTGAGCTCTTCCTCGATCGTCACGGCAACCCGCTCGGCGGTCGGAGGTGTGACCGGATCCGTCATCTAGATATCCAGGTTTCGCGCCTCGAGCGCGTTTTTTTCGATGAACAGCCGCCGCGGCTCGACCGCATCGCCCATCAGCACGGTGAACAGCTCGTCGGCGCGCGCCGCGTCCTCCACGGTTACGATCAACAGGCGGCGCACCGCCGGGTTCATGGTGGTTTCCCAGAGCTGCCGCGGGTTCATCTCGCCGAGGCCCTTGTAGCGCTGGATATTGAGGCCCTTCTTGGCGATCTCGTAGACCCGCCCCACCAGCTCCTTGAGGCTGGCGAGGGTCTCACGCTCGCCATTACGCTGCAGGTGGAAGGGTCCGACGCGCAGCGCCTCCACCCGCGGCAACTGGTTGCGGGCTCGGCGGAAATGGCCACTCGATCCCAGCAACTGGCCGAGCCGTGCCTCCCGCCCTCGACCGTTGAAGCCGATCCGGCAGAAGACATCGGGAACCCCGTGCTCAACGTCGAGAGCGACCCTGGTTTCATACCCGAGCTCGGCGAGCTCCGTGGCGAGCGCGCCGGCGAACCCGGCGGCGTCGGTGGTCTCCCGCCAGGCGCCTTCGACATCGAGCGCAGTCACCACCAGGTCCTCCGGCCACCCCCGCCGCTCGAGATGCTGGATGCTCGTGATCCAGTCCTCGGCAGCCAGGAGTGCCCGCCGGAGCTCTCGCCCAGCGAGCTCGTTGCCGGTGGTGCCGATGACCAGGGTGAACTCGTCCTCCACCCGATCGAGCAGAAACGCCGACAGCTCGGCCTCGTCGCGGAGGTAGAACTCCTTTTTCTGGCGCGTGACCTTGTAGAGCGGCGGCTGCGCGATGAAGAGGTGACCACGTTCGACGAGCTCGCGCATCTGCCGGTAGAAGAAGGTCAAGAGCAGCGTCCGGATGTGGGACCCATCGACGTCGGCATCGGTCATGATGATGATCTTGTGGTAGCGCACCTTGAGCGGATCGAACTCCTCGGTGCCGATGCCCGTGCCGAGACACTGGATCAGCGCTCGGATTTCCTCCGATGCCAGGATGCGGTCGAAGCGGGCTTTCTCGACATTGAGGATCTTGCCGCGAAGCGGCAGGATCGCCTGAAACGCCCGGTCTCGGCCCTGCTTCGCCGACCCGCCCGCCGAATCACCCTCGACGATGAAGATCTCTGATTTCTCCGGATCCCGCTCGGAGCAGTCCGCGAGCTTGCCCGGGAGCGCCGAGGTCTCGAGCGCGCTCTTACGCCGAGTGAGCTCGCGCGCGTTCCTCGCGGCCTCTCGGGCGCGGGCCGCATCGGTGCACTTGGAGACGATGCTGCGCGCGATCGCCGGGTGCTCTTCGAAGTAGGTCGCGAGCCGCTCGTTGATGACCGATTCAACCCAGCCCTTGACGGCTGAAGAGACCAGCTTGTCCTTGGTCTGCGACGAGAAGCGGGGCTCTTGGATACGCACCGCGATGACCGCGGTCAAGCCCTCGCGAACATCCTCGCCGGAGAAGTTCTCCTTGAGGCCCTTGAGGAGCCCGTGTGCCTGCGCATAGACGTTGATGGTGCGGGTGAGGGCGGCTCGGAAGCCCGACAGGTGGGTGCCGCCGTCGCGGTTGAAGACGGTGTTGGTGAAGGCGAGGACGTTCTCGCTGTAGCCGTCGTGCCATTGCAGCGCGACCTCGATCTCCTCACCGTCGTCATTGCTGTCGGTGAGGCAGATCGGGGCTTCGTGAAGCGGGGATTTGGTGCGGTTGAGATACCGGGTGAACTCCTGCAGGCCCCCCTCGAAATGATAGACCTCTTCGCGTTCGCTGATCTCGTCGGCAAAATGGATGACGACTCCGGAGTTGAGGAAGGCGAGCTCGCGCAGGTGGCGCACCAGGAGGTCGGGATGGAATTCGAGGACGGTGAAGATCTCGGGGTCGGGCTTGAACGTGATGTGGGTGCCGGTGCGGGTGGTGGTGCCGACCGGTTTGAGTGCGCCCTGGGGGACGCCGCGGTGGAACATCTGCTCCCACACGGTCCCATCGCGGTGGATCTCCAACCTCAGCCACTCGGCGAGGAAGTTGACAACGCTGACCCCGACGCCGTGCAGCCCACCGGAGACCTTGTAGGAATTGCTGTCGAACTTCCCGCCGGCATGCAGCTCGGTCATGATGACCTCGGCGGCCGACCGACCCGACTCCAGGTGGGTGTCGACCGGGATGCCCCTGCCGTTGTCAATCACGGTCACAGTCTGGTCGGCGTGGATAGTCACCGAGATTTTGTCGCAGTGGCCCGCCTGGGCCTCGTCGATCGAATTGTCCACGACCTCCCACACCATGTGGTGGAGGCCGGAGATATCGTCGACGTCTCCGATGTACATCCCGGGGCGTTTACGGACCGCTTCCTGGCCCTTCAGGACCTTGATGCTCTTCGCGTTGTACTGATCAGACATTCGGAGACGTCTCCTGGGGGACCCTCGTCCCGTTGTCGAGCCGGATTTTCTGCGTCTCTCGTCCTGCCATCTCGGCCACCGCCTCGCTGGTGCTCGAGAGAAGAATCTGGCGGTCGCCGCCTAGGTACCGCAACAAGCGGTCCAGGGCCCCGCGGTCGAGCTCGGCATCGACATCATCAATGATGACCGGGCACAGCTCACATCGCTCCCTTTCCACACGCGCGAGAGTCGCCAGCCGCAGGGCTGCGGCGACGACCTTCGCCTGACCCGAACTCAGAAGGTAACGTGCTTCCCGACCCTGCGACCGGAGGATCACGTCGTGGCGGTGCGGACCGTCCTGGGTGAATCCCGAATGACGGTCCCGAGCCCGGGTCTCATTATACCGCTGTTGATAGAGAACTTCCACCTCATCATCGTCCGCACCATCCGTCAACCAGGCCTCATCCCGAAGCTCGACATCGATGGTCGGGGACGAGCTGCCCGCGAGCCGCGGATAGACGTCAGTGAAGAGCTCGGAGAGGATCCCAGCACCCAGCGAGCGGGCTTTGAGAACTCGTGCCGCGGTCCTCGCCAGAGGCGCTTCCCAGGCCGCGACCTCGCCATCGGTGGCGCCGCAGGCGAGCGCCGCATTGCGCTGGCGGAGCGCCCTCCGGTAGGACCTCAGGTCATCGATATAGGCCGGCCGCAACAGGAACAACAGACGATCGAGGAGGGACCGGCGTTCCTGGGGTGGTCCGTAGACGAGGTCGCGGTCAGCCCCGCTGAGCGCGAAACAGGGCAGGATCTGGAGGTACTCCTCGAGCTCTGCCCGCCGACCGTCGATGGCGAGAGCGCGACGGTGGGGCTGTCCGATCTCCCCGTCGACCTCGAGACGCCCACCGCGACCGCCATCCACCCGGCCTTCCAACCGGTACCGTCGTTCTCCATGACGCACGAACCGCCGCGGGTTCGAGGTGCGGAACGACCGCAGATTGCCGAGCACCGTGACCGCCTCGAGGAGGCTCGTCTTGCCGACCCCGTTCGCGCCGAGAATGACTGTCCGACCACCGTGCAGCGACAGACCCTCGAGTTCGAGATTGCGAAAATTGCGAACCGTGAGATCAGTCAGTCGCATCGCGGCTCTGATCGGATCGAGCTCGATTTCGGGCATCGAATGACGAGATGACCGGTCCGCTGTCGTCGACTTCACAGACGCATCGGCATGACCACGTAGATGTACTCCTCGAGGCGCGGATCGTCATCCACCGGCACCACGACGCATTGCGTGCCGCTGTCGCGCAGCTGCAACTCCACCTGGTCGCACTCCAGGACCTGGAGCACGTCGATCATGTACGCCGAGTTGAGCGCTATCTCGAGACCCTCGCCCTGATAGGTCACCGTCAAGGTCTCCTCCGCGCTGCCCCTGTCGTAGCCGATCGAAATCAGGGTCAGCTCACCACCGGAACCGAAGCGAAATCGTACTCCCCGGGCCTTCTCGTGAGCCATCAGGCTGACTCGACGTAGTGAGGCCAGCAGCTCCTTGCGGTCGATGCGCGCCCGACTCGGGTTGTCCCGCACGATCACGCGCTCGTACTGCGGAAAGCGGAGCTCGACGATGCGCGACACCAGGGTCCGTTCTCCCATCAGAAAACCGAGGTGATTGTCACTGGCTGCGATCGTGACCTCGTCGTCGCCGAAGCGAGCGAACTCCGCGAGCAGCTTGCGCGGAAACAGCTGCTGCTCGAACGGCGGGCTCGCACCCGGTGCCTTGGCTCGAACCATCGCCAGTCGGTGGCCGTCGGTGGCCGCGATCTCGATTTCTTCAGGCACCATCTTGACCAGGGCGCCGTTGAGCTGGAACTTGGGATCGTCCTTGGTGATGGCGAATGCGACCCGGTCGAGCATCAGCTGGAACAGGTCCAGCGACAGGGTGTAGTCACCGGGCTCGGGGACCTCGGGCACGGTCGGGTACTCGGCAGGGTCGCTGACCGACATCCGCGAGTGAAACCGCCCACAGAAGATCTCGATCGCATCTCCGTCCTGACGGAGCGAAAACTCTTCCTCCGGGAGGCTGCGAACCAGATTCTGGAAGACCTTGCTTTCAAGGGTGGCGCGGCCACCGCCGTGTACCGCAGCGGGACACTCGGTGATGATCGTCATGTCGAGGTCGGTGGCCACCATCTTGAGGCGGTTCTCAACGGCCTCGACCAAGATGCTGGAGAGAATCGGGATCGTGGTGCGGTGTTCGACCACACCCTGGAGAATCGACAGCTCTTGGAGGGCCAGGTTGCGCTGCAGTTTGAGTTCCATCAACTGCCCTTTCTCCTGACGACGACGTACTTTCCGAGGCGAAATATAACATGGTTCGTCATCGTCGTCGAGGCTGTTCAAACTGTGTATGTTGAACATAAATTATTAGAATATAATCACTTCAATTCGGCATCTTCTTGTGAAAACGGTTCTGGGAAGGCTGTGGACAGCTGTGACGTTCGGCCGCCGTCCACAGGATTTCACAACCCTCTCACAGAGTTTCCACACGCCCCTGGAGGTTCTCAGGCGAAGTGTTCGCGAAACGAGGTCAGGGTGGCGTCGAAATCGGGGTTCGACTGGCGCATCTTCTGGACGCTGTCGACAGCGTACATGATGGTCGTGTGGTGTTTGGAAAAGATTTTGCCGATTTCCGGAAAGCTCAGCGCCAGGATCTCTCGGATCAGGTACATCGCGACCTGGCGGGGGAGCGCGATCGAACGCCGGTTGGAGCGACCCTTGAGATCGGCAACGCGGATGCCGTAGTGCTGGGCGACGAAGCGGATGATGTCCGAGGGAGAGGTCGTGCGGTCGTCGGGCAAGAGCTCGTAGAGAGCCATTCGGACGACATCGATCGTGATCTTGGTGTTCTTGAGGTGGGCGTAGGCGATGGTGCGGTTGAGGCAGCCCTCGAGCTCGCGGACATTGTTCTGGACGCGGCGCGAGATGAACAGCACGACGTCCTCGGAAAGCTCACACCCCGCGGCGCGCGCCTTCTCACGAAGGATCGCGCACCGGGTTTCGAGATCCGGAGGTTGAATGTCGGCGAGCAGGCCCTGCAGGAACCGCGATCGCAGGCGCTCCTCGAGCCCGGGGATGTCGGACGGGCGCGCGTCGGAGGTGAAGACGACCTGCCTCCCTGTGGACTGCAGCGTGTTGAAGGTGTGGAAAAACTCCTCCTGAGTGCGCTCCTTGCCGGCGATGAACTGGATGTCATCGAGGAGCAGGAGATCGACACCGCGGAAGGTCTGGCGGAAGGCATCCATCCGCTTGTGTCGAATGCAGTTGATGAGCTCGTTGACGAACTGCTCGGTGGTCAGGTAGACGACCTTGAGGGGAGCGTTGCGCAGAGAATTGGCGACCGCGTGCAGGAGGTGGGTCTTGCCGAGCCCGGAGCCACCGTAGAGGTAGAGGGGATTGTAGGCCTTGCCGGGCCGGTCCGCGACCGCCTCGGCTGCTGCCGCCGCGAACTGGTTGGAGGTGCCGATCACGAAACGCTCGAAGGTGAATCGGGGGTTGAATGGGTGGGTTTTCAAATTGGTGACCTGAGCAACGCCCGCGTCCGGTTCCACGGTTTCCGAGCTCCCGCCGGCTTTCATGTGGACCCTGAACTCGGCGCCGAACTGGCTGCGGGCGACGGTCTCGATGTCGCGCAGCAGATGGTCACGGACCCAGTCATTGACAATGTGGTTGTCGGTCGTCAGCGTGAGGTTCGAAGGATCGGTGTTGACGACCTCCAACGGCGCGATCCAGGTGTCGTACTCCTCGTCGCCCATCATCTGTCGGAGGTGGGTCTGGAGCTGACGCCAGTGTTCCATCGTCGTAGGCTAGCACAGACCATGTCGAGTGGAGTTGACACCCCAGATGGCGTACGATATGGTGTCGCGCTCGATTGCTTGGAAAAGAGTGGACCATGAAAAGGACGTTTCAGCCGAACAACCGCAAGCGCAAGAAAACCCACGGATTCCGCGTCAGAATGCGCTCCAAGGGAGGCCGCAGAGTGCTGCGCTCTCGCCGGCGCAAGGGGCGCAAGCGGGTTGCCGTCTGAGCGCGGCTTTGGATTCCCACCCGGCGCGCGAATCAAGCGGCGGGCCGACTTCCAAAGGGTGTACCGCGACGGCGAGCGAGCCAGCGGACGTCACGTTGTGATCTTTGTTCTTCCCGGGCAGGGCCGCTTCGGTGTGACCGCTACGCGACGGGTAGGGACCGCCGTTCGTCGGGCGAGGTGCAAGCGGCGGCTCAGAGAGTTGTATCGCCTCCACCGCGACACGATGTCGGCCGAGCGCTGGGACATGGTGGTGAACGCCAAGGCAGGGTGCGCGGAGGTCGCCTGGTGCGACCTCGAGCGCGACTTCATCACCGTGGTCAGGCGCGCCATGGCGCGGCGCCCGAACGGGCCCCGGGTCGGCGGGCGCTAGGGGGGATCCGAGGAGTCGGAAGAAACGGACCGATATGGAACGACGACTGCTCCTGGCGTTCGTGATCTCGGCGGCTATCCTGCTGGCGTGGTCGATCCTCTTCCCTCCACCGCAGGCTCCGGTGCGCCCGGCTCCGGATCGCGTGGGCCCCGCGCCGACGGCCACGGCCACGGCCGGGCCGCTCCCGACGGCAGCGGACGAGACGACCGAGGCCGCGCCGGCGTCGCCGCCAACAGTGGCCGAGCCGCGATCTTCCGACCGAATCGAAGAGGTCACCCTCACCAACGAGAACATCCGGGTCGTGGTGACCAACCGAGGCGCGGCGATTGCCTCATATCAGCTCCTGAAGTACGACGACGACAGCGGCGAGGTCCTCGACCTGGTGCAGACGGTACCGTTGCCGGCCGCCGCGCTGCCGCTTCAGTTGGTGAGCGACGGCGGGCCGGACGAGCGCCTATATGCGCTCGAGCCGGCCGCCGACGGCGTCGAGCTGCTGTGGGCGGACGGAGCCGGCAACGCGGTGTCGAAGCGGATCGGGCTCAGCGGCGCGGGATACGGCCTCGACGTGGAAGTGATCGCGACCGGCCGCGACGCCGCCGCGCCGATCAGCGTCGGCACCGGGATGCGCGACCTCGGTGAAACGGAGCGCAACAGCCGGCTGGCGCTGTGGGGCGAAGGGATTGTCCTCGCCGATGGCGAGGTCGAGCGGCTGAAGCGCCGGAAGGTGAAGGCGACGCAGGTCATCCGCCCCAGCTCATTGACCTTCGCGGGGTTCGAGGACGCCTATTTCCTCAATCTCCTGCGCCCCCGCGGGGCGGTGGAGGAGGTGCAATTCGAGCCGCTGGAAGTTGGCGCCGACGGCGAGGATCCGGAGCGCGTCCTGAGGATCTCGGTGGTGCCGTCCGATGGCGAGCTCCGCGGGCAGCTGTTGGGCGCGCCCAAGGAGTATGACCTCCTGCAACAGATCGATCAGGGCATCGATCGGACCCTCGACTTCGGTTTCTTTCACCCGATCTCGGTGTTCTTCCTCAAGGCGCTGCGGTGGATCCACGGCTGGGCGGCAAACTGGGGTCTCGCGATCATCCTGCTGACGCTCGGCATCCGCATCGTGCTCTTTCCCCTGATGCACACGTCGACGGTCTCAATGCGCAAGATGGCGAAGGTCCAGCCGAAGGTCAAGGAGATCCAGGCCAAGTACAAGAAGAAGAAGGGTGATCCCCAGGCGCGCGCCAAGATGAACCAGGAAATGATGGCGCTTTACAAGACGGAGGGGGTCAACCCGATGGCCGGCTGTCTGCCGCTGCTGGTCCAACTGCCGCTTCTGTGGGCTCTGTACCAGCTCTTCCTCCATGCCATCGAGCTTCGCCACGCCCCGTTCATGTTATGGATCACGGATCTGTCGGCGAAGGATCCGCTGTACGTGACGCCGGTGCTGATGACGGCGACCATGTGGCTCCAGCAACGGCTGGCGCCGCAGGCCGGGGATCCGCAGCAGCAGCGGATTATGCGGATGATGCCGCTGATCTTCGGAATCATGTTCCTGCAGTTCCCCGCCGGGCTCGTGCTCTACTGGCTGAGCAACAACGTGATCACCATCCTCCAGCAGGAGATCACCCTGCACCTGGTGGGGGAGCGCAAGGGCCTGCAACGCAAGCGGCGAGGGGGAGCCAAGAAATGAATTCGAGCCAGCGATTCGTCGGCCGCAACCTCGACCAGGCCCTGAGCGCCGCTTGTGAGGAACTCCGGGCACGGCTCGAGGAGCTGCGCTACGAAGTCGTCGAAACCGCAGGTGGCGAGGCCGTCGTCGAGGCCGAGATCGACCCGATCGCGGTCCTCGGGCTGTTCCTGTCCGAAACCTTCCGGGCCGGCGAACTCGATCTCAACGTCAGGCTGGAGATCGGCGAGGAGGCGCTCGAGGGCGAGCTTCGCGGCGGCGACGTCGGTATCCTGACGGGATCGGGAGGCCGCGGCCTCGACGCCCTCCAGTATCTGGGTAACCGAGTGCTCAATCGGCGGCTGATGCACCATCTCCCCGTGCATCTGGATTGCGAGGGTTTCAAGCAGCGCCGGGCCAGCGAGCTTCAGGAGCGCGCCGAGGCCGCAGCCGACGAGGCCTTGCGGCGCGGTGCGCCGGTGACGCTCGGACCGTTGACGCCGGCCGCGCGTCGTGACATCCACTTGGCGCTCGCCGACGACCCCGGGGTCGAAACCGAGTCCGATGGCGACGGCTTCCTCAAACGGATTGTCATCCGCCCTCGTCGGCGGCGCTGACACCATCGTCGCCGTCGCCACCGGCCGCGGGCGATCGGCGCTGGCGATCGTGCGCGTCAGCGGGCCGCGGGCGAATCACCTGGCCGCGGCCGTGTGCCCGGCGCTCGAGGCGGCCGTGCCGCGGGTCGCCACGCTGACAACGGTCCGCGACCGCAGCGGCGAGCTGCTCGAGACGGGCGTCGGCGTCAGGTACGCCGCGCCGCGCTCCTACACGGGTGAGGACATGCTCGAACTCACGGTCCACGGCTCGCCCTACTTGACGGCACGGATCATCGACGCGTTCACCGGCGCCGGAGCGCGGCCGGCGCAGCCCGGAGAGTTTACCCGCCGCGCTGTGGCCAACGGCAAGATGGACGTTTTGCAGGCCGAGGCGGTGCGCGATTTGGTGGCAGCGGAGACCGCCGCGCAGCTGCGGAATGCTCGGCGCCAGCTGGCGGGCGAGCTGTCGGCGGCGTGCGCCGAGCTGCGGGGGGCCCTGGTGGAAGCCAGGGCGAAGGCCGAGGCGGCCCTCGATTTCGAGGGCCAGGGCCTCTCGGTAGCTGAAGGGGGGGTGGCGGCCGCCGTGGCGGAATGTCGTCGGCGTATTGACGGCCTGCTGGCGACGGCAGGCTCCGGGGCGCGGCTCCGAGACCGCATGCGGGTTGCCATCGCAGGCCCGCCGAACTCTGGCAAATCTACTTTTTTCAACGTTTTATGTGGCTTTTCGCGGTCCATTGTTTCGCCCCATCCCGGGACCACGCGGGACGTCGTGGAAACCGAACTCGAGATCGCCGGGCGGCCGGTGGTGGTGGCGGACACGGCGGGCTTGAGGGCGGCCGGAAACGACATCGAAGCCGAGGGACATCGGCGAGCGCTTGCGGCGGGCGCGGCCGCCGACGTGGTGGTCTGGCTGGAGGCGGTGGACGCGCCCTCGCGCGGTCGCGGATGGCGGGTTCTGGGTCAGGGTGGGACGGAGCTGATTCGGGTTCGGTCCAAGGCGGACCTCGATCCGGACGGCGGCGGCGAGCGGGGATGGCTGCGGCTGTCGTGTGTGAGCGGCGAGGGGGTCGGCGCCGTGGTCGATCGGGTGCGGTTGGCGGTGGCCGGCGACCCAGAGGCCGCGGTGGACGCGGTGTTGATAGGGGCTCGCCATGCCGCGGCGCTGGAGCGTGCGCGGCGGGAGCTCGAACGGTGTCCGGCCGGCGACCCGGAAATCGCGGCCGAGAATCTCCGGTGGGCCTCGCAAGCCGTTGCGGAGCTGGTGGGCGAGGTGCTGACAGAGGACGTGCTGGACGAGATCTACCACGAGTTTTGCATCGGGAAGTGAGGATGGGGGCTCCGAAGGTCATCGTGATCGGTGCGGGGCACGCGGGCTGCGAGGCTGCCGCCGCCGCCGCGCGGTTGGGTGCGGTGGTGCAGCTGGTGACGCTGCGGCGGGAGAGGATCGCGGAGATGCCGTGCAACCCTGCAGTCGGCGGGATCGGCAAAGGGCATCTGGTGGCGGAGGTGGACGCGCTCGGGGGCCTTCAGGGGTGGGCGGCGGACCGCGCCGGCATACACTTCCGGGTGCTGAACCGCTCGCGCGGGCCGGCGGTCTGGGGTCCGCGCGCGCAGTGCGACAAGGCACGCTACCGGGATCTCATGCGGCGGGTCGTGGCGGGAATGCCCGGCCTGGAGATCGTCGAGGCGGAAGTCGTCGATCTGGTGGCCGACGACCGCCGCGTGCGGGGCGTGGTGCTCGAGAACGGCCGGCGGCTCGAGGCTGTGGCGGTGGTCGTCACGACCGGGACCTTTCTCGGCGGGGTCCTCCACAGCGGTGACCGCCGGCAACCGGGCGGGCGGCTCGGAGAACGACCGAGCACCCGTCTCGGTGGCAAGCTGGAGTCGCTCGGGCTCGAGCTGCGGCGCTTCAAGACCGGGACCCCGCCGCGACTCCTGCGGTCGAGCCTCGACCTCGCGGAGCTCGACGAGCAGCCCGGGGACAGCGAGCCAAGGCCGTTCTCCTGGCGGACGCGGCGGGTGCTCAACCGCGAGCCGTGCTGGATCACGAGGACGCCGCCGTCGATCCGTTCCGTGATTTTGGAAAACCTCGACCGGTCACCGCTGTTCAGCGGTGTGATCGAGGGCGTCGGTCCGCGTTACTGCCCGTCGATCGAGGACAAGGTGGTGCGTTTTCCGCACCACGAGCGGCACGTCGTGTTCCTCGAGCCGGAGGGAGTGAGCTCGGAGCGGATCTACGTCAACGGCCTGTCGACAAGCCTCCCGGTCGATGTGCAGGAGCGGGTCGTCCGTGAGGTGCCCGGCTTGCGGCGCGCGGAGTTCCTGCAGCACGGTTACGCGGTGGAGTACGACGTCATCGCACCGCGGCAGGTGTGGCCGACGATGGCGGCTCGAGAGGTCCCCGGTCTCTTCCTGGCCGGACAGGTGGTGGGCACGTCCGGATACGAGGAGGCGGCCGCCCTCGGTCTGGTGGCGGGGATCAACGCGGCCAGGTCACGCCTGGACCAGCCGTGGTGGGTGCCGGCTCGCGAGGACGGCTACGTCGGAGTGCTGGTGGACGACATCAGCACTCGCGACCACCGGGAGCCGTATCGGATGATGACGTCGCGCGCCGAGCACCGTCTTCTGTTTGGCGTGGACTCGGCTCGCGAGCGGTTGATGGCGATCGGTCACGACCTCGGGCTGGTTCGCCGCGAGGCGTTTCACGTGGAACGCGAGCGGTGGGCGGCCCGGCGGTTGGTGCAAGAGCAGTTGGAAACCGCACGGCTGACGCCGAATCGCGAAACCCGAGCGGAGGTCTCGGAGCTCGCGGGCATCGAGATCGCGGGGCCGGCGACCTGGGCGCAGCTTCTGCTGCGGCACGATGTGGACGGAGCGGCGCTGTCGGCGCGGCTCCCGCAGCTGGCCGGCCTCGGGGCCGAGGACCGGCGGATCATTCTGGGCCGGCTGCGCTACGGAGGGTACCTCGAACGCAGCGAGCGCGAGCGGCGGCGGGTGCGGCGGCTCCGCGAGATGGAGTTTCCGCCTGATTTCGAGCCCGATCGGATCCCCGGGCTGTCGCGGGAAGTGGCCGAGGCCCTCGACCGAGAGCGACCGCGGACCCTGGCCGAGGCTGAGAGGTTGGCCGCGATGACCCCGGCCGCGCTCGCCATCCTCGCGGGCCGGTTCGGCGGGGCATGAGCGCCCATTACACTGAGCTGCTGGCGCGGTATGCGACCGGTGACGGGTTGGTGAGGCTCGTGAAATACGCCGAGCTGCTCGAGCGCTGGTCGGCGCGTCACAACCTGGTGCGATTCGCGAGCCGGGAGGAGCTGGCGAGCCGCCACATCGGTGAGGCGCTGGCGGCGGTCCCGCTGCTCGGGCCCGCGCGGCGGTTGCTCGACATCGGAAGCGGCGGCGGGCTCCCGGGGGTTCCGCTGCTGGCGGTCGCGGAGGGGCTGGAAGGATGCCTCGTGGAGCCGCGCCAGAAGCGGTGGGCGTTCCTCCGCATGGTGATCCGAGAGCTCGGTCTGGACGCGGAAGTGGAACGGTGCCGGTACCACGAGTTGCCGGCGGGTGCACCGTGGGATGTCATCACCGTGCGAGCGGTGGGGCACCACTGGAAGGTGGCTGAGTGGTCGCGGCGGCGAGTCCGCGACGGCGGCCAGGTTCTCCTGTGGACGACAGCCGCTGTCGCCGCCGAGCTCGAAGCGGCCGAAGGATGGCATGTGGTAAGCTCGCCGTTGCCTGGCCTCGACCGCGGCCGGCTGGTTCGGCTGCAACCATGTTTCACGTGAAACACACCCCCGAAACGACCGCCGGTGCGCACCCCTCGAGGCTGCGATCGGTTGCGGCGGTGGCCCGGTGTCGGCGCCGCCCGGCGGCGCCCGCTGCGCGCAGACCCCATCCTGGGCGGTGGGTGTGATGGGGCGGGCGAGGATCATCGCGGTCGCCAACCAGAAGGGCGGCGTCGGCAAGACCACGACCACCATCAACCTCGGTGCGGCGCTCGCCGCGTACGAACGGCGCACCGTGCTCGTCGACCTCGACCCGCAGTCCAACTGCAGCTCGGGTCTCGGCTTCGGGGTCGAGACCGGTCCCCCGACCTCGTACCACGTGCTGCTGGGAGAATCAACGGTGACGAATGCGGTGCGGGCGTCCGAATTCCCGCACCTCGCGGTGTTGCCTGCAACCCCGGATCTGGCGGGCGCCGAGGTCGAGCTGGTGGGCATGGTCGGCCGCGAGTTCCGCCTCCGCGATGCTCTCACCGGCGAGGGCGCGGACGGCTGGGACTTCGCGCTCGTCGACTGCCCGCCTTCTCTCGGACTGTTGACGGTCAACGCGCTCGTCGCCGCCGATGCCCTGCTGGTGCCGATCCAGTGCGAGTACTTCGCCATGGAGGGCGTGTCCAAGCTGATGGCGACGGTCGACGAGGTTCGCCGATACTTGAATCCGGACCTCTCCATCGACGGCGTGCTCCTGACCATGTATGACGAGCGGACGAACCTCGCCCAGCAGGTGGCCGACGAGGTGCGTGCCGTATTCGGCGATCTGGTGTTCGAATCGGTGGTGCCGCGAAATGTCCGTCTCGCGGAGGCCCCGTCCTTCGGCCGGCCGATCCACGCCTATGATCTCCGGAGCAGCGGCTCCCAGGCCTACCTCCGACTGGGCCGGGAGTTCCTAGAGAGAATGGAGTCACTGCGATGACCGCGAAACAGGCGCTCGGCCGTGGGCTGAAGGCGCTCATCCCGGACACCCCCCGCGCGCGAGCCGGACTGGCCGAGATCGCCGTTGATCGCCTGCGCCCGAACCCCCGGCAGCCACGCCAGCGATTCGACGAGGAGGCGCTTGGCGAGCTCGCCGACTCGATCCGCAGGCACGGGGTGCTGCAGCCGCTCCTGGTGAGCGAGGGCGGCGCGGACCACTATCTCATCGTCACCGGGGAGCGGCGGTGGCGGGCCGCCAGGATGGCGGGTCTCGCGGTGGTGCCCGCGGTGATCCGGGAGCGGCTCGACGACGATCAGCAGCTCGAGCTGGCGCTGGTCGAAAACCTCCAGCGACGCGACCTGACGCCCCTGGAGGAGGCGCGAGCCTTCGATCATCTGCGATCGAGCCTCGGTCTCTCTCAGGCCGAGATCGCCGGGCGGGTGGGCATGGATCGCAGCACCATCGCCAACTCTCTCCGCCTGCTCAAGCTCGAGCCGGAGCTCCAGGAGCTGGTGGAAACTGGGGCTCTGTCGGCGGGACACGGCCGCGCACTGCTGGCGCTGCCGGCGAACGATCGGCGGAAGTGGGCCGACCGGGTCATCACCGAAGGACTCAGTGTGCGCGACCTCGAGCGTGCGGCCCGGTCGACGCGGGCGGCGGCGACGACGCGCCGCGCGCGCGGCTCGGCGCCCGCGCGCGACCCCAACCTGGTGGCCGCCGAGGAGAAGCTCTCGCTGCGCCTCGGCGCCCGGGTCGCGATCCGGAGCCGCGGCCGCGGCGGCACCATTGCGATCTCGTGCTCGGACCAGGAGGAGCTCCTGCGGGTCTACGAACTGCTGATGGAGGATGACTGATGGCGAGAGGCGGAGATTCACTCAACGGCTTCGTCGATTCGGGCTGCACGATCCGCGGCGAGCTCGAGTTCCAGACCTACTTCCGGGTCGACGGCAGGATCGAGGGGACGGTGCGCTCGAGCTCCGAGCTGGTCGTGGGAGAAGGCGGTGTGGTGGAGGGGGAGCTCGAGGTCGGTCGCTGCGTGATCGGTGGCGAGGTGCGCGGCTCCATCCGTGCAACCGATCTCGTCCAGCTCCATGCCACGGCGAGGGTGTGGGCCGACATCTCGGCGCCGTCTCTCGTGATGGAGGACGGGGCCTTCCTCGAGGGCTCCGTGAGCATGGACTCGAAGAGTGTGAAAAAAAACACAACAAAAGCTCCAACGTCATCTTGACCGTGTTGGGTGAATTTGTTAGCGTGAACCGCCCCATGCCGAGCATGGGAGAGGATCGAGCCGGGGGCGGTCGATGATCGAGATCAATCTATCTCTCGTCTTCGTCATGCTGTGCTTCTGGGTCACGCTCTGGCTGGTCCATCGGTTTCTCATCCAACCAGTGGGTGGTGTCATCGAGGAACGGCGGCGGCGGATCGACGGCGCACAGCAGGAGTGGACGGCGAAGAACGATGAGTTCGTGGCCGCAGTTGCCCGGGTCGAGGAGAACCTGACCTCCGCAGCTCAGGAAGCGGCGACCGTTCGCGCGGAAGCTCGTCAGCAGGCCATGGACGAGCGGCAGCAGACCCTCGACGGTGCCCGGAACCGCGCCGATGATCGCCTGAGCACGGCCCTCGGCACGCTCGAACAGGAGGCCGGTGCGGCGCGCGAGGAGCTGCGTCGGCGGGCCGGAGAGCTGGCGCAGCTGCTGGCGGGGCGGTTGCTGGGACGGGAGGTGCGCGGGTGAAGAGCCTGTTTCCATGGCTCATCGTTTGGGCGTGTTTCTACGGCTTCACCTTTTTCGTCGAGCTCGGGGAGAACCAGTTCGGCATCCCTGAATCGGTCCTGCCGTTCCTGTTCTCCCTCAACCTGACCCTGTTCTCCTATCTGCTGTACCGCTTCGTCGGTCGGCCGATCGGCGCCTATCTGGAGACCCGCCGCGAGGGTATTGCCGAGGAACTCCGTCACGCGCGCCAGCAGTTGGAAGAGGCGGACCGTCTGCAGGCGGAGGTGGGCAAGCGCCTCGCGGAGGTCGAGCGCGAGGTCGAGGAGCTGCGCGCCAAGGCCGCCACGGATGGTGCCGAGGAGGCGGCGCGCATCGCCGAGCAGGCGGTGAAGGACGAGGAGCGATTCCTGCGCCGCGTCGACGAGGAGATTGCGCGTCGCGAAGCGGAGACCCGCGCCCGACTCGCGGAGGACACCGCCGAGCTGACGGCGCAGATGGCGCGGGACCTGCTGCGGCGGGAGATGACCGAAGAGGACCGGCAACGAGTCCTCGAGAAGAGCCTCGACCACATGGCGCGGCTCGAGAAGAAGGGGTGACGATGGCACGATTTCGCGCACTCCCGTATGCCAAAGCGCTGCTCAGCGTCGTCCAGGCATCGCACCCGGAGCGCGCCGAGGCGGTCGCCGAGGAGCTCGACCGGGTTGCCGAGGCGCTGCACCAAGTGCCCGAGTTCCTGCGCGTGCTCGTGACGCCGATCGTCGACCATGAGCGCAAGTCTCGGATCCTCGATGCGGTGCTCGACGAGCTTGACATCGGCGAGCCGACCCGGCGCTTCCTGCACGTGGTTCAGGCGCACTATCGGATGCTCCACATGCGGGACATCGCGGTGGCCTACCGCGAGCGGGTCGATCGCAGCCTCGGACGGGTGCGGGCGAAGATCGAGACCGCGAGCGAACTCGCGCCCGACGACCGTGAGCGGCTGCTGCAAACCGTCGCCGTTCATGAGGGCTCCGAGGTCGTGGCTGACTTCATCGCCAACCGGGATCTTCTCGGTGGTTTCAAGCTTCAGGTGGGCTCGCGGGTCTTTGACGGCTCGCTGGCTGGTGATTTGGACCGCTTGAGCAGACAACTCGAGAGCGAACAGGGGTAAGAGCATGCAGATCAAGGCCGCCGAAATCGCGGACATCATCCGACGTCAAATCGAAGGCTTCGAAACCACCATCGACATGTCCGAGGTCGGCACGGTGATCTCGGTCGGTGACGGCATCGCCCGGATCTACGGCCTCGACGGGGTCATGGCGGGCGAGCTCGTCGAGCTGCCGCACGACGTCTATGGCCTCGCCCTCAACCTCGAGGACGACAACGTCGGTTGCGTGCTGATGGGCGAGGTCCATCTCGTCGAGGAGGGAGACGAGGCGAAGCGCACGGGACGCATCCTCGACATCCCGGTCGGCCCCGGCGTGGTCGGGCGGGTGGTCGACCCCCTCGGCCGTCCCCTCGACGGCAAGGGCCCGGTGGAATCCAGCGAGCGCTACCCGCTCGAGCGCACCGCCCCCGGCGTTGTCGCCCGCCAGCCGGTGAAGCAGCCGATGCAGACCGGCATCAAGGCGATCGACTCGATGATCCCGATCGGCCGCGGTCAGCGCGAGCTCATCATCGGCGACCGCCAGACCGGCAAGACGGCGGTGATCCTCGATTCCATGATCAATCAGAAGGGCACCGGCAACATCTGCATCTACGTGGCGATCGGGCAGAAGGCGTCGACAGTCGCCCAGGTCATCGCGACGCTCGAGAGGAACGGCGCCATGGAGCATACGATCGTGGTCTCGGCCACTGCCTCCGAGCCGGCGCCGTTGCAGTACCTCGCTCCCTACGCCGGCGCCGCGATCGGCGAGTACTTCATGTACAACCAGCAGCACGCCATCTGCTTCTACGACGACCTCACCAAGCACGCGCAGGCCTACCGTGAGATCTCGCTGCTGCTGCGTCGGCCGCCCGGTCGCGAGGCTTACCCCGGCGATGTGTTCTACCTCCACTCGCGGCTCCTGGAGCGCGCAGCGAAGCTCAACGATGAGCTCGGCGGCGGCAGCCTCACCGCGCTTCCGGTGATCGAAACCCAGATGGGAGACGTCTCGGCCTATATCCCCACCAACGTCATCTCGATCACGGACGGCCAGATCTACCTCGAGTCGGACCTGTTTTTCGCCGGACAGCGGCCGGCCGTGAACGTCGGCTTGTCGGTCAGCCGCGTCGGCGGCAACGCCCAGATCAAGGCCATGAAGGCGATCGCAGGCTCGCTTCGACTCGACCTCGCTCAGTACCGCGAGCTGGCGGCCTTCGCCCAGTTCGGCTCCGATCTCGACAAGGCGACCCAGCGCCAGCTCGCTCGCGGCGAACGGTTGATGGAGGTCCTCAAGCAGGGCCAGTACAACCCGATCCCGGTCGAGCTGCAGATCGTCTCGATCTTTGCCGGCACCAGGGGCTTCTTCGACAAGCTGAAGGTGTCCGCGATCGGCGCCTTCGAGCCGACCCTCCACCGCTACGCTCGCGACAACGGCCGCGAAACGCTCGACCGGATCATCGAGACCGGAGTGCTCGACGAGCAGACCGAGGAGGAGCTCGGGAAGCTGATCGAGGGTGCCACCGAGCTGTTCCTCAAAGAGAACCCGGAGGCCGCCCTTGCCTAACACCCGCGATCTCGTCCGGCGGATCCAGTCCGTCAAGGGAACCCAGCAGATCACCAAGGCCATGCAGATGGTGGCAGCCGCCAAGCTTCGCCGCGCCCAAGAGGCGATCACCGAGGCGCGGCCGTGGGCCGAGACCCTGTCCAAGGTGCTGGCCAACGTGGCGGCCCGGACCGAGTTCAGCCACCCCCTGCTCGAGGAGCACGACGGTGACCGGACCTGGGTCGTGGTGATCTCGTCGGACAAGGGTTTGTGCGGGTCGTTCAACGCCAACCTGTTGCGGACCGTAGAGAAAGACCTCGAGGCGGAGCGCTGGCCGGAGGCCGAGTTGGTGGTGGTCGGCCGCAAGGCCTCCGACTACTACCGGCGCCGACGGTGGAACCTGGTGGTCGACGAGCGCGACACGATGACCAACCTGTCGCACGAGGACGGCCCCCGCCTCGGCCAACATTTCGTCGAGGCCTTCACCTCCGGGGCCATCGACTCGGTGTGGCTGGCCTACAACAGCTTCGTCAACATGATCCGCCAGGACGTCACCGTCGAGAGGCTGTTACCGATCGAGCCGCCGACCGTCGACGACGACGGCGACGAGTCGCAGGTGGACTATTTGTACGAGCCCGACGCGCGATCCCTGCTCGCCGAGCTGCTGCCGCGCCACGTCGAAACCCAGGTTCAGAAGGCGCTGCTCGACTCGGCGGCCGCCGAGCAGGCGGCGCGCATGACCTCGATGGACGCGGCCACCCGCAATGCGGGCGATATGATCGAGGCCCTGACGCTGCTCTACAACCGCACCCGCCAGGCGGCCATCACCAAGGAACTGATCGAGATCGTCTCCGGCGCCCAGGCGCTCGAGGGATAGGGAGTCGAGAACACATGAGCCAGCAAGTCAACGGTCGCGTGGTCCAGATCATCGGCCCGGTGGTGGATGTCGAGTTTCCCGACCAGCACCTCCCGGCGATTTTGAACGCGGTGAAGATCGTCGACAACGGGGACAAGGGGGTGGTCCCGATCGACGTCACCGTCGAGGTCGCGCAGCACCTCGGCGAGAACCGCGCCCGCTGCATCGCGATGGAGCCCACCGAAGGCATGGTTCGTGGCATGGAAGCGACCGACCTCGGGGCCCCGATTTCGGTCCCGGTCGGACGCAAGACCCTAGGGCGCGTGCTCGGTGTGCTCGGCGACCCGGTGGATGGCAAGGGCCCCGTGGATACCGACGAGCGGCTGCCGATTCATCGCGAGGCGCCACCGCTGTCCGAGCAGTCGACCGAGACCGAGATGTTCGAGACCGGCATCAAGGTCGTCGACCTGCTCGAGCCCTACACCAAGGGGGGCAAGACCGGGTTGTTCGGGGGCGCCGGGGTCGGCAAGACCGTCATCATCATGGAGCTCATCAACAACGTCGCGCTCCAGCATGGCGGGTTTTCGGTGTTCTCGGGTGTCGGCGAGCGGACCCGTGAGGGCAACGACCTGTGGCTCGAGATGACGGAGGCCGGCGTCATCGATCCCGACAGCTGGGAGAACTCCAAAGCATCGCTGATCTACGGCCAGATGACCGAGCCGCCGGGGGCGCGGCTGCGCGTCGGCCTCACCGGCCTCACGGTGGCCGAGCACTTCCGCGACTCCGAAGGTCAGGACGTGCTCCTCTTCATCGACAACATCTTCCGCTTCACCCAGGCCGGCTCGGAGGTCTCGGCGCTGCTCGGGCGCATGCCGTCGGCGGTCGGCTACCAGCCGAACCTGGCGACCGAGATGGGCGAGCTCCAGGAGCGCATCACCTCGACCAAGAAGGGCTCGGTGACCTCGGTGCAGGCGATCTACGTCCCGGCTGACGACCTCACCGACCCGGCACCTGCGACCGCCTTCGCCCACCTCGACGCCACCTCGGTGCTGTCGCGTCAGATCTCCGAGCTCGGCATCTACCCTGCGGTCGACCCGTTGGCATCCACCTCGCGCATCCTCGACCCAACGGTGGTCGGCGAGGAGCACTACATGGTGGCCCGCGAGGTGCAGCGGATCCTGCAGCGCTACAAGGACCTGCAGGACATCATCGCGATTCTCGGCATCGACGAGCTGTCGGAGGAGGACAAGCTGACCGTGGGCCGGGCCCGCAAGATCCAGCGTTTCCTGTCGCAGCCGTTCCACGTTGCCGAGCAGTTCACCGGATTCAAGGGACGCTACGTCAAAGTCGAGGACACCGTCGCGGGCTTCAAGGGACTCTGTGCCGGCGAGTACGACCACCTGCCCGAGCAGGCCTTCCTGTACGTCGGCGGGATCGAGGAGGCGGTCGAGAAGGCCGAGCGCATGAAGGCGGAGGACTGAGGTGGCGGACTCCCTCAGGCTCGAGGTCGTCACCCCGGCCCGGCGGGTGCTCGAGAGGCGTGCCAGCGAGGTTCGGGTTCCGGGATCCGAGGGCGAGCTCGGGATCCTGCCGGGCCACACGCCGCTTCTGACCTCCCTCGGCACCGGTCACGTCCGTTTCTCCGACGGCACGACGACCGGTCGGCTGGTGGTTCAAGGCGGGTTCGCGGAGGTTCAGCCGGACGGGGTGACGGTGCTCGCGACGGTGGCGGAAACCATCGACGAGATCGACGTCGCGGCCGCTCGCGCGGAGCTCGCGGAGGCCCGGCAAGGTCTGCAATCGGCCTCTGCGGAGGATTTT
Organism: uncultured Thermoanaerobaculia bacterium; assembly: GCA_964609835.1. Taxonomy (GTDB): domain Bacteria; phylum Acidobacteriota; class Thermoanaerobaculia; order Thermoanaerobaculales; family Sulfomarinibacteraceae; genus Sulfomarinibacter. The sequence goes on from CAZSTH010000031.1 coordinate 28,376, forward strand.
GACGCTCTCGATGCGCAGGCGCGGCTCGCCGAGGCGCGCCTCGAAGCCGCGGCGGGCGGCTCGGACTGAGGGCTGTCTCCGTCCCCCTCGCGATTGACAGGCGGGGGCGAGTCCTTTAGCTTCGGCGCAGAGAAGGCGTCTCATCGCCCGCTGGTCGGCGGGACGGGAGAAGGGGGATCCTCGTGAGCGCTCCTTCGGGTCGCGGCGAGTGGAGTTCACAGCTGGGGTTCGTCCTCGCCGCGGCAGGCTCCGCGGTCGGCCTCGGCAACATCTGGCGCTTCCCATATGTGGCCGGTGCGAGCGGCGGCGGTGCGTTCGTTCTCATCTACCTAGTCTGCGTGGTCTTCATCGCACTGCCGGTGATGCTGCTCGAGATCAGCCTCGGACGCTCCACCCAGCGCAACCCGGTCGGGGCCTTCCTGGCGATCCGGCCGGGCACGCGCTGGCGCTATCTCGGCTATCTCGCCCTGCTCACGGGCCTCGGCATCCTCTCCTACTACGCGGTCATTGCGGGCAAGGTTGTCGCCTATTGTGTGTCCTATGCCCAGACCTTGATTGGCGGTGGCGCGCCGATCCCGAGCCAGTCGCCGCTCGGCACGGTCGCCTTCTTCGCGCTCTTCCTGGTCCTGACGCTGACGGTCGTGGTCGGCGGGGTGCAGCGCGGCATCGAACGCTGGGCGAAGATCCTCATGCCGCTGCTGCTGGTGACCATGTGCGCGGTCATCTTGCGTGGATTGCTTCTCCCGGGTGCGATCGAAGGAGTGCGCTGGTTCCTGATGCCGGACTTCGCCAAGGTCGACGGGCACGTGATCCTCAGCGCGATGGCGCAGGCGTTCTTCTCGCTGTCGCTCGGCATGGGCGCCATGCTGACCTACGGTTCGTATCTCTCGAAGCGGCAGGACATCCTCCACTGCGGCACCTGGGTCGTGGTCTTCGATACCATGATCGCCATCTTTGCCGGGTTGATGATCTTCCCGGCCGTCTTCGCGCTCGGCCATGATCCGGCCGCCGGGCCAGAGTTGATCTTCCAGGTCTTGCCGCGGGTGTTCGCCGAGATGGCCGGCGGCACGCTGGTCGCGCTGGTCTTCTTCTTCCTTCTCAGCGTGGCTGCGCTGACGTCGACGGTCTCGCTGCTGGAGGTCGTGACGGCCTATTTCGTCGACGAGCTCGAGTGGCCGAGATCGCGCGCGGTGTGGACCGTGAGCGGCGCCACCCTCGCGGTCGGCGTTCCCTCGGCCATGGACATGGCGGGTATCGAGTTCTTCACGAGCCTCCACCTCATCGGCGTCACCGGGTTCTTCAACCTCATGGACTTCGTGTGGGGCAATCTCTCGCTCGCATTCGGCTCGCTGATGTTGTGCCTGTTCGGGATCTTCGTGTGGGGCCTGGGGCAGGCGGCGGCCGAGATCGAGTCGACCTCCGTCGCCTTCCGCGGTCTGAGTCGGCTGTGGATTTTTTTCGTGCGCTGGGTCTGTCCGATCTCCATCGCCCTGATCCTCGCAACATTGTTCGGGCTCTGATTTCGGGGTTGCATCGCGGGCCGTATTTGGCTAGAGTAAGCCGCCCGTCGGGGCGTAGCTCAGCCTGGCAGAGCGCACGGTTCGGGACCGTGAGGCCGGTGGTTCAAATCCACTCGCCCCGACCATTCCCGCTTCGGGGCCGGCGGCGCGCCGCCGGCCCCGAAGCGTGTTGACTTATGCCTCATTGTCACCTAGGGTGGGGATGAGGAGCCGGGTGATGACCTATCTGACCGAGCGGCAACGCGATGTCCTCCGCTTCATCGAGGTGCACGTGTCGGCTGAGGGTGTCGCGCCGACCTTGCAGGAAATCTCCGACGCCTTCGGTTTCCGGAGCACCGCCAGCGCCCAGAAGCACGTCGCCCAGCTCGAGAATAAGGGCTTTCTGGCACGCCACAAGCACCAGAAGCGGGGTCTCGTCCTGGTCGATCGCGAGTCGCCGCCGCCGCAGATGGCTGCCGAGCTTCCGCTCTACGGTGTGGTTGCCGCCGGTTCTCCGATCGAGTCCCTCCCCGACGATGAACAGATCCTGGTGCCGCCGGACCTCCTCCGCGGAGGCGATCACTACGTGCTGCGGGTGCGCGGCGACTCGATGATCGGCGACGGGATCCACGACGGAGACCTCGTGATCGTGCAGCGCAGCCAGGGTGCGGCAGAGGGCGACATGGTGGTCGCGCTGGTGGCCGGTGAGGTGACACTGAAGAGGATCTTCCGCGAGGCGGGTCGCCGGGTGCGGCTGCAGCCTTCGAACCCCGAGCTGCAGGCGTTGACGGCCGCCGCGTCCGACGTCGATGTCCAGGGCGTCGTGGTCGGGCTGCTGCGGCGGTACTGACACGCCTTGACTGGCGCGGGGTTCTTCGCTAGCGTGCGCGCATGACTGACCTCGAAAAGATCACCCTCGTCATGACCTCTGTCGGCACCGAGCAGCAGGCAGTGGAGATCTCGGAGGAGCTCATCGCCCGGCGGCTGGCCACCTGCGTCAACATCGTGCCGTGCCTCCGGTCGATCTATCGATGGAAGGGCAAGGTCTGCGAGGATAGCGAGTACCTGCTGTTCATCAAGACCCCCGTGAGCCTCTTCGAGCAGGTCTCCGAGGCCATCCGCGAGTGCCACTCCTATGAGCTTCCCGAAATCCTTGCGCTGCCGATCTCCGCAGCCGAGTCCAACTTCCACCAGTGGGTCCTGCAGATGGTGGAGGTCGGTGAGGAGGACGAGGACGACGACGAGCTGCCGGCCGATTGATCCTCGGCTGGCGACCGCTGCTATACTCGCCGTCCGTATGACTGACGGCACCGCTTTCAAGGCCAGTCTGCTGCTCGCCAGCAGGTTCCAGAACATCGAGGTCGCCGAGATGGCCCTGCTCGACCTCTGCCGACGCGCGGGGTGCGGTGACGACCCCGAGTACTGGCTGAGCGCCGCGCTCCGCGAAGCGATGGCCAATGCCGTCCGCCACGGCAACCGCCAGGACCCGACCAAGATGGTTCGCGTCGACTGCATCATCGAGAACTCGACCGTCACCATCAGGGTCGAGGACGAGGGAGAGGGCTTCGACGTCACGGACGTCCCCGATCCCACCGATCCGGCCAACTTGTTGCGTCCCGACGGACGCGGTATCTTTTACATCCGACAGCTCATGGATCACGTCGAGTTCGGCCGCACCTCAGAGGGCGGCATCTCGCTGGTCATGGTGCGAGATCTCGAGCGCTCGGACGAGGACCCCGATGATTGACTGCGGTCGCCGGCGGCCCGTCGCCCGCGACCGTCTACGAAAAGGAGAGCGTGATGAAAAGCAGTACCCGTGATATCGGCGACGTTCACGTGATCGAGCTCAGCGGGAAGATCACCATAGGCACCGGCGACGTCAAAGTTCGCGAGCTCGTCAGCGAGGCGCTGGCCCAGGGCCGGACCAAGATTCTCTTCGACCTCGGAGGCGTGACGGCGATCGACTCCTCGGGAATCGGAGAGATGGTCGCCTGCTACACCACGGTCACCAAGCGCGGTGGTCAGCTCAAGCTGATGCATCTGTCACCGAAGATCACCGACATCCTCCAGGTGACCCAGCTGATCACGGTCTTCGATGTCTTCGACGATGAACGTGAGGCTCTCGGCAGCTTCTGATGCGGGTCACTGCTGCGGCACGGTAACGGCCGGCTCGATCAAGACCTCGGCGCGGTGCTCCCCATCCGGGACATCGTCGATCTCGAGTCCACGAACCAGGTCCGCCGCGCACAGGCGCTCCTCCGGCGATGGGGAGGTGGCGGCGCCCAGCGGCCACACCCCGACCACCCGCCCGGCGACGACTTCGATCCGCACGGCGAAGCGCCCGCTCTTGCACCACGCCGATGGCTCGAAGCACCGCCACTCGGTCCGTCCCTCGATGAACACGAAGAGCCGGCACTCCGGCCGTGGAGCCCGCTCCTCCCATCCGTCGTGGGGAATCATGCGGCCTCCGCGGACTGCCGGCTCCTGACCAGCCTGCGCCGACCCTCTCTTCGCCTGAGACGCGTCCCGCTCTCGGGCCTCGGCCTCCGCAGACCCGTGGTTGCTTTTTGCCGCCGGCCGCCGCTCTCCGTGCGTCGATTCGGCTGCGGGCTCCGACCGGTCCACGGGCCCTTCGAACGGTCCCGGGACCTCCATTGGAGGCGGGTCGTCCACCTCCACGTCCGGCAACGGGCTCGCGAGCAACCGGTCGCCGGCTCCGAGCGGCTGCTCCTCCGGGGGCAGCGCGCTGGTTGGGAGCGGGGCGAGCCTGAAGACCTCAGTCGGGCGACTTTCCGCGAGCCGCTGGGACCGGCGTGCGCGGTCCCCGTCCGATCCGCCGCGCTGCGTGATTTCGAAGCCGACGGTGGCGGCGAAGACGACCGCCGCCGCTGCCGCAAGCCAGCGAACCCATGGTCGGACCTCACCGTCTCCGACCCGGCTGCGAAGCAAGGGATCCACGACCACGTCGAGGGTCGCCGGCGCCTCCTCCGAGTCGGCGGCCCGCCGAAGGTCGCCGCGAAGCTCTTCCAGCGCCTGCAGCCTGCGTCGAAGCCCGCTGTCAAGAGCCAACCGGCGCTCCAGCTCCACCGCCTCAAAACCGGCAAGGTCGCCGTCGAGGAAGCGGCTGAGACGTTCCAGCACGGCGTCGTCCATCACTCCTCCACCAGGAGCCGGAGCGCATCTCGGCCGCGCGCGAGACGGGAGCGAACCGTGCCGATGGGCACGTCCAAAACCTCGGAGATCTCCTGGTAGCTCATGTCCTCACCGTCTCGCAACCACACCACCACGCGCTGGTGCTCCGGCAGGCGCCGGAGGGCACCATCGACGCGCATCAGCAGCTGCCGGGCGGCCGCCGCCCGCTCCGGGTCCGGGCCGTGGTCCGGTACCTCGTCAAGCGGGTTGCTGCCGGTGCCGGCGCGGTCGCTCACGAGCAGCGGCTGCCGACCCATCTTGCGCCGATGCGCCCGCAGGTGGTTCCAGGCAATCTGGAACACCCACGTCGAGAGCCTGGACTCGCCGCGAAAACCCGGCAGCCCCTTCCAGACCCGCAGGAAGATCTCCTGGGTCGTATCGAGAGCCTCCTCCTCGCTTCGAGTCAGCCGGCGCGCGAGGCGCCAGACCGGTGTCTTGAACCGCTCGTAGACGTGGTAAAACTCCACGGCCACAGTGTGCCACAAGCCGCACTGGTCAGTGTGAGCACTTACAGCGTCGGAAGTTCCGACTCCAGCTCGCGAGCGAGCAGAACCCTGATCCGTTCCTCGAGCTCCCGCACCACCTCGAGGTAGACCGTCTCGTCCTCACCGTATGGATCTGAAATCGACCACGAGATCCTGCGCCCGCCAGGGGCGCTCGGCACTCTCTCTGCGAGGGGTGAGCCGATCAGTGACACGACGAGCTCGACGTCGTCGGTCGCGATGTCGTCCAGGCCTTTCGAGTACAGCCCCGACGGATCGAAGCCGCGACGCCTCAGGGCGTCGATCGTGGGCCCGGCCACCCAGCCGAGAGGGGCCAGACCAGCCGAGCGGGCGTCCACCCGGCCGCAGCCGAGCGCGCGGGTGATCGCCTCCGCCATCGGGGACCGGCAGCTGTTGCCGACGCAGATGTACAGCACGGTCAGCTCCACCATGACCCGATTGTAGACCGGTGGCCCGCCCCGCCCCAGCCCGCTGGAGCGGTCTTTTGGGGCGGCCGCTGGTGACCGGCGTCGGTTGTCGATTGACCATCGGCCGGCTTCAAGTTAGTCTTTTCTTTGGAGGAGATACCGCGACCTTGGTCCTGACTGGGTACAACACAGATATCGAGCACTCGGGCACCACGTACCATGTGCAGACCGAGGACAAGGGGACGGCGAACCCCATGGTCGAGTCCCTCGTCTACACGAGCGGCGAAATCCTCTACACGCGGCGCACGCCCTACCACGACCTCGTCGCGGAAAACGTCGACAGGGGAACCATCGCCTCGTTGATGGAACGGCAGCACCGTGCCATCGTCGACGCCGTGCAACGCGGAGGGCTCGGTCAGCTGACCGGAGCGGTCGCAGTGGTGGACGACGACGACACCACGATCACGCACGGCCAGGACCGCGGGGAACCGCTCCGCGACCGACCCTCCGAGGAGCAGAGCCTCGACCAGGTCATCCTCCAGTACCTCGAATCGCAGCGCGGCAAGGCGCACCTCATCCTGCGCGCCGCGATCGAGCACGAGTTCGTCTACGGCGGCTCCGCGAAGGTCAGCGTGGTAGCCGTCGACAGCCACGGCCACCAGCCGCAACCCGGCGTCAGCGTGTCGGTGCTCTTCAAGTCGACGGCGGAGCCGCGCCGGCTCGTGCTCACCGAGGGTCGTACCGACGACACAGGGACCTTCAGCGGCGAGGCCACTCTCCCACCCTACGCCGGCGGCACGTCGGCTGTCGTGATCACCGCCGAGTCCGAGCTCGGCCAGTCGGAGATGAAGCACCTGGTGCGTCGTTGACCTTCGCCGCGACCTCGCTTCCGGCTGCGAGGCACCCGGCGTGGAAGACCAAACGTCGGGGGGTTGCTCCTCACCGGGTTTTTCCGTATGATGGCGGCCGGTCGTGGGCCGTTAGCTCAATTGGCAGAGCAAGTGACTCTTAATCACTAGGTTGGAGGTTCGATTCCTCCACGGCTCACCAGCCATTTCCCGCGAAAGTGGCGGAACTGGCAGACGCGCGAGACTTAGGATCTCGTGGGGGTCCCCCGTGGGGGTTCGAATCCCCCCTTTCGCACCAACGCCGGTTCCTCATCCACCCCGGAGTGTCCATGCCGTACACGCTGACCCGAAAGGCCAACCACACCGTCGAGATCTCGGCGCAGCTCGAGCGCGACGCCGTTGATCACGAACGCAGCGCCATCGTCCGCAGTATCCGCCGCACGGCACGAGTGCCGGGCTTCCGTCCGGGCAAGGCGCCGGACGCGGCGGTCCAGGCCCGCTACTCGGAGGAGATCCGCAGCGAGCTGCAGGAGCATCTGACCGGTCTGCTGTGGCGCGAAATCCTCGACGGCGAGAAGAGGCTCGAGCCACTGACCACCCCTCAGATCAGCAGCCTGGAGTTCGCCGACGACGGTGGTTTCCGCCTCGTCGCCGAGCTCGAGGTTCGGCCGTCCTACGAGCTGCCCGAGGTCGGTGACCTGGAGCTGCCGGAGGTCTCGTTGGACGTTGGCGACTCGGAGATCGACGCCGAGCTCGCCCGGCTCCAGCAGGAGAATGCCGTATGGGAGCCGGCCGACGACGAGGTTGCCGGCGATGGGGTGCTGGTGGAGGCCTCGCTGCACGGAGTGGTGGAGGGCAGCGACGACGACCCCTACAGCGAGGACGATGCCCGGTTCATCGTCGGCGCCGACTCGGTACCGGCGGAGATCAGCGAGGCGCTGCAGGGCGCGGCGGTGGGCGACACACGGACCGCCACCAGGGTCCTGCCGGACGACCTCGAGGACGCCGAAAAGGCCGGCAAGACGGTCCTTTACGAGGTCACGGTCAAGGACCTCAAGCACAAGGTCCTGCCCGAGATCGATGACGATCTTGCGGCGACGGTCGGCCTCGAGACGCTCGACGAACTCAGAGACCGCGTTCGCGAGCTGCTCATCCAGCGCAAGGTCAGTGGACGACGCGACCGCTGGCGCCGCTTCATCCTCGACCATCTGCAGCAGGGTGTCGATCACGGCGAGCTGCCACCCTCGATGGTCCAGCAGACCATTCGCGAGCAACTCGACCGATACGCGTACACGGTAGCCATGCAGGGGGTCGACGTCGACCTCGAGGCCATCGACTGGCAGCAGCTTGCCGCGAAGGCCGAGCCCGCGGCCCGCCAGGAGGTCCTCGACACCCTGGTGCTGGAGCAACTCGCCACGGCCTGGGACATGCCGGTGCCGGAGCCCGAGGTCGATGCCTACGTGGCCGCCGAGGCAGGCCGTCTCGGGGTGCCTCCGAGCGAGCACAAGGCCAACCTCGCGGCGGAGCACAAGCTGGATCGAATCCGGCAAGCGGCCCGGGTCGCCGCCACCGTCGACGAGATGATCCGCCGGGCCGGCGGGGAGGTGGAGTGATGTTGGTACCCGTCGTCGTCGAGCAGACCAGCCGCGGTGAGCGCGCCTATGACATCTACTCGAGGCTGCTCAAGGACAACGTCATCTTCCTCAGCAACGCCATCGACGACCAGATCGCGTCGTTGGTCATCGCGCAGATGCTCTTCCTCGAGGCCGAGAAGCCGGAGAAGGACATCTACCTCTACATCAACACCCCGGGAGGGTCGATCACCGCCGGGCTCGCGATCTACGACACCATGCAGTACGTCAAGCCCGACGTGGCGACCATCGCCCTCGGCCAGGCGGCGTCGATGGGAGCCGTGCTCCTGGCGGGCGGCGCCAAAGAAAAGCGTTTCGCCCTGCCGCACAGCCGTGTCCTCCTCCACCAGCCGTTAATGACCGGCCTCCAGGGCCAGGCCTCCGATATCGACATCCATGCCAAGGACATCATGCGGCTCCGAGAGCGCCTCAACAGCATTCTCGCCACCCATACCGGACAGCCGATCGACAAAATCAACATCGACACCGAGCGTGATTTCATCCTCGAGGCCGACGCGGCCCTTGACTACGGCATGATCGACAAGATCATTGTTTCCAGAGAGTAGTCTCGATGAGACGGTCACGATGATGCGGCGTCTGATATACAATGGAGACGGGAGGATCTGATGCCGCAGCGCGATGGTGACATGCTGCGTTGCTCTTTTTGCGGTAAGAGCCAGCATGAGGTCCGCAAGCTGATTGCCGGACCGACCGTGTACATCTGCAACGAGTGCGTTGAAGTGTGTCTGGACATCATCGCCGAAGACCGCGTGCACGAGGCCAAGAGCCGTGAACAGGTCCTGCCGAAACCACACGAGATCAAGGGCCACCTCGACGAGTACGTCATCGGCCAGGAGGCCGCCAAGAAAAAGCTCTCGGTGGCGGTCTACAACCACTACCGCCGCATCGAGTATCAGTCCGACCGCAGTCACAACGACGTCGAGCTCACCAAGTCGAACATCCTCCTGATCGGTCCCACCGGCACCGGCAAGACCCTGCTCGCCCAGACCCTGGCACGCCAGCTCCAGGTGCCCTTCACGATCGTAGACGCCACCACCCTCACCGAAGCCGGCTACGTCGGTGAGGACGTGGAAAACATCCTGCTGCGGCTGTACCAGGCGGCGGGCGGGGACCGTGAAGCTGCCGAGCGCGGCATCGTCTATGTCGACGAGATCGACAAGGTGGCACGAAAGGCGGAGAACCCGTCGATCACCCGCGATGTTTCCGGGGAGGGCGTCCAGCAGGCGCTGCTCAAGATACTCGAGGGGACCGTGGCGAGCGTGCCGCCGCAGGGCGGCAGGAAGCATCCCCACCAGGAGTTCATACAGGTGGACACCACGAACATCCTGTTCATATGCGGCGGGGCGTTCGACGGGCTGGAGAAGCTCATAGAGGCGCGCATCGGGGAGAAGGCGATGGGGTTCGGCGCCGACGTCAAGCCGAAGAAGGAGAAGCAGATAGGGGAGATCCTCAGGGAGGTCATGCCCCAGGACCTGCTGAAGTACGGGCTCATACCCGAGTTCATCGGCCGCGTCCCTGTCGTGGTGGCTCTCGACGCCCTCGACGAGGATGCGCTGATCAGGATACTCACCGAGCCGAAGAACGCCCTCGTGAAGCAGTTCAAGAAGTTCCTCGAGCTCGACGGCGTGGAACTGGAGTTCCAGGAGGAGGCGCTCCGTGCGCTCGCCGAGAGGGCGATGAAGCGCAACACCGGGGCGAGGGGTCTGCGCTCCATAGTGGAGGACATCATGCTTGACCCGATGTTCGACATCCCGTCGAAGAGGAACATCAAGCGCTGCATCATAACGAAGGACGTCATCGACAAAAGGAAGAAACCGCTCCTCATAGAGGTGGAGGACTCGCCCGTCGAGAAGGAAGAGACCGCATAACGGACTGGGATGAAGAGGATCGCCCCGGGCGCAGCGCCCGGGGTCTTTTTTTGCCCCCCACTTGGGTATACTAACCGCCGGACGCCAGAATCGAGTCGGCAGAGGGTGGTAGCCAACATGGACGGGATGGGAGTCTTGGGGCTCGTCAATCTCTTCTTCGCCGTGGTAATCGGCATGTACTTCTGGAACCTGCTGCGGCAGCAGCAGACGAACAAGTCCGCCATAGACCGAGAGTCGAGAAAAGAGATGGAAAAGCTCAGGAGGCTCAAGTCGGTCTCGCTCTCAGAGCCGCTCTCGGAGAGGACGAGACCGTCCTCGTTCGGGGAGATAGTCGGACAGGCGGACGGTCTGAAGGCGC
>CAZSTH010000032.1:0-37400 GCA_964609835.1 uncultured Thermoanaerobaculia bacterium
CGCGGACGCGGTCGCGGATCGCGGCCCCGGTCGCGGATCGCGGCCCCGGTCGCGGTCCACGGTCGCGGCCCCGGTCGCGGATCGCGGTCGCGGCCCCGGTCGCGGATCGCGGTCGCGGCCCCGGTCGCGGACGCGGTCGCGGATCGCGGTCGCGGATCGCGGTCGGCTGTGGCGGTCAACGGTGGCGGTGGCGGTCCGCGGTGGCGGTCGGCGATGGCGGTCGCGGTCGCGGCCCCGGTCGCGGATCGCGGTCGCGGTCCACGGTCGCGGATCGCGGTCGGGGGTCACGGACCGCGGAAGCGGTTTCAGTGCACGTACCCGAGCGCCTCCAGCCGCTTCCGCATCTCGTCGCCCAGCGGGACGGGTGGGCCGTCCTCGGCAGGGCGGGAAGGCCTCTTCACCACGCTATCGAGCTGCTCCATCCGCTGCCGCCAGCCGACCTCGCAGGAGCTTGCCGCCCATCCGCCGGCAGAGCGCACGAAGCACTCCGAGCCGCCCTTCCAGAAGATCTGGCGAGAGATCTGTTGCTGCCAACCAAAGAGGTGGCGGGCGACCATGATCTTCTCGATCAGAGGATGGATGCGGTTCTCGTGCTCCTCCATGAGCACGGCGGACCGGGAGGGGTCGCCACGCAGGAGATCGATGCCGTCGCCGGCAAACGGCTGCAACCCGCTCTGCGCCAGCAGCGTCGGCGCCAGATCGACGTGGGACACCAGTGCATCGAACCGCTCCGGCCGGCGCTGGCCGGACTGCTTGATGATCAGTGGAATGTGGGTCAGCTCCGGCTCGAGGCGGCAGCCGTGAGAGAAGAACCCGTGCTCGCCGAGGAACTCGCCGTGGTCGGCGACGACGACCACGATTGCCCGGTCGAGCTCCCCGACCTCCTGCAGCCGGTCGAGGAGCCGCCCGATCTGTCGGTCCATGAACGCCACCTCGGCGAGGTAGGCCGCGCGCAGCCACTCGACAGCGCCATCGGGGACCTCGACCTCCTCATGAACGATGGTGCGCCAGACGCCCTTTCGACCCCGCGCGAGATCCGCCCACAGAGAGCCCTCGGGAAGGCGCTTCCGGTGCTCGTCGACCGCAAACAGCCGCTGCTGCTCGGCGGGGGCCTCGTAGTCGGCATGGGGGTCGAAGTAGTTGACGAAGAGAAAGAACGGCTCGCCGGCCACGCTCGACACGAACTCCTCGGCGAGGTCCGTCAACCGGTCGCCCCGGGTCTCGAAGCCGTCGGGGTCGACATAGGTTTCGAAGCCCTGCGCGACGCCCCAGTGCGAGGCCGTCATCTCCCCACCCGCGAAGCCGGCGGTCCGGTAGCCGGCGCGGCGGTAGGCCTCCGCCAGGGTCGGCACGCCCTCTGTCAGACGGGGCTCGCCGACGCCTGCACCGTGCCGCGAGGGGTAGAGACCGGTGAAGATCGAGGCGTGGGAGGGGAGCGTCCACGGTGACACCGCCCACGCGTTGTCGAAGACCGACGCCTGCGTCGCGAACTCCGCCAGCCGCGGGCTCGCCGCGGCGGGCCCGCCGTAGACCGACAGCGCGTCGGCGCGCGTGGTGTCGAGGGTCAGCAGCACCACCGGCGGCACCGGCGACACAGTCCGGGGCAGCGACAGCCTCGGTGCACCCCACAGGTGCAGACCGTCGCGGCTGCCATCGACCGCGAGGTCGATCCGGACCTCTCCGGCGGGCAGCGGCACCGAGAGCGACACAGGATTCTCCGACACCGCCGCGCTGCTGACGGTTCCGGCGACCTCGACCGAGAACCGGGCCCGCGAACCGGTCAGCGAGACCACGTCGAAGACGGCGGTCACCTCCTCTGCGAGAGACAGGCGCACCCGCGAGCGGTTGGACCCGATCACCAGCCGGCCACCGTGTTTGCGGAGACCGGCGCCGATGACACCGTCCTCGAGGAACGCCCGGATCATCTCGAACCGGTCCGCGGCCGCCGGGTCGAGCCGCGTCAGCGCGCCGCCGGCCGCGAACCCGACAGTCGAGAAAGTGTTGTCGACCCGTTCCCGCTGCCCGGGCTCATCGGCCGAGGCCACCCTGCGGACGTTGAGGCGGTGGCGACCGGGCGTCGCACGCCCGCGGGGGATGGTGACCACCGCTCCGGACTCGGTGAATCGGCGCGGCTCGGGCCACAGCCGTTCGCCGTCCCACTTCACCATGTAGTGTGAAGCTCGGGATGAGTCGTCGGGCTCGAGGATGAACTCGAGATCGTCGATCGGCGTCGAACCCACCTCGCAGACGAGGTTCGCGTAGCCGCGAAACTCCCACCGGGTTGCAGCGGCATCGGTCTCCCAGAACCGGTCCGGTACCACGACCACCTCGTCCGGGTGGCTCAAGCCACCGGCCAGCTCGACCATCGAGCCGACCGTCCCGAGGTCCTCGACACCCGGTGCCGCCCCACAGGCTAAGGACGACATCACGGCGACCGCGACCGCCCACCGCCCGACGACGCCTCCCTCGATGCGATGACAACAACCTGCGGCGGCGGTGCTCACGCTCATCTCACAGATATCCGAGAGCCTTGAGCTCCTCGATGACCTCGGGCGACGCCACGCCGCTTCGGAACGCTGCACCCTGGGTCTGGTAGAGCTCGTAGAGACCCTGCACCTCCTGCAGCATCTCGGTCCCGATTCCGCGCTCTGGATGACACCGATTGTCGAGCTCGAACGGGTCCCGCTCGAGGTCGAAGAACTCGCACGGTCCCTCGGAGTTGACGATCAGCTTGTGGCGGAGGCCGCGCACGGCGTAGACGTCGCCCGGAAGCCACCCCATCTTCAACCGGAGCTCGTCGGCCGGACGTCGCTCGGCAAACGCCTTGGTGACGGTCCACGGCGCACGCCCTCCTTCCAGCAGCGACGCCAGCGAGGTGCCGACGACCGGGATCGGCTGTCCTTCCATGCTGGCCCCCGTGAGCTCGGCCAGCGTCGGCGCCAGGTCGACCAGCCGCACCATCTCCGCCACCCGCCGGGGGCGGTAGCGGCCGTCCGATGCATGGACCAGGAGCGGCACCAGAATCTGCTCGTCGTAGATGTACTGGCCATGTCCCATGATGCGGTGGTTGCCCAGCCCCTCGCCATGGTCGGAGGTGATGATCACCAGCGAGTCGTCGAGGAGGCGCGATGCCTCGAGGTGCTGGAAGAAGCTCTCGAGCGCTTTGTCGACCGCGTAGAGCTGCCCGTCATAGAGGTCGACCGCCTCGGCGACGGACCACTTTCCCGGGCTGTAATCCTCCGGTACCCCGTGGTAGCGCTGCAGCCAGGCACCGAGCTCGTCACCCTGCAGCTCGGCGTTCTCCCGCACCCACGACTGCGCCGAGGCATGGTGGTGGCGCGGAGAGTTCCACTCGTGGACGTCGTAGAGGTGGACCCAGGCGAAGAGCCGTGCTCCTTCCTCGAGGTCCCCGATCCACTGCCGGGCGCGGTCGAGCACCTCCGCCGCCGGCTGGTAACGATCAGACACCGAGAAGGTCTGGAAACCGGCCTGGAGGCCCCTCAGGAACTTGGTGGGCGTGAAAGCGCCGGTGGCATACCCGGCCTCGCCGAGCGCCTCGGCAATGGTCAGCAGCTCCTCATCCAGCTCCTCGCCATTCGTCAGCACGCGGTGCTGGGCTGGCTGCAATGAAGTGAAGAGGGACGCGTGGCTGGGCGCGGTGTGCGAGCACGGGCTGACCGCCAGCTCGAAGACCGTGGATCGATCCGCCAGCCGGTCGAGGAACGGGGAAACGCCGCGAGGGTAGCCGTAGCTGCCGAGATGGTCGGCTCGCAGGGTGTCGATGGTGACGAGGAAAATCCTCCTCGGGGGTTCGGCCTCGCGACCGCACCCCGAGACCGCGGCGAGCGCTAGCAACGCCGCAACAACCGAAAACCCTACAGCGCGCCCCGATGCACATCGCTCACGACCTTTGATCGCCGCCATCTCCGTCACTCCGCTCTCCGTATGTCATGTCTTCAGGACCGGCTGCAGCCGCCATCGCCGCCGCGTACCGGCGATTGTACAGGCTCGTGGTCGCGCTCAGCGAGCGCTCTGCCACATCCCAGTGGTCGGCCAGCAGCGCGCTGATGGAACGGGTGACCTCTGCTGCTCCCACGCGCCGTGCCTGGAGGAGCAGCCGGAAGACGTGCCGGACATTCGCGACGGTCTGGCGTGCCGCCCCGCTCAACGGGCTGGGATCGATCTCCCGCAGCACCTCCAAGCACACCCGCAGCGGGAGGTCCGTGTTGACTCCGACGCCGAGGTGGCCGGCACGAACCATGTGGTCGATCAAGGCCGCCCGATGCCAGTACTCGGTCAAGGCGGTCACCGCGTCGGCAATCGCGAGGACGTAGATGATCTTGCGCCATATCCGGCGCACGAGCGACCGGACAACCGCCAGCAGCGCGCCGAGGCACCCCTTCATGGACAGCATCGCGTAGAGCGGGCCGGACAATCGCCGGACGGCCCGCGGCTCCATCGGGCAACGGCGGAAGCGAGCGATCGCGGTCGGCATCCGCCGCCGGAAGACCATCTCGAACACGAGATCCACCAGCGGCACCGGGATCAGCACCGCCAGGCCGGCGCACGTGGCATCGGCAAAGATCCGCCAGTCGTACAGCGGGCCGGAGGGTCCGGTCGTCACCGGCACATGGTAGCCGCTCCGCCCGTTCCGATCGAGGCCGCAAAGGACGGCTCGGCCGTGGCGCCTGATAGACTCTCGACCATGTACACCGAGGAAATTGCGGCCGCGACCGAAATCGTAGGGGCCGTCTGCGGCCTGACCAGCCGGGCGCAGGAGCGAATTGTCGCGACCGGCGATGCCATGGTCAAGCAGGATCGGTCGCCGGTCACGATTGCCGACCTCGCGGTACAGGTCGTGGTCAGCAGGATGCTCGCCGACCGCTTCGCCGGCGACGCCCTGATGGCCGAGGAGGACTCGAGCGTCCTCGCCGAATCGACCTACGTGGCGCAGCGAGTGCTCGCCCACGTCCACGAGGTCCTCCCCGAACTGTCGGTGATGGAGATGATCGGGGCACTGGAACGGGGCGGCCACGGCGGCGGCGACCGGCGCTACTGGGTGCTGGATCCGATCGACGGCACGAAGGGTTTCCTGCGCGGCGAACAGTACGCGGTCGCGCTGGCACTCATCGACCGTGGCGATGTCGCTGTCGGTGTACTCGGATGTCCCAACCTGCCGCCGAGCCGGCAGTCGGGGCCGAGCTCCGGCGGCGCCATCTTCGCCGCCGTTCGCGGCAACGGCACGCGCTGTCTGGACCTCTCGGGGCGGGAACTCGAAACCGGGTCGGTCGACCGGATCGACGACCCCTCGCGCGCCGTGGTCTGCGAGTCCGTCGAGGCCGCGCACGCAGCGCATTCGGTGCAAGCCCGGATCTCCACGCGACTCGGGATCACGAGCGAGGCCTACCGAATCGACAGCCAGTGCAAGTACGCCGTCGTGGCCCGCGGCGACGCCTCCATCTACCTGCGGCTGCCACGTGACGCCGACTACCGCGAAAAGACCTGGGACCACGCGGCCGGCAGCCTGGTGGTCGAAGAGGCCGGCGGCAGGGTGACCGATCTCGACGGACGTCGGCTCGACTGCTCGCGGGGCCGGCGGCTCGCCAATCCGAGCGGAATCGTCTGCACCAACGGTGTCCTCCACGACCGCGTACTGGAGGCGTGTCGGGCCGAATTGGGAAGATGACCCACGGGACCCGCGCGATGGGCTCACCGCGGCACATCGCAGATCGCGCGGATGCGCGCGGATTCGATCGGGGACCTCGCCCACGCCCCCCGTCTCGACCATGAAGGTGTGTTTCTGACCCGGCTCGACTCTCGTATCTGCGGGCTTAGAACCGGCACGAGACACACTCCCCCACCCCTCAGAAATTCGCAACGCGCAGCTCCAGGATTTTTGAAAAAGGATCAGGCGAGCGGAGGCAGGACGGTCCCCGCGTGCTCGAACTTGACCGCACGGCGGCCGGTGGTGCAGGCGAGGCAAGCGGGCGAGGACTTGAGGACCCTGTCGATGAAGATGTCCTCGGGCATGTAGAAGAGCGCGTCCACCCCGAGCTCGATCCTGACCTCTTCGACGTCGCACGCGAACCGGGCCCCGATCAGCTCCTTCTGGGTGGGGGTATTGATGCCCTGGAAGCAGGAGTCGATGACCATCGGCCACAGCGTTCCGAAGAAGACTTTGTCGGCCCCTGCAGCGCGCAGCGCGCGGACGATGCGCTTCGCATTGGTTCCGCGAACGATGCTGTCGTCGATCACCAGGATCCTGCGCCCCTCGACGGCCTTGGCGTCGACCCGGAAGTCGAGCATGGCGGCCTCGTCTCGCGCTTCCTGGGTCTCCTCCATGAAGATCCGGCCGCCGAAACGGTACTTCGACACCGGGGTCGCGTACTGCAACACCGAGCCCCCAAGCTCCTTCTCCAGTTTCTGGGCGAACGCCTCCGCACCGGGGATCGGCGAGTGGGGAATCGGGACCACCATATCGACCTCGGCGACGGTGTCGGGGGCGGTCTCGAGCAGGTGCAGCGCCAGGTTTCGCCCGGCGCGCCACCGGTAGCTGCGAATCTTGTCGCCCATCATCGTCGACTCCACGTCCGCGAAGTAGATGAGCTCGAAGGCGCAGGGCCGCGGGTCGTGCTGGAGCAGGGTCCTCTCCTCGACCTCGAGGTCCCGGCTGATGGCGAGAGCCGCTCCGTGGGTGACCTCGCGCAGAACCTCGAACCCGTTCTGCTCGAGGGCCAGGGTCTCCGAGGCCACCATCACCGCATCTGCGGAGGATCCGGTCCTGCGCCCGATCACCATCGGCCGGAACCCGTGCGGATCGCGAAACGCGTAGAGCCCCGACGGCGTCACCGCGACGGCCGAGAAGGCACCGGTGATCCGCTGCTGAACCTCCCCGACGGCGCGGAAGACGACCTCACGCTCGTCCGCCGCCGGATCGAGCCTCTGGTAGTGCTCCATCCACAGAGCGAGGACCCGCAGGAGAGCTTCGGCGTCGCAGCTGGAGTCCAGCTGTTGGGAACGGCGGGCGAGCTCGGCCTCGATCTGCGCCACGTTGGTGACATGACCATTGTGGGCCAGCGCGAGCGACAGGAACGGGTCGAAAAACGGCTGCGCGTTGTCGGTGCCGCCACCACCGTGGGTCTTGTAGCGGGTGTGGGCGATCCCGACGTCACCGGTGATGCCTCCGAGCGGCTTGAAGATATCGTCAGCCAGGCCCTCTCCCTTGTGCAGTGCACATGACCGCAGCCCGGGATCGAAGACGAACAGACCAGCGTAGGCCGGGCCGCGATGCTGGAGGAAGTGAGCGCCGTTGCCGAGGTCGCCGACCACCGACCGACCGCCGCTACTGATGACACCGACGATGCCGCACATAGCCCTCCCCAGAGGCGCCACTATACCCAATTCCCATCGCAGCGGAATGGTCAGTCGCGGCGTTCGACCTCGCCCGTCATCGGCACGAAGCGGACCGGGATCACCGACCGTTCGTCATACCCGTCCTCGGTACGGGTGATGACCATCAGCTCCTGGTAGAACTCGCCGACCGGGATGACGAGGTTGGCGCCCACCGCGAGCTGCTCCAGCAGCGGGTCCGGAATGCGCTCGGGAGCCGCGGTGACGATGATCCCGTCGAAGGGAGCCTCCTCGGGCCACCCTCCATAACCGTCACCGCAGCGGACCTCGACCGAGTCGTAGTGGAGCTCGGCGAGGACCTTGGCCGCGCGCTCGCACAATCGCTGCCGGATCTCGATCGACCGCACCTCGATTCCCATCTCCGCGAGGACCGCGGCCTGGTACCCCGAACCCGTTCCGATCTCGAGCACCGTGTCGCCGGCTTCGACCTCGAGCAGCTCGGACATCAGGGCCACGATGTACGGCTGGGAAATCGTCTGCGAGTCACCGATCGGCAGCGGCGAGTCGAGATAGGCGCCGTCGCGGTGGCTCTCGGGCACGAAGAGGTGTCTCGGCACGGTCCGCAGGCTCTTCAGAACCCGCGGATCCTTGACTCCACGCGCCTCGATCTGGCGGGAGACCATCTGATCGCGTTGCATGGCCCAGTCCGCTCCGGGAGCATCGGCTCCCTGTACCCCGGGGGAGTTGCAGCCGCAGACCGACAAGGCGGCACATATCGAAGCCGCCGCCAGCAGGCTCTTCGCGACGCCGCGACCGGTCATCATCCCCCTCCAGCGAATGCGAGCGTTTCGGCGGAAGCATCGCGAACCCGCGCGGCCGCGTGGCATCCGGAGACCACGGACCGCGCAGCCATCACCCCCGCTCCCTCATGGTAGAACAGCCGCGCCGGATACTCCATCAAGAGCATTGCAATGCAACCTCCGTGCCTGTGCGCCTCTGCCGCGACTCGGCCCACGTTTCGACGGCGGAGGTCGATCCGCGGACCGAACCGCGGCGGATTGACAGCGGGTCCGCGCCGTCTGACCATGTCGCTCATGAAGACCACTCCACACCCGCCGTGTCCGCAGCCCGAAAAACCCGGTTTGACGCGAAGAGATGCGGTCACCCTCAGCGCTGCCGCCGCTGTGGCAGCGACCGCCAGGGGTGAGGAAGCCGCGCCGCGGGCGTCGATGGCCGTCGCCTCCGAGAACGGGCTGGAGGCGGTCCGCCGGGCGTGCTCCGCGATGGAGGCCGGCGCCACGCCCGTCGACGCCGCCGTCGAGGGCGTCGCCGTGGTCGAGGCCGACCCGGAGGACGTGACGGTGGGCTACGGCGGCCTTCCCAACTCCGAGGGGGTGGTCCAGCTCGACGCCTGCTGCATGGACGGCCGCACCATGCGGGCCGGGGCGGTGGCCGCGCTCGAGGGATTCATGCACCCGGCCCGGGTCGCTCGCGAGGTCATGCGCCGCACCACCCGCGTGCTCCTGGTCGGTGAGGGCGCGGCGAGATTCGCGTCGTCGCTCGGCTTCCGCCCTACCGAGCTCCTGACCGAGCGCTCCCGCAAGATCTGGCTCTACTGGAAGGGGAAGATGTCCGGCATCGACGACTGGATGACGACCCCGGACATGGCCGAAGACCCGGACATCCGCTGGTTCATCGACACGCACGGCGACATCCGCCCGACCGGCACCATCAACCTGTGTGCAGTCGGCGGCGATGGCGAGGTCGGAGGGACCACCACCACCTCGGGGCTGTTCTTCAAGATCCCGGGGAGGGTCGGCGACTCGCCGCTGATCGGGGCCGGCCTGTTCGTCGACGGCGAGGTGGGAGCGGCGGGCTCCACCGGCCGTGGCGAAAGCGTCATCCAGATCGCGGGCGCCCACACGGTCGTCGAGTTCATGCGCGCCGGCCAGTCGCCCCGCGACGCATGCCTCGGAGCCCTCGATCGCCTGGTCGGCGCCACCCGCGTTCCCTACCTCCTCGACGATCGCGGCCGCCCGACCTTCGACGTCAAGTTCTACGCCGTCAACCGGGCCGGCGAGTCGGGCTCGGCCGCCATCTGGCAGGGCGCGAAGTACGCCTGGTGCCGGGGTGGCGAGGCGCCCGAGCACCGCGACTGCGCCGCGCTGTTCCCATCACCAGCACCGTGGAGGAAGAAAGGCACCTGATTCACCGGGGCCGGCACCTCGAGCGATGACGGCTGTCCTCGATCGAGGACGTTGCGCGCGCTGCGAGCGCTCGCGGGCGACAACCCGAGAGGCCGTCCGCTTCCCATCCACAGGCTCCGACGCTGATGGCACGGGGCTTGCAACTTACCTTGGCAACGATGACGCCGAACGTCGTCGGGGAGGTGGACATGAACCGGACCCTTCTCACCACAACCGCTGTCGTCGCCGCCATCGCGTTGTCGCCGGCACCGGCGGTCGAGGCCGGCGGGTATGCCGGCCTCCACATCTCAAACCTCGGCTTCGGTGTCACCGTAGGATTCGGCGACTGGGGGGTCTACACCCGGTCGTGGTCCGATCCTTCGTGGTCGTTGAGCTTCAACTCGGCCCTGCACGGCTATGGTGAGTGGGTGTCCGTCGCCGGCCTCGGCCGGGCTTGGCGCCCCTGGGTCGAGGTCGGCTGGAGGCCCTATACCCACGGACGGTGGGTGCGCACCGTGTACGACTGGACATGGGTCGCCTACGAGCCCTGGGGCTACATCCCCCACCACTACGGGTCATGGGCGCACTGCGCGTACGGCTGGGTGTGGGTGCCGGGATACGCCTACACCCCCGCCAACGTCGTCTGGGTGCATGCCGGCGGTTACGTCGGGTGGTATGCGCGGCCCCCGTCCGGCTGGAGCCACGCGGCTCGTGGATACCGCCACGGGTATCGCGACGGTTACGGGGACGGATACCGCGACGGATGGCGGGACGCACGCTTCGCGACCTACGTCGACTGGCACCACATCGCGTCCGACAACCTCGCGCACCATGCCGTGCCGCACGTCACCGCGACCCGCACGCACCAAGCGGCCGTCGGTACCGCTCCGACGGCCCACCAGGTCCGGGAGCGGGGCGGGGTCTCGATGCCCGTCCGGTCGGTGTCGCGTCGGGCGGTGGCCGTGGATGATCGTGAGATCGAGCTCGTCCGCCCCGCTGGCGTCGTCGGGAGCATCGAGCGACACGCCGCGTCGACCATTCGGGGATCATTGGCGCCGACCGCACTCGAACGCCGTCAGCCTCGAGCGGGCGCAGGCGGTTCGAGTCACGGCGTCTCGACGAGGCGCTCGAACGCTGTTGTCGAAGATCACACCAGGCGGTCACGGGCCACCCGGAGGCCCGGCTCGGAGACCGGCTCGCGCTCGCGGACCGGCCTGCCCTCCCGCGAATCCCCGAGCCTGCCGACGGTGGGACCCCCGAGCTCGCGGCGAACCACCGCAACGGACCCTCTCGTCGATCGCCGCCGGGCCGCCCCTGACCACAGCGGCCGAGGACACGCCACCGCCAGCGGCAATACCCCCAGCCGTGGCAGCGAAATCGGACCTCGTGTGCCGCGTGCAGGCCATGCCTCGAAGCCCGGGAGGATCACGCCCGGCACCGAGCGGCCGCAGATCAGAGCACGCAGCACGGAGTTGACCCGGAGTGCGAATCACTCCCGCGGTACTGCGGCGCGGTCCGCAGGCCCCGGCGCGGAAGAGCCGTCGGCTTCGCGATCGACAACTCGTCGTCACGCGCGGTCCGAGCCGTCGGCCACGGCCCGCCGTGCGAACCCGCCCAGCGACGACGAGAAGGCACGGAAGCGTTCGATACCGCGACGCAGGTGACGGCAGGAACGCGTTTCCTCTCGTCCCTTTCTCGGCCGAGAAAAGGACGGGGGGAAACGCGTGCTAGCATGCTGCCATGGTCCGCAACAGCCGAGGCCACGACGCTCGCCTGCGGGTCGAGCAGACTCTGCGCCGCTGTTTGGAGTGGAGCCGCAGCGGGGAGCACCTGAAGGTGATCTCGGAGGTCCGTCGGGTTCTCGGCGAGGTCGAGGACGACCATCTTCGCGCCGCGCTGCTCACGTGGGACGCCCAGGCACACCTGGCGATGGGGAATGCCGAAAAGGCCCTGCCGTCCGCTTCCCTGTCGTGGGAGCTCGAGCCGTCACCACAGGCGTGCCACCTGAGGTCGAGTGCGCTCGAGGCACTCGGCTATGTGGACGGCTCCGAGGAGCTGCTGCGGATGGGATGGCGCTTGTTCCCCGATGCCGTCCACCTTCCCGTTCAGCTCGCCGTCAACCTCTCGGATCGGGCGCGGGTGCCGGAGGCCCTCGATATTCTCGAGGAGGTTGGTGAACACCACGGAGTGCCCGAGGACCTGCAGGTCTTCCTGTTCGGAATGCGGGCCAATCTGCTGGCGATGGCGGGCCGTTGGTCGGAGGCCGACGACGTGCTGCAGGCGGGACGCGGGGCTCACCCCGACTCGCGGCTTCTCGAGGACGCCCAGGACTCGGTGGAGCACGCCCGCAGACGTTCCAGAGCCGAGAGACGCCTCGTCTCGTCGTGGCGCGGTTCGGTGGCCGATCTCCAGGGTGTCGACCTCGAGGTCGATGACGCGATCACCCGGTGCGTCGCGGTCAACGAGCTGTCCGAGCTCGTCGAGCTCGCGGCTCGCCGGTTGTGGAGAGCGATGCTCGAGCACGCGACGCCGCGCCCGCACTCCCCGGACGTGTGGGCGGCCGCGGTGGTGTTCGCCGTCCTCGACCTCGATGGCAGCCGGCAGCCGGTGGCGCCGTTCGCGCGCTCGTTCGCATGTGCACCGTCGAGCGTTCGATCGGTTGTCCGCCGCTTGAGGACGTTTCTCGGCGGCCTCGAGCCGGAGATCCGAGGCCGGGCGTTCGCCGCCCACGCAAATCCCAGGCTCGACGAGCCGGGTGCGCGAGGAGGGGCCTCCGTCGCCGATGTGCTCCGCTTCCCGGAACGTTGACAGGAGGGTTTCGATGCGTGTCCCAGCTGCTTCACTCTGTTGCCTGTTCGCCACGCTCTTCGTCGCGACGGCAGCGCCGGCCGCTCAGAAGAGCCTCGACCGCAGGGACTCCTTCCCGGCCACCGAGGGCAAACGGCTCGTGATCGACGTCGCCGACCTCGACGTCGCAGTGCAGCTGGCAGACGTGACCGAGGTCGAGACCACGGTCATGCTCCACATCGCGAACACGGGGGACGACGCGGCCGAGCGCTGGATCGAGAACCACACTCCCCGGTTCGAGGACGGCGAGGAGCAGCTGCGGATCTTGGTCGAGCCTGGAAAGACCGGATTTCTGGGCTTCGGGCGTCTCTCTGCGAGGGCCCGGCTCACCGTGCTCGTTCCCGACACCATCGTGCCGGAGATCACGACATCGACCGGGAACATCCAGGTGAGGGGCGACTTCCCACATGCACAGCCGCTGCGGCTCAGGTCGCTGTCGGGCGACATGACCATGATCGGCGCCGCGGTCTCGCTCCACGCTCATGGCGGGGACGGCGACATCCAGGTGGACGTCATCCGTCCGCTCGAAGAGTTCTTCGCTCGCACCTCGTCCGGCAATGTCCGGCTGACCGGAGGCTCTCGCGCCGCCCGCGTCGACACCGGCTCGGGCGCGATCTGGTTCGAAGACCTCTCCGGCGGCGTGGAGGCGAGCACATCGAACGGCCGCATCACCGCCAAATGGAACCGGCTCACGGCGGGACAGCGCGTCCGGATCCGTTCGGCGCTCGGCCGCGTGCAGCTCGAGATCCCCGGCGACACCAGCCCCCAGGGCCGCCTGACGACCACCACCGGCAGCATCCGCAGCGAGTTTCCGGGGCGGGTGACCGAGGGCGGCAGCACCCTCCGCCTCGAGGGCACCGGGCCGGAGTTCGACGTCGAGACGGCATCGGGCCACATCCACCTCCTGATGGGCGACGGTTGGGAGTGACCGCCGCCGGTTCTCGATCACGAATCTCCGGGCTCGGATGAACTTTTCTCCATTCGGAGCGTTTCTCCCGGCGGAAGGGAAAAGGAGATTCCCATGCGCAAGGTGATCGTCGTTTCCGCCCTGATCCTGACAATCGCGGCAACCGCGGCCGCGGGTTCCCGCACTCTGACCCGCGCGGTGGACGCCCGGACCGTCGAGACCGTCCGCCTCGACAGCGGGATCGGCGACGTCCGGGTGACCGCCGTCGGCGATCTCGAGGATCTCTCGATCGAGGTCGTCCTGATGCCCCGCCGCGGCGGCATCTTCTCGTCGATGCGGGCGGCTGAGCGCGAGGTCGAGGCAGCCTCGCTCGTCGTCGAACCAGAGGCCGCGGCACTGCACATCTCCATCGACCCTACCGGGGATGACGCACGCCGATTCGAGGAACGGTGGACGATCCAGATGCCCTCCCGGCTCAGGCTGGTCGTAGATCACGGTGTCGGGGACATCGCCATCTCCGGCCTCCGCTCGGGACTCGAGCTCGACTCCGGGGTCGGCGATGTGAGCGTACAGGTATCTGCCGGCGACGTGCAGATCGACCTCGGCGTCGGCACTGCCATGGTGCGGGCACCGGCATCGGCGGTCGAGTCGGCGGAGGGCGCCGGAGGGGTCGGCAACGTCGATCTGACGGTGCGGGGCGAGCGCATCGAGGGCGGCGGCTTCATCAGCGATGCCGCGTCGTGGGAGGGCGGCGGCGAGTCGCGGATCGAGGTCTCGGTCGGCGTCGGAGACGTGGTCATCGAGCTGGACTGATCTCCACTCCGTCGGCGCTGACGCGCCGCGGGGCCTTGCTACACTCCCCCAGTCTCATCACCTCGAAGGGGGAGGGTTTTCATGGACGTCCCGAGCGAATCGAAGAAGGTCCTGCCGCAAAACGCATTTCGCGAGCTGGCACCCGGCGAAACCTACACTCCGGTGGTCCCCGCCGATGATACGCGGCCGGAGGTGTCGAAACGCTCGGTGATTATCGGCGTCGTGATGGTGGTGATCTTCACCTTCGCGGCCGCCTACATCGGGCTGAAGACCGGCAACGTGATCGAGACCTCGATCCCGATCGCGATCCTCGCGGTCTTCCTCGGGACACTGTTCTCGAGGAGAAACACGCTCCTGGAAAATGTCATCATCCAATCCATCGGACAGGCAGCGGGGGTGGTGGTGGCGGGCGCCATTTTCACGATTCCGGCGCTCTACATCCTCGACCTGCAGCCGTCGTTCCTGCAGATCTTCCTCTCCTGCCTCGTCGGAGGCTACCTCGGCGTCGTGCTCCTGATCCCGTTGCGCCGCTACTTCGTCAAGGACCTTCACGGACAGCTTCCGTTCCCCGAGGGCACCGCCATCGCCAACGTGCTGGCCACCGGCGAGAAGTCGAAGGGGTCGGCGGGCAAGGTGCTCCTGATGGCATTCGGGCTCGGCTTCGTCTACGACCTGATCGTCGAGTTCCTCCACCTCTGGAACCACCACCTCAACTCGAAGGTGCTGTTCGGCCCGTTCGGGCAGCGGATGGCCGAAGCACGCTTCGAAATCAAGCTCAACGCCACCGCCGTGTACTTCGGTCTCGGCTACATCATCGGCGTGCGCTACGCCGGCATTATCGCCGCCGGCTCGGTGCTGTCGGTCCTCGTCATGGTGCCGCTGATCTACTTCGCCGGCCAGGGCCTCGCGGCGCCGTTGACGCCGCCGGGGGTCGAAACTCTGATCGCCGACATGGACTCGACCCAGATCTTCGGCAGCTATGTGCGCCCCATGGGCATCGGCTGCATTGCGGTCGCCGGCATCATCGGCATTCTCAAGATGGGCCGGATCATCGTGTCCTCCCTGTCGCTCGCCTTCAAGGGACTGGTCAGTGGCGGTGACGGCGGCGACGACGAACGCACCGACCGGGACATGGCCCCCCGCAACACCTTCCTGATCCAGATCGCCTCCGTGGTCGGAATGTTCGCGTTGTTCTGGTTCATCAGCGGCGGCGTGACGACCGCCCTCGTCGGCACCGTGATCACCTTCGTTCTCGCTTTTCTCTTCACCCCGGTCGCGGCGCGCGCGATCGCCATCGTCGGCGTCAACCCGGTGTCCGGCATGACCATGCTGACGCTGATCATCGCGTGCCTGGCCCTGGTGGCGACCGGCCTCAGCGGCGACGCTCTCGGCATGTCGGTCGCCCTGGTGGTCGGTTGTGCCGTCTGTACCGCCCTCTCGACCTCGGGAGCCTTCATCACCGACCTCAAGGTCGGCTACTGGCTCGGGGCCAGCCCGTTCGAGCAGGAGCGGTGGAAGTTCCTCGGCATCCTGGTGGCCGCGCTGTGCGTCGGCGCGGTGATCTGGGTGCTCGCCACCTCCTACGGTTTCATGGTCGACGACGGCAGCGGCCAGCTGGTGACCAACCCCGACCTGCCGGCCCCACAGGGCAACCTCATGGCCACCATCGTGTCCTCGGTCATGGGGGGCGAGCAGCAGGCTCTGATCCTCTTCCTGCTCGGCGGCATCATCGCGGTCATGCTGGAAATGGCGCGGGTGCCGGCCCTCGCCTTCGGGCTCGGCATGTACCTCCCGATCGAGATCAACATGGCGGTGTTCTTCGGTGCCGCTGTCGGTCATTTCATTTCGAAGAGCGGCGACGACGAGGAGGAGCGCGAGGCCCGCAAGGAGCAGGGCACGCTGATCGCGTCCGGGCTGATGGCGGGCGCCGCCATCATCGGCACCATCGGAGCCATCCTCCTGCTGCCGCAGCTCAAGGAACCGATGCTGCTGATCGACATCCTGCACCTCTCCGAACGGGGCGCAGGCAGCTTCGCCTCGTGGTACGGAGGCATTGGCGGCCAGCTGGTCAGCGTCCTCGGGCTCGCTGCTCTGGTGGCCTCGTGCTACTTCCTCGCCAGGCAGGGCGCGAAGTGGCAGCGGGAGGAAGAGTAAGTTCGGACGTCGGAATTTGGCGCTCGCTCTCGGAGCCTGCGCGTTGTGGCAGGGACGGGGAGCGGCATGATCCGTTTGGGTTTCGGGCCTGTGCTCACCCGATTCGACCCGGTGTCTCTCGCAGCCGATTCCTGAGCGCACGGATGAGCTCTTCCGTTTCGTTGAAGAGGCGAGGTCGGGGCGGGTCGGTGCCCGGCGGCGGCTCGATGCTCCAGCTCCGCAGGCACCAGACCTCGCGCCGGCTCTTGAGGGCGAGCGCGATCTCGGAAAGCGTCCCCGGGCCGCCTCCGATGGCCAAACAGAGATCGGCCGAAAGCACATTGAAGACGTTGCGGACGTTGCCGGCGCCGGTGACGATGGGGATCCGCACCCAGCGGTTCGGATAGCAGTTCTCACTGCGCGTCGTCGGCAGAATGCCGACCGTCAGGCCGCCGGCCGCGACCGCTCCCCGGCACGCGGCCTCCATGACACCGGAACCGCCACCGGTCAGCACCACCCAACCGGCTTCCGCCGCGGTCGCACCGACCCGCTCGGCGACCGCGACCTCGGATTCGGAAGCGCTCGACGGTCCGAGCACGGCCAGTATCGAAAGCGGTGAAATCCCGGTTTCAGGTTCCACGACACACATGGTAAACGAGTGTCGGTCTTCCCAGAACTCGCCCCCGTCGGCCATGGCCGAACGGGGGCGGGCCTAAATCAAAAAAGCCCGGGCCAGGGCCCGGGCTGTGGTCGGTGTTCTCGACTCGCCTACTCCATCACCACGAGGGTGACGCGGCGGTTCTGCGCACGACCCTCGCGGGTCGAGTTGTCCGCGATCGGCTTGTACTCGCCGTAGGAGATCACGTTCATCCGGAACATGGGAATTCCCTGCTCCATGTTGAGGTAACGCATCACCTGCTCGGCGCGCATGTGGCCGAGCTTGAGGTTGTAGCTCTCGCTGCCGATGTTGTCGGTGTGGCCCTGGATCTCGACGTAGGCGGTGCCGGTGACCTCGGACTTCACCTTGGCAACGAAACCGTCAAGGGCGGCCTTGCCCTCGTCCGAAAGCATGTACTTGTCAAACGCGAACTTGACGTCGTTGTCGGTCATGGTGGCCTCGAACAGGAACTTGCCCTTGGCCAGCACGCCCGCCTCTTCGGCGCGCTTCATGGCATCCTTGGCGGTTGCCGACAGTTCGGCCACGTCCTTCTCGAGAGCGGCCTGCTTGGACGCCAGGTCTGAAATCTCGCCCTGGTTGGTCTCGATCTTGTCATCGAGCTCGGACATCCTGGTGTTGGTCACCTCGCCGAACTCGGAGATCTTTTCGTTGACCCACTTCTTGGAAGCGCAGCCGGTCAGGCCGACCGACGCCACCAGGAGAAACACCAGAGCCGGGGACAGAATCTTCCGCATCATCCACCTCCAAAATTTTTGACGGTTCTCTTTCTCGAATTCACGATTTCGGTTGCGAGCACCGCGACACTATACCACACCCATCGCGTCGCAACTGTGTCAAGAGAGCCTACCAGATCAGGCATTCGGGGTTCGCGGGATCCACCTCGGCCGCGCACTCGACGATCCCGTTCGACAGCCGCACCAGCGCCGGCGTCTTGATGAACCAGTCGACCCCCATCGGCAGCTCCGCTTGGCGGCACGAGCCGCACGGCAAGCCCTGCAGGTTCTCGGTCGGCCATCCATCACGCTCGGGAACCGCCACCACGGTCGTAGGAGCCGGCGCTTCGCCCGCGAAGTGGATCTCCATCAGCTCGTGGCAATGCTCGCAGTCCTTGCGATAGAACATCACATACTGCTGACCCGACTCGAGATCCGGAGGCAGGTCACGGATCCACGCGGCGAGCTCGAGGTCGCGGAACGGCCGCCCGACCCACGTTTGGTACTCTGGAAGGTAGTAGCCGTCAGAGGGCAGCTGAGCAACGACGTTCGCAGGATCGGGGGCTGTCTTCCCGTTTCCGTTCGGAGGCGGCGCCGGTGCCCGCAGCCCGAACGCGATCGCGACGCTCACGAGGCAGAGGAAGCCCGCAGCGGCGACCCGAGCGGCATCGACCGAGGGGCGCCAACGCAACCGGGGCTCGCCACGGCCGAGAATCGCGAGCAGGACGAAAAATGTGACGTCCATCACAAGCGTGATCCAGGGATTGACCTTGAGCGCGCCGAAACAACCGCAGCTTGACGCGCCCATCAGGATGTCTCCCGCCAACACCGGCATGAACGCAGCGAGCATCAACAACCCGGTCAGCCGAGCCAGCGGCGCCATAAGGACCATCACCACCACCACCACCAGCTCTACCGCGATGCTGTACCGCAGCACGAACATCAGATCGACACCGAGCCAGCCCGCCCACGAGATCACTACAGCCGGCAGATGGGTCGGGCTGAGGTCGACGAGCTTGAGCACCGCGCCGGCGAAGAACCACAGCGGGATCACCACCCGCGCCAAGATGACCGCCACGGTTCCCGATCGGCTGCTGCTGCTCTCCGTTCGAAGATCCACCATGCATGACTCCGTAGAATTGGCTGTCTCGCCACGCCGAAAGGCCGCGACGCACCGCAGCTTCATCTTGCACCGGTCCGGAGGACCGACAACCCCTGTCGGACGTGCTTTTTACAGAACGCTGACGTCGCCTCCGAGGTCCCGCCACACGCCGCTCTCGACCTCGCGGGCTTGCTTCCTGGTGGTTCGGACCGCCTCGTCGGCCCGGCGAAGGAGATCGGCCGCATCAGCGTCGTCTTCCATGTCCCGGAGGTTGATGCGCACGTTCATGGCGGCAGCCGTGACCGCGGCTGCCGTCATACCGGCACCGACACCGGCGTCGGATGCCGAAGCGGGAAGCCCCAGGGTCCGGGCGCGAGCACACAGCTCGACGATCTCGGGGCACGCCTCGGCCACCGCAAGCGGCACCCGCGCCGCGCCGAGCGTCGCCTCCCGAACTCGCGCGGCGGCGTCCGGCCCGCCGGCCCGGTGGGCATCCATCAGCTCCTGGAACGACCACGTGTCCTCATCGATGGCGTCGAGCAGCTGCTGCTTGATCTCCTGCGCCCGCATCGCGATCTCCTCGAGCTCGTCCCGAACCTCGGTGAAGGCGCTCTTCGGGTGCGGCAGATTGGCCACCATCGCCGCCAGTGCAGCCCCCATGGCGCCGGCGAGGGCCGCGACCGAGCCGCCGCCTGGGGCCGGGGAGTCGCGCGAGGTTTCGTCCGCGAACTCCTGCACCTTCATCGACCCCAGCGGCCGTTCGGGGGCGAGAATGTCCTCGATGACCTTCTCGCCGGGCTCGAAAGCCGCCACCTCGGACAACCCGAGCGAGCGGACCGCCGCGTGCACGATGTCGCGTTCGGGAACACCCCGCGAACGGTGCATACGGTGCAGGTAGTGACGTCCCGCCTCGAGCAGCGAGCGCTTCGGAATCAGACCGACGAGCTCGGAACCCGTGACCCGGATGCCTCGCTTGCGGGCGCTCTCGTCACACGCATCGAAGGCCGCGTGGAGCGGCGTCACGTCGAGGTCCACCAGGTTCATGGACACCTGCGCACACCCGTACTCCGGGATGTACCACCCTATGCCACGCACCGCCTTCAGCATCCCGGGACGCTCCTCCGTTGTCCCGTCAGTCCGGGTCACGGTCCGGCCCGACTCGCGCACGTCGAGCGCGACCCGGTTGGCCCAGCGTTTGTCGATGCTGTTGAGGTTGACGTTGTAGGCCACCAGGAATTTGCGGGCCCCGATCACCATCGCGCCGAACTCGGGCACGAACGAGGCCGGACCATAATCGGGCGCGAAATTTGGATCCTCGAGCTTTTCGGGCAGGGCCTCGTACTCGCCCTTCCGGATCCGGGCCAGCGAGCTCCGCTCCGGCCTGGTAGCAGCGAACTCGTAGAGGTACACGGGGAGCTCGAGCTCGTCCCCGATCCTCTTGCCGAGCCGGTGGGCCAGCTCGACGCACTCGTCCATCGTGACATCGGCAACCGGCACGAAGGGGCACACGTCCACCGCTCCCATCCGTGCGTGCGCGCCGTGGTGGTCGCGCATGTCGATCAACCGGCGCGCCGCCGCGACCAGCTGAAAGGCGCCCTCGACAACCGCCTCCGGCTCGCCGACGAAGGTGATGACCGTGCGGTTGGTCTCGGCCCCGGGATCCAAGTCCAGCAGCTTGACCCCGGGCACTGAAGCTGCAGCAGCCGCCACCTCGTTGTAGATCTCGGCCTGCCGACCCTCGGAGATGTTCGGCACGCATTCGACGATCTTCATCGATGACCTCCAGGAACCAGCATCCTATGACGGGATGTGCTGAATCGCAATTCTCCACCCCCACTGCCCGGCGCGCGCGTTCGCGCGCGCCGGGCAGTGGGGGACAGACAACCGATTTATCGAGGCTGCGATGCCTCCCTCACCGCCTCGAGGTCAGCATCCACCATCATCGCGACCAACTGCTCGAAGCCGACCTCGGGCTCCCACCCGAGCTCGCGGCGCGCTCTCCCCGGGTCCGCCACCAGCCGGTCGACCTCCGCAGGCCGGAAGTAGCGCGGGTTGACCACCACTCTCTGCGCGCCGGTCGCACGATCGCGCCCAACCTCGTCGACCCCGCGGCCGTGCCACTCGATATCGATGCCGACGCGCGCGAAGGCGAGCTCGCAGAACTCCCGCACCGAGTGCTCGACCCCGGTCCCCACGACCCAGTCGTCCGGCTCGTCGGTCTGCAGGATGCGCCACATGGCATCCACGAAATCCCCGGCAAACCCCCAGTCCCGCCGGGCTTCGAGGTTTCCGAGAGACACCCAGTCCCGGCGCCCGGCCGCGATCTCGGCCACTGCGCGGGAGATCTTGCGGGTCACGAAGTTCTCGCCGCGGCGGGGCGATTCGTGGTTGAAGAGGATGCCGTTGGCGGCGAACAGGCCGTGCGCTTCCCGGTAGTTGACCGTCGCCCAGTACGCGTAGAGCTTGGCGACCGCATAGGGCGACCGCGGGTGAAACGGCGTCCGCTCGTTCTGGGGCACCTCGGCGACCTTGCCGAAGAGCTCCGACGACGACGCCTGATAGAAGCGCGCCGTCGGCACGACCTGGCGCACCGCCTCCAGCAACCTCACCACACCGAGCCCCGAGACCTCGCCGGTGTAGGTCGGCATGCTGAAGGAGATCGCAACGTGCGACTGCGCCGCCAGGTTGTAGATCTCGTCCGGGCGGACCTCGGCCAGGATCGTGTTGAGGGACTCGGCGTCACCGAGATCGCCGTAGTAGAGCCGCACATGGCGATCGCCGACAAAACTCTTGCGAAGGTGGTCG
Organism: uncultured Thermoanaerobaculia bacterium; assembly: GCA_964609835.1. Taxonomy (GTDB): domain Bacteria; phylum Acidobacteriota; class Thermoanaerobaculia; order Thermoanaerobaculales; family Sulfomarinibacteraceae; genus Sulfomarinibacter. Next base: position 21,536 of record CAZSTH010000032.1, read on the forward strand.
ATGCGGCCGCGGTTGAAGGTGGAGGAGCGCCGCACCAGGCCGTGCACCTCATAACCCTTTTCAATCAGCAGCTCCGCCAGGTAGGAGCCGTCCTGCCCCGTGATGCCGGTGATCAGCGCCTTTTTCATGACGGGTGAGAATAGCAGGCGGCGCGGGCGCGTTCAAACCGCGGCTTCGAGTTTTCAATTCTCAATGTCCGAGCTGATCGACCGGACCGCCCCGACCTCCATCGGGAGTTGGGAATTGAGAATCGAGGAATCTAATCGATCCGGTAGTTCGGCGCCTCCTTGGTGACGACGACGTCGTGCGCGTGGGACTCTTTGAGCCCGGCACCGGTGACGCGAACGAACGCGGCCCGGGTGTGGAGATCTTTGACGCTGCGGCAGCCCGCCAGCCCCATGCCGGCGCGCAGCCCACCCACCAACTGCGTCAACTGGTCCGACAGCGGGCCCTTGAACGCCACCATGCCCTCGATGCCCTCGGGCACCAGCTTGGCCTGACCGACCCCTTCCTGGAAGTAGCGATCACTGGAGCCGCGGGCTTCGCGCATGGCGCCGATCGAACCCATGCCGCGGTAGGCCTTGAAGGTCCGGCCCTGGTAGAGGATCTGCTCTCCGGGAGACTCCTCGACGCCCGCGAAGAGCGACCCGATCATGACCACGTCGGCTCCCGCGGCCAGCGCCTTGGTGATGTCTCCCGAGAAGCGGATCCCCCCGTCCGCGATCACCGGCACGCCCGCCTCGGAGGCCGCCCGCGCACAGTCCATGATGGCGCTGATCTGCGGCATGCCGGCGCCGGTGACGACCCGGGTGGTGCAGATGGAGCCCGGGCCGATGCCGATCTTGATGCTGTCGACGCCGATCGAGATCAGATCCCGAACCGCCATTTCGGTGGCGACGTTGCCGACGATCAGGGGCGTGTCTGGAAACTGTTTCTTCACGAGTTCGGCGGCGTCGAGCACACCTCGCGAGTGAGCGTGGGAGCTGTCCAGGCAGAGGATGTCGACCTGGCGTTCGATCATGGCGGCACACCGCTCGCTCAGATCCTGCGAGACGCCGATGGCCGCCGCCACCCGCAACCGGCCGAGTTCGTCCTTGCACGCGGATGGATAGTCGTGGGCCTTCTTGATGTCCTTGACGGTGATCAATCCCTTGAGGTTGCCTCCGTCGTCCACGACCAGCAGCTTCTCGATCCGGTTCTTGTGCAGCAGCGTCTTGGCGGTCTCGAGGGTGGTTCCAACCGGCGCGGTGACCAGGTCGTCTTTTGTCATGAAATCGGTGATCGGGCGCTCGAACTCGGTGCAAAACCTGAGGTCCCGGTTGGTGAGGATGCCTTTCAGCTGCCCGTGGGTGTCGACGACCGGCAGCCCCGAGATCCGGAACCTCGCCATCACCTCCAGAGCCTCGCTGACCGACTGATCGGGGTGGACCGTCACCGGATCGACGATCATCCCCGACTCGGAGCGCTTGACCCGGTCGATCTCTTCGGCCTGACGCTCGATCGACATGTTCTTGTGAATGATCCCCAACCCGCCGTACTGGGCCATCGCGATCGCCATGTTGGCTTCGGTGACGGTGTCCATCGCCGCCGAGACGATCGGCAGGTTGAGGGAGATGCCGCCCCTGGTCAGCCGGGTCTTGACCTCGGTGTCGTTGGGGTGCACCTCGGACAGCTGCGGGACCAGCAGCACGTCGTCGAAGGTGAGACCCACTGGAATGTCCTTTTTCATGGCCTATCCCTTCGCCGCCGCCGGCGCCCCATGGCACCGCTTGTACTTCTTGCCGGACCCGCACGGGCAGGGGTCGTTGCGCCCGACCTTGGGCTGCGATCGGCGCACGGTCGCCGGCCGCGCATCCGGCGAAGCGACCGGTGTGTTCGCGACCTGTTCGCGCTGCGCCCGCTCGCTCGCGAGGCCCTGCGTCTCGGGATGAACGAGGGTGGTCGAGACCCGCCGCCGCTTGAGCTGCATGTCTTCCACGGGCTCGGCGTGGAACAGGAACTTGACGACGTTGTCCTCGATTCGCTCCCACATCTCTTCGTAGAGGGCGAAGGACTCGCGCTTGTACTCCACCAAAGGGTTGCGCTGCCCGTAGGCGCGCAGGCCGATGCCCTCGCGAAGATGGTCGAGCGCCAGGAGGTGGTCCTTCCACTGCCGGTCGACTGTGTCCAGAAAAATGAACTTCTCGAGCCGTCCGAAGTCTTCCTCACCGAACTGCTCGACCCGACTCTGGTAGTGGGCCACGGCCCCGTCCACCAGGATCTCCTCGAGATCGGGCCGGTTGATGGTCTCCCAGTCGACGTCGAGCTCACCCACGGTGAGCCCGAAATAGGAGCGGTATTCGCGCTCCAGCGACTCACTCTCCCAGTCGGCCGGATCGGCCTCCGGGGGGCAGAAGTCCTCGAGCAGGGCCTCGATGATCTCCCTCACCACGCGCAGGATGTAGTCGCGGCCTTCGACGCCCTCGAGGATGCGGCGCCGCAGGCGGTAAACCGCCTCGCGCTGCTTGTTCATGACGTCGTCGTACTCGAGCAGATGTTTGCGGATCTCGAAGTTGCGCCCCTCGACCTGTTTCTGCGCGCGCTCGATCGACTTCGAGACCATCTTGGACTCGATCGGCACGTCCTCCTCCATCCCGAGCCGATCCATCATCTTCCGCACCCAGTCGGAGGCGAAGATCCGCATCAGATCGTCTTCGAGCGAAAGGAAGAAGCGCGAGGAGCCCGGGTCCCCCTGGCGCCCGCTGCGCCCACGCAGCTGGTTGTCGATCCGCCGCGCCTCGTGCCGCTCGGTGCCGAGGATGTGCAGTCCGCCGGCGGCAATGACCTTCCGCTTGTCTTCGGCACACTGCGTGCGGTAGCGCTCGAACGCGGCCGCGTGGGCCTCCGGATCGCCCCCCGGATCGGCCTCGACCGTGGCCAGGCCCTCCGGGTTGCCGCCGAGCACGATGTCGGTTCCGCGCCCGGCCATGTTGGTGGCGATGGTGACCGCCCCCAGACGGCCCGCCTGGGCAACGATCTCCGCCTCCCGCTCGTGGTATTTGGCATTCAGGACCACGTGCTTGATCTTGCGCCGCTGCAGCAGCTTCGACAGCCGTTCGGAGTTTTCGATCGAGACCGTGCCGACCAGGACCGGCTGCCCCTCACCGTGACACTCCTCGATCTCGTCGATCGCCGCCCTGAACTTCTCCTTTTCGGTCTTGTAGACAACGTCCGCATGGTCGGCACGGATCATCGGCTGGTTGGTGGGGATCACCGCAACGTCGAGCCCGTAGATCTTCTCGAACTCCTCGGCTTCGGTCTCCGCGGTCCCGGTCATCCCGGCGAGCTTGTCGTACATGCGGAAGTAGTTCTGCAGGGTGACGGTTGCCAGGGTCTGGTTCTCGGACTGGATCTTGACCTTCTCCTTGGCCTCCACCGCCTGATGCAGCCCGTCCGACCAGCGGCGTCCGGCCATCAGCCGGCCGGTGAACTCGTCGACGATGACGATCTCGCCGTCTTTGATGATGTACTGCTTGTCGCATTGGAAAAGGGTGTGCGCACGCAGTGCCTGGTTGACCGCGTGCAGGATCTCGATGTTCGACGGATCGTAGAGGTTGTCGACTGCCAGCAGCTTCTCGGCCCGCGCCATGCCCTGATCGGTGAGCGACGCGGTCTGCGCCTTCTCGTCGACCAGGAAGTCGCCGGTGACCTCCTTGTTGCCGTGCCGGTCCTCGATCTGCTCGCCTTTCTGCAGCCGCGGAATGATGGCGTCGACCTTGTAGTAGAGATCGACTGAAACCTCCGACGGCCCCGAGATGATAAGCGGGGTCCGCGCCTCGTCGACCAGGATCGAATCGACCTCGTCGACGATCGCGTACACGTGGTCGCGCTGCACCATCCGCTCGAGCTCGAACTTCATGTTGTCGCGGAGGTAGTCGAACCCGAACTCGTTATTGGTTCCGTAGGTGATGTCGGCGGCGTACGCCTGGTGGCGCTCGCCGTCGTTCATCTGATTCTGGATGCAGCCGACGGACAGGCCCAGGAAGCTGTAGATCCTGCCCATCCACTCGGCGTCGCGCCGCGCCAGGTAATCGTTGACGGTGACCACGTGCACGCCGCGGCCCGTCAGCGCATTGAGGCTCACTGCGAGGGTCGCGACCAGGGTCTTGCCCTCGCCGGTCCGCATCTCGGCGATGCGACCCTCGTGGAGCACGACACCACCCATCAGCTGAACGTCGAAGTGACGCATGCCGGTGGTCCTCTTGCTCGCCTCGCGCACCAGCGCGAAGACCTCCTCGAGCTCGGGATCGAGCACGCCCTGAACGTGCACGGAACGCTTGCGGGCCTCCTCCGGGAGGTCCCGGGTGGCGGCCTCGACGCGCTCTTGGATGGCGGCGAAGCGCGCCCGCAGCGCGTCGTCGTCGAGAGCGGAAATTTCCGGCTCCAGCGCGTTGATGCGAGCCACGATCGGCTTCATGCGTTTGAAATCGCGCTCGTGCCTGCTGCCGAAGACGAGCTCAATCCCCTTTTCGACGAGATTCATGGCCTTTTACCTCGCGCTATGGCACAACGCCGGGGAGATCCCCGGCGCTTCCGATCGATCCGAAACCGACGAGAACGCCGCCGGCTCGCTGCAGACTAGATGATGCGGTAGGCGATTGCAAACGCGTGCCGGCCCGGCGCGCGTCAGAGGTGCAGATCCACGACCCTCGATCAGAAAGCGTCGAGGATGAAGTAGAGCGGGTTCTTCGCGATTCCGTTCTCGTGAACCTCGTAGTGGAGATGAGGACCCGTCGAACGGCCCGAGTTGCCGAGCAGGCCGATCTCCTGGCCGCGGTGGATCTCGTCACCAGGCGTGACGCTGATCGCGTCGAGGTGTCCATAAACGGTGGTGAACCCGAAGTCATGGGAGATTCGGACGGTCTTCCCGAGACCGCCGTTGCGCCCCGTGAAAACCACGATGCCATCCGCCGGCGCCCGCACCGGCGTCCCCCGTCGCGCCGAGATGTCGAGTCCACGATGGTGCGCCGGGCGCCCGGTGAACGGGTCATTCCGCCGGCCGAAGCCGTCGGTGATCAGGCCTTTCACCGGAGCCAGCGTCGGCGTCGAGGCCAGGACCCTGCCCTGATGCTCGATCTGGTTCTCAACCAGGTCGAGCCGGCTGCGAACCCACCGGCCCTGCGCGAGGAGTGATTCGGGAGATTCGGGAAGCCGATCGTAAGGTCCGCCGCTGCCGACCCGGGTCGCCGAGCCGCCGCTGCCGGAAAATCCAACCGCTTCGGCTTCCATGCCCGCCGCCAGCGCCAGACGGGCCGTGCGCTCCTCGAACTCGTCCAAACGTCCCTGAACCTCGGCGATCGTCTTCTCGAGCTCCTGGTTGACCGACGAGAGCTCGGCGTTCTCGACCTTCAACCGCTGCAGCTCGACCCGCCGATCGACGGCGCTGCCCGTGAACACGATCGCCGTGACCGAGAGGACGAGCGCCAGGGAAGCCGCAACCGCAGCCACCACCAGAGTCCTGGTCGAGAAAGAATATTTGAGAAAACGCGCCTTGCTGTGAGGCACGATGATGAGAGTGTTCAGTCGCTTCGGCATGCCCCCCCTCCCTCAACGAGACATGTGACGACCTCTGAGCGCCAACTTCGCCCGCAGATTGTCCCATCGCTGTCGAGAGGTGTCAATTCCAAATCCCCCATGCCTCCAATCTCAACGATATCACAGCAGCCGTCACGCCTCGTCGGTGACCGGCGGCACGTCCTCCAACCCGCTGCTGCTGTTGGAGTTCTCGTCGTCGCCCTTGGCGGCACGTCGCATCAGCCGCACCATGTCGTCGAGCCGTTCCTGGCAGGCGGCGTAGACCGATCCCTCGCTCCAACCCATTTCCTCGTCCCACTCGCCCGCCGCGACACCGGTCAGAAGCTCGATGCCGTCCTCGATGCGGTCGACGGCCCAGACATGGAACCTGCCTTCCTTCGCTGCCGCCTCGACCTCCGGGGACAGCTGGAGATCGCCCGCGTTGGAGAGCGGAATCACAACCCCCTGCTCGCCGTTGAGCCCACTCTCCCGGCAGACCCGGAAGAACCCCTCCACCTTCTCGTTGACCCCTCCGATCGCCTGGACGCCGCCGAACTGGTCCACCGACCCGGTGACCGCGATGTCCTGCCGCAGCGGGATCTTCGACAGCGCCGAAAGGATGGCGTAGACCTCGGTCGACGAGGCGGAGTCGCCGTCGATGCCGCCGTAGGACTGTTCGAAGGTCACGGAACAACTCATGGTCAGAGGAGTCCGGCGGGCGAAACAGCCGCGCAGGAACCCGGTCAAGATGTTGACGCCTTTGTCATGGGTCGGACCTGACAGTCCGGCCTGGCGTTCGATGTTGATGACGCCTTCGCGCCCGAGGCCGACCCGGGCCGTGATCCGCGACGGCTTTCCGAAGCGGTGGTGCCCGAGATCGTAGACCGCGAGACCATTGACCTGGCCCACCGTCGACCCGGCGGTCTCGATCCGTACAACCCCCTCGCTGATCACGTCGTGCACGCGGTCCTCGCTCAGCGAGTGCCTGCTGTGCCGCGCGTCGCGCGCCGCGATCACATGTTCGCGGCCGATGAGCTCGGCGGAGGCCTTCTCCGCGTGGTACGAGGACTCCCGAAGCAGGTCGGAGAGGTCGGAGAAGCGACTGGAAAACCGCCGCCTCCACCGCCCTATCCGGACCGCCTCCTCGAGCACGGCCGCCATGCCCGACTGGTCGAGCTCGAGCAGCTCCTCCTCGAGGGTGACCTTCCGCAGCACCGCGAGCACTTCACGCGCATGGTCTCGCGAGGTCTGCAGCAGATTGTCGAAGTCCGCCAGCACCTTGAAAATCTTTGAAAAGTCGCCGTCGAAGCGGGACAGGAGATCGTAGATCGAACGGCTGCCGATGATGACCACCTTGACATCGATCGGGACCGGCTCCGGCTTGAGCAGGGCGCCACCGAAGAGCAGGCCCTCGACCGACTGGATCTGGACCCGGCGGTACTTGAGCGCCCGCTTGAGCCCGGGCCACACCCTGGGCTCCATCAGCACATCGTCCGCATTCAGAACCAGGAAGCCGCCATTCGCTCGCAGCAGCGATCCCGCCCTGATCCTCATGAACGAGGTCGTGACCCCACCCGACGGGGTGAAGCCGCGCTCCACCGTTCCGAAAAGGTTGCTGTAGCTTGGCTCGGTCTCGATCACCGTCGGGCGTCCGCGGACGTCCGTGTTGTCAACCACCAGGTTCACGCGCCAGCGCAGGAAGCGGTCGGTGTCCGGGGGCACCTGCTCCTCGGGAACCACGAAGGCGCCGAGGTTGTCGCCCAGATCGCTCGCCACCTGGTCGAGGTAGGGGTCGGCCCGCGCGTCGTCGACCCGCTTTCGGACCCGGTCCACGGCCGCGTCGAACGCCGGCTGCAGCAGCTTCTGGCGGACCTCCTCGACCTGTTCCTGGACCTGCCGCCGAATCTCAGCCACTTCCTGGAACACGTCGCGGAACTTCTCCGAAAGCTCGCCGTGGGCATTCCGAATCCGCTCCAGCTCGTCGGCGGTTATGGTGCCGGTTTCCACCAGCTCACCCAGCTTTTCGAGAGGCACCGGCTTGTCGTCGACGACCGGCAGGATCTCCGGACGGGTCACCATCCCGGCCTGCACCTGGACGAGCACGAAGCCCGCGTCGGCAACTTCCTTCTCGAAGCTCTCGACCAGGCCCTTCTCCTGGTTCTTCAGCGGTTCCACCGCCCGCTCGAGCCGCGATCGGAACTCACGGTCGCTCAGGATCGCAGGCAGATTCGAAGCCAACTCGTCGATCAGCTCGTCCATGCCTTCCTTCAACAGTCGTCCCCGCCCGGCCTCGAGAAACAGCGAGGACGGTTCCTCGGGCTTGCGGAAGTTGAAGACGAAGCACACGTCGTCGGGCCGGTCCTCGGCCTCGGCGAGCCTCTCGACGAAGCTCTTGATGGTCGTCAGGCGGCCGGTTCCCGACAACCCGGTAACGAAGATGTTGTAACCGATGCCGCCCATCCCGAGGCCGAACGCGATCGCCTCGACGGCGCGGTCCTGGGCGACGATGGTGGTCGCCGGATCAATCGTCGTGGAGTCGCGCCGAGGGAGCCAGCTCTTGGGACATTTCCAGGCCAGCTCGTCGGCCCGCAGCTTTCGAATCATGAATCCTCCATCAAGACCATGCGGTTCTGCCAGAAGTAGACTGCCATCGAGGCGACCGTCAGCGTGACCGTCACCCACAGGGCGAGCAGGCCGATGACGTGCCAGCGGTCCGAATCGAGACTGAAGATGAGAATGGAGACTGTGACGATCTGGCTGGTGGTCTTGGCCTTCCCGAGCCAGTTGGCCGAGATCGCCATTCCCCGTTCGAGCGCGATCAGCCGCAACGCCGTCACCGCGAACTCCCGACCCACGATCAGGGTCACCATCCAAGCCGGCGCCTGCTGGAGCCCCACGAGCGAAATGAACGCGGCACTCAACAGGAGCTTGTCTGCCACCGGGTCGAGCATGGCGCCGGTGGTTGTGATGGTCTGGGTGCGGCGGGCTATAATTCCGTCCAAGGCATCGGTGAGTGCCGCCAGCAAAAAGATCCCGAGCCCCCAGTACTCCTTGTCAGGGACTTCGGTCAACAGCACCACGACCAGCAGCGGCACCAGAAAGATGCGGAAGACGGTCAACAGATTGGGTACATTCCACATCTTCACATCTCCCGGGCTCCGGTCGGCCCGCCTGCCGGTCGGCACTCGTTGCCCTCGTGAAACGCGGCGACCGTGCGCGAAGCCCGTCGATTCTAGCGGGGATTGCGCGGCCCGTCATCCCGGCCCGTGCCACGGTGCGCCAGCACGATGAGGGTCACCTCCAACTGCGCCAACCACCCTTCGAAGGAGGCCAGCACCCGCTGTCGCGGCTGCGGCAAGTGGCTGTGCGACCGCTGCCTTCGGCGGGTCGGCCCGCGGGTCTACTGCGGGCGCAGGTGCCGGCTCCTCGGACAGTCGCGGGCATTCCTCGCGCGCGTCATCGACATGGGACTGAGTCCGATTTCCGCACCGTGGTCCATCGCCGTCGCTGCCGGAGCTTCCGCTCTCCTTCTGACAGCCATCGGGCTCAGGATCGGCGAGCTGATCGAGGTCAACGCGTCGCTCGCATCGACGCCGGACACCGCGGACAGCACACGCGACGTCCCGGCTGCTCGTCTCGGCAGCGGTGTGGACGGAGTCAGGATCGAGGTCCACGGGCAGCCGGGACAGAGATTCGTCGTGGTCGGCGCCGATGGACCGTTCGAGATCATCACAACGGACGAGGACGGCGTTGGGATCAGCACCGACATGGATCCCGAATCGAGGCCTTCCCCGCTCGAGATCATCGCGTTGGGCCCTGCCTTCACCACGATCGAGATCCCGCCCGCCGCAGCCCCCGCCCCGACGCCAACGGCAGCGCCGAAACCGCCGCCGGTTTCCACTTCCCCGGCCGGGGAGCGGAAACGCGTCGCCTCCGCACCTGCTTCCGCGCCGCCGGTGCTGCAGCTCATCGACGACGCCGGCCCGCAGATCGCCATCACCTTCGACGGCGATTCGTCCTCGAACCGGACCGACGAGCTCCTCGACGTGCTGCACGAGCTCGACCTCCAGGTGACGCTGTTCGTAACCGGTCGATTCGTCGAGAGGCATCCGCAGGTGATTCGGCGGGCAGTTCTCGCGGGGCACGAGATCGGCAACCACACCTACTCCCATCCCCACCTCACCACCTACGCCGAGAATCGCCGCCATCGGACGTTACCCGGCATCGACCGCCGCACCCTCCACAACGAGCTCCAGAAGGCCGAGCAGGCCTTTCGGCGTGCGACCGGACGGGCCATGCAGCCGTTGTGGCGTGCCCCCTACGGCGAGGAAAACCGTGCGCTGCGCGGGTGGGCGCTCGAGATCGGCTACCTTCACGTGCGCTGGAGCTCGCTCAGGGGCGCGTCCCTGGACACTCGCGACTGGGTGGCCGACGAGCACTCGTCCCTGTACCAGAGCTCGCAGAAGATCATGCAGCGCCTGCTCGCCTTCCCCAGGCTCGAGGGCGGCATCATCCTGATGCCCCTCGCCACCGAGCGGCAGGAAGCGCCGTGGACGAAGCTGCCCGAGTTCGTCACCGCTCTGCGGCAGCGCGGGGTGGAGCCGACAACGGTCTCGGTACTGCTCGCAGCGTCGCCATCATGGCAGGACTGGCTCAAGCGCGCTCGCGCCAATCACCAGCGGATCAACGGCGGCTGAGGAGGCCCGGGGAGCCGGAGGATGGACGCTCGCACCGCACTCAGTGTTCGACCGCGTCCTCCGCCGCCTTGCTGTCCGTGGGACTCCCGGCCCCGGCCGCGAGACCGGCCTCCTCGGTCCCACCGTCCCCGGCTCCGGTCCTTTCGACCTGAGGCTCGGCAGGAGTCGGTACCGAGGCCGACTCCGGTGCCCGGGCCCGCGCCGGTGACCCAGGCAACCCGAGGAACCTGAGCGCGGCATCCCGCCCGAGCTCGACGAACTCGTCGAACCGGTGCCACTCGGCCCAGCGGGCATCGCCGACCTCGGGTCGAACGACGTGGGAGGCGTCGCGAAGCTGCTGTTTGCGGAGGAGTCGGGAGGTCATCGACTGCGCGCGCATCATGGTGTCGAGCACCAGGTCGTCGTCGCGCAGCGGCGGCACCTCGAGCGACACGTCGACCGCCACCACGGGCCAACCGATGTCCCGCGCCGCCGCCACCGGGACCTCGGCCACCACCGCCCCGTCCACCAGCTTCCTGCCGCTGATCTCGACCGCCGGCACCATGCCGGGAATCGCGCTCGACGCCCGCAGCGCGGTCCGCAGGCTGCCGCCGGTGACCCGGACCTCGTCCCCGGTCTCGAGATCGGTCGTCACCACCACCAGCTTCCGCGGCAGGTCCTCGATGCTCACGTCCGGAACCAGGAACTCGATCGCCTGCCCGAGGTCCTCGTCGTCGAGGACGGAACCGCGATTCATGGCGAAGGAGATCACGACCCGGTTGCGGATCCGACGGGCGATCTGAATCAGCGGGTGCTCCCTCGACTCCGCGTCAGGGAGGCTGCCCAAGGAGCTAACCGAGGGAATGAGGTCGTTGTCGAGCGCCTCTCGCCAGAGCTCGATCGACCTCGACGCCGACCCGTGCACCAGGTACATGGCACCGACCACCGCGCCCATGCTGGTGCCGACGATGGCGCGCGTGCCGAAACCCGACTCTTCGAGCGCTGACAGCACGCCGAGGTGAGCGAATCCACGAGCGCCACCACCCCCGAGGGCCAGAATCGGAGGTCGAAATCTCCACAGAAACCGCGGCAACAAGGTTCCGAGCTTCGTCACAGTCCCCACGTTGTTCGGGCCGTCAGCTTTCGGTGCGGCCCGCCCTGCTCCCGCCCTTGCCAGCGGGACGGCGCTTGGCACTGAATCCGCTGGCGGCAGCCGACCGCTTTGTTTTCGCTTCGGCGCGTTCGCGCTGAGCCACTTCGGCCATGAGGCCCATCAATGCTTCGAGGACCCCCTCGGCGACCCGCAGCGACTTATCGGAGATGTGGTCGAGGTCGTCGGTCGTACCGCGTGGATCCACGTCTGCGATCCGGTCGCCCTTCTTGACCGGAACACCATCGCGGAGGAGGCCGCGCAGGACGCCCGAGATCCTCGCAGTCACCGGATAGGAGGCATCCACCGGCACGCCCTGGCGAAAATCTTCGACACCGTAGACCGAGACCACCGTCCCGATCCGTTCTCCTCGCTGCACCTCCTGGCCGATCTTGTTCTGAGTGAAAAAGATGCCGTCGCGAACCGCTTTCACCGCACGTTCGTCCCGGTAGCCCATGATCTCTGCCGGCGGCTCGTCCCGGAGGCGTTCGCCGGTGTCCTCGAGAACCGCTCCCACCTGCGGGCCGCGAAAGGTGTCGATGACCGCATCGCAGTCCTTACGGGCGACGTACCCAGGCCCGAGGGCGATGACCACCGGCGCGATGCCGCGCTTCAGGCCCCAGTTCCTCCGCAGCATCGCAGCCTCGATGAAGATCTTCGGCTGCCACTCGTGTAGGACATTCTCGATGTCGAGGGCGGCAACCGCGATCGCGCCCTCCTCGTTGGCCTTCTCCACCTCGGCCACGTTGCGCGCGAAACGGCCCTCGACGCCCTGGATCGTCATCGAACCGTCGAGGATGGCCTCGGAGAAGCACACCTGCCTCCGCACCGCCTTGGGATAGCGACGTTCCAACATCAGGATGTTGACGAAACCCTGCGTGTAGAGATGGTGCGCGGTCGCCGACGCGAGTTCGCCGGCGCCCCGGATCAACACACGGCACACGCTCGGGTCCATCCTTCCCCCTGCCTCTCGCTTCGCCGACGGCACTCTCGATCCGCCAGACCCCGCCGGCGAGCTGGTCGGTGTCGCGTCATTCTAGCCTGTTCCCGCCCGGAAACGGCGGCTTTCGGAAATCTTGGCGTCAATCTGCGGATTTTCTCGCGCGGCGGGCCCAACTACGCCTCCGCGCAAATCCCTGATTTCCTCTACCTTTCCAGAAAACCGCTGGTCTCGGCCTCGGGAACGACGCATTTCCCATCAAAGTTTCCGGATGGAAACTCGCCCGCACTCGGCGCGCTGTCACGCGAGCGTCATTCGGGCTCGAGGACGTGGATTTCGGGCACGTTGCGGTAGACCTCTCCGTAGTCGAGACCGTAGCCGACCACGAAGAGGTCGTCGATCTCGGTCCCGAGAAAGGCGATCTCCACCTCCACCTCCCGCCGAGACGGCTTCGACAGCAGCGACACGACCTGGATCGACCTCGGATGGCGGGCCTCGAGCAACTTGACGACATCCGTCAGGGTGGTCCCGGTGTCGACGATGTCTTCCACCAGATAGATGTCCCGCCCACGGACATCGATCGTGATGTCTTTGACCAGCACCACCGAACCCGACGTCGTCGTGCTCCTGCCGTAGCTGGAGACCTGGATGAAGTCCATCTCCATCGCCGCCGAGAGACGGCGGGTCAGGTCGGTGAAGAAGTACACGCAGCCCTTGAGGACTCCGATGAACACCGGTTCCCGGCCTCGGATGTCGCGTTCCAGCTCGCTCGCGAGGCGATCGACCATGGCCTCGATATCGCTCCGGCCGACAACGACCCGTCCCAGCATCCTTGCCTCCCGTTCCGGTTCCGGCAATCGGACCCGACGACGCTGACAGCCCGGTGGAATTTGCCGCGCCGTCCCCTCTCGGTGTATTCTGGAGGGCCATGGCTGCACCAGAGTCGACGACCTTGAGCGTTCGGTATACCACAGTGTCCGATCGCTTTCGATCGCTGTGGACCTTCTACCAGTTTCTCAACGGCATCCTCAAGCACCTCGACAAAGGACCGCTGCCCTACAGCTACGATTTCCAGGGGCTCCACCGCAGGATCAAAAAACTCGTGCACGCGATCGGGGTCGGCAGCCATGCCGAAGCCACGCCCGAGCTCGACCAGCTCGAGCGGGAACTCCACCGGATCCACCGCGACCTCGCGCGCATCGAGCAGGAGTTTTCGCCGTCCGTCATGCGCAGGTTCTTCGACCACATCAAGCGCCAGGACGAAAAGGTCCTCAACGCACTCCTCAAGTTCTACCTGCAGTCGCAGCATTTCGAGCAGGACACCCTCGACAAGGTGGACATCCTGTGCACCCGACTCGCCGAGGTGCCGATCGGGGACGGTCGGGTCGCGTCGAGAGACCCGGAGGACCTGAAGGCGGCTTTCGAGCGTCTCTTCGACTTCACCAGCTTGAGCCCGCTCCCCGCCGCGGAGACGGCTCCACTGGTGGACGCGGTGGTGGCCATCAGATCGGAGCTGGAGTCGATCGAAGACTACCCGGCAATCGTCGAGTCGCGGGTCTACGACCGCTACCGGAAGCTCAAGCAACGCCTCGGACCGTCCGCCCTCAACCCCGCGATCCAGCTCGAGATCGCGATCACGAACATCGCCGCCAAGAACCGCTTCGAGGAGCTGTTCCGCGCCGAAGAGGCCCGAGTTTCCGGAAACACCAACCGGATCCTCGATATCGAGAGATACATTGACCGCCACCCCGAGCTTGCCAGCAGCGATCTCAAGGAGCAGATCCAAGCCTTCCGCCGCAGCCGCGTGCGCTACGAATCGGGCCTGCGAAGCGGCAACGTCCGGCGTGACGACATCAACGAGATGACGCGGGCGATGCACACCGTGCTGGCCCGGTTCGATCCCGCCGCGAAACGCACCGTTGCCGGCGAGAGCACGGCGGCAGCCCCGAAAACCGGGGCGGGTGTGGGGAGCCCGGCTACGGCTGCGATGTCGGCAGCCGCATCGGCCGCATTGCGCACCACTGGAGGCGACGGCGGCGACACGTCGCTGGCTGACGTCCTGCCCCTCGATCCCTTGCTGAACGAAACCCTTCACAAGATCATGTTTGCCCTCGAGATGGTGGTGTGGGACCGGCTCCCGGCCCAGGTGAACGAAGCGCCCGAAATCCGCAACCTGGGTCTCGAGCCGCGTGAGATCGACACCTACCGCAGGCTCGCTCAGGGCAAGGTGGAGCGAGGCACGGCGGAGTGGGAGCTCGACAGCTTCTTTCTCAACAGCGCCGCCCTGCGGGTGAAAATGGAGGACGAGCGCAAGGAGATCGCACGGCTCGAGAAAATCGACAGCCCGGAACGTCTTTTCGAGATCCTGGAGCGTTCCGCCCAGAGCCTCGAGAGGGCGCGTGACGTGGATCGCCGGTTCCAGTGGTTCATCGACGACATGCTGTTTCGCGGCGACACCAGCCAACTCGAGGACGTCTACCGCTGCCGCTTCCGTTTTCTGCACGCCTACTCCGGGCTCTGGCTCCAGCACCAGCGAGCGGGCGGCCTCACCCCGCTGTAGCCCGCACCGCCGTTCGACATTCCCAATCACGAGGATCCGCGTCTCTGAACGGTGACGGTGACGGTGGCGGTGGACGGTGGCGGTGGACGGTGGCGGTGACGGTGACGGTGACGGTGGCGGTGACGGTCGCGGTCGCGGACGCGGTCGCGGATCGCGGACGCGGATCGCGGATCGCGGACGCGGATCGCGGCCGCGGTCTGCGGTGGCCGTGGCGATGACGGTGACGGTGGCAGTGGACGGTGGCGGTGGCGGTGACGGTGATCGGTGACGGTCCGCGGTGGCGGTCCACGGACGCGGTCGCGGACGCGGTCGCGGATCGCGGACGCGGATCGCGGACGCGGATCGCGGTCCACGGTCGGCGGTGGCGGTGACGGTGGCGGTGACGGTGGCGGTCAACGGTGACGGTGGCAGTGGACGGTGGCGGTGGCGGTGGCAGTGGACGGTGGCGGTGGCGGTGACGGTCGCGGTCGCGGCCCCGGTCGCGGATCGCGGGTCGCGGATCGCGGTCTGCGGTGGCCGTGGCGATGACGGTGACGGTGGCAGTGGACGGTGGCGGTGGCGGTGGCGGTGACGGTGGCGGTCAACGGTGACGGTGGCAGTGGACGGTGACGGTCCGCGGTGGCGGTCCACGGACGCGGTCAGCGGTCGCGGACGCGGTCGCGGCCCCGGTCGCGGATCGCGGATCGCGGATCGCGGACGCGGATCGCGGATCGCGGTCGCGGACGCGGCCCACGGACGCGGTCAGCGGTCGCGGATCGCGGTTCACGGTCGCAGTGGACGGTGACGGTGGCAGTGGACGGTGGCGGTGACGGTGACGGTCGCGGTCGCGGTCGCGGCCCCGGTCGCGGCCCCGGTCGCGGTCCACGGTCGCGGACGCGGTCCGCGGCCCCGGTCGCGGATCGCGGTCGACTGTCGCGGTCCCGGTCGCGGATCGCGGATCGCGCCACGCCTCAGCCCGCGGGATGCAGCAGCCGCCAGGTCATGGC
>CAZSTH010000033.1:0-36051 GCA_964609835.1 uncultured Thermoanaerobaculia bacterium
GTACGCCTGCGCGCCCGTCGAATCGAAAACCCAACCGGGCACAGCACCTCGCCGACCTCGCGACGAAACCCGGTGAGATATGCGGGCTCGAGGACCTGGTTTCCTTTTCCCCGATATTCGCCGACACTCCGGACGGGACGCCAGGGGTGTCGGCGAATATCGGGGTCAGAACGGCCGGCCGATTCCGAGGTAGAACTTGGGCCTGTCGGAGCTGACGCCGACGTTGGCCACCGGCCAGGCGACATCTGCCCACAGCGGCCCGATCGGCGTCGACCAGCGGATGCCGATGCCTGCTCCGACCGAAAGATCGAAATCAGCGTCGCCCCAGCTCTCCCACACCTGCCCGACGTCGGCGAAGACCGCGGCGCGAAGTTTGCCCCACACCGGGATTCGAAGCTCCTCGTTGAGGATGAAGAGCGCGCCGCCGCCGGCCGGAACCAGTGAGAAGTCGATACCGAGGGTCGTCGGGCCGACGCTGTTGCGGTCGAAGCCTCGGATGGACCCCTGGCCGCCGGCGAAGTACCGCGAGTCGCGGTCCAGGTTGGTGCCCTTGAGCGGCTCCGCCACGCCCACCCGCACCGTCTGCATCCAGGTCCAGTCGGGACGCGGCGCACGTGCGATGCCGAAGCTGCTCAGCCACCTCAGGTACTCGAGGTCCGAGCCCACGGCGTCCGAGCTCCACGCCAGATCCGACGTCATGCCCCACCCTGAACGCGGGTCGAAGATGTTGTCGTAGCGGCTGGTCACCGATCGCAGTCCAAGCTCGCCGACCTTGACCGTGATGTCGAGCGGGAAGAACGGGTCCGGCTCCTTCTCGAGGGTGCGGGTGTCGGTCCAGCGATAGTAGGTCCCGACCGAGGTCGACGGCGTCAGCGCGTACCGCGCCTCGAAGGACGCCAGCAGTTCCTCCTGCTCGAGCAGTTCGGGCTCGTCCGGCGCATCTCCGGAGGACCACCCGATGGTCGAGATCAGCGCCCACGACGAGCCCGGCGCCGGCGGCAGGGAGCCGATGACGAAGATCCTTCGCTCGGTGGAGTCCCAGTTGCCGCGCAGGTCCGCGCTGACCCCGCGCCCGAGCAGGTTGTCGTCTCGGAAGCCGAAGCTCCCCTGCGCGCCGCGCTCGGTGCTCCAGCCTCCGCCCGCGTAGGCGGTCCAGCGCCGCTTCTGGATGACGTCCAGCTCGACGTCGGCCTGCGAGGTACCGCGCTCGATGACCCGCACCTCGACTCGTTCTACCGGCGAGAAGTTGGCAATCTCCGATGCGGAGCGTTCGATCTCGGCGTCGGTCAGCACGTCGCCGGGCTCGAGGGTGATGCCGCGCCTCAGCAGGCGGTCCTGGAGTCCCCGCGTTCCCTCGAGCCGGACCTCGCGGACGGTCCGCACCGCGCCCGGCTCCAACCTGATCCGCACCGCCCAGCTGCCGTCCCCGTGCCGGTCGACAACGGACCGCGCGCTGACGTCGCGGTAGCCCGCCTCGAGGTACGCCTGGCGGAGCCGGCGGACCCCGGAGTCGATCAGGCTGCGGTCGAGCGGCATTCCCACCCGGACTGCGAAGCTCTCATCATCGACCAGCCCGAGCGGATCGCCGCCCACGAGCTCGACCCGGTCGACGGTGGCCCGCGGCCCGGCTTCGATCTCGAGCACCACCTCGAGGGCGGATTCCGAGCTGCGCCGCAGCACCACGTTGCGGACCTCGGCGTCGGGCCATCCCTCGGCGGCCAACAGACGCTCGGCGGCGCGCGCCAGCCGCTCCGGCTGGTCGTAGGCGAGGGCCAGGGTCTGCTGAGCTCCGAGCATGTCCTGCAGGGCGACCACACCCTCCACCGAGAGTCCTTCGAACACCGGTCCCTCGAGGCGGAGCCGCGGCCCCGGCACCGCATCGACGACCACGATTTCATCATGCCGCGACACCGTCACCACTGCCTTCGGGAAGCCCTTGCCGTCGAGGTGGCGCTCCACCTCCCCGCGCATGTTGTCGAACGCCGTCTGCTGCAGCGGCGGCGGCCGGTAGAGCGCCGTCACCGTGCGCCGGAGGTGTGCGGGCAGTGAGATGCCGGTGAACTCCACCGCCTGTCGCGGCCCCGGCTCGCAGGTGAACACCAGCTTCGGCGAGTCCTCGCGGCCCTCCTGCTCCGCCGCTACGCGTGCCCTCTGGTAGCCCGCCTCGGCGAGCTCCCGCTCCATCCGTACCGATGCCACGAACAGCAAAAAAGGATCGAAGGGGTGGCCGCGGCGCAGCTTCGTGGCCTTCTTCAGCCGCCGCTTGGAGACCGGCCAGTCGCCCTCGAGGCGCATCCGCGCGATGGTCGGGCGGTCGTCGTCGGCATCGCTACCGCCCCACTGGAACCGTTGGATCGCGTTGGCGCCCGAGTTGTCGTCGATGGTCTCCTGATAGGCCTGCACGATGAGTCCCGTGAGACCCCTGATGTTCCACGCCTGGAGCATGGTGGTGCGATCCTGGACGTCGGTCAGGTTGGTGCCGAAGAACAGTGCGAGGTTGCCGGTCAGCCGCTGCCCAACCATGAACTGCTGACTCGGATCACGATCGATCTGGGTCGCGATCTCAGCAGGCTGGAGGGTTTCGTTCTCGAACCCGAGCACGGAGCTCAAGCCCTGCGCAAGGCCCCGCGTGGCCAGGACCGTTGCATCGATCTGCTCGCCGTCACCGCCCATCAACGTGGTCTCGGTCATCGGCACGATTTCGACGATCGGGTCGATCGTCGGGTCGCCGGTGAACTCGACGCCGCCGCGACGCACCGCCATGCGGTGGCCGCCGATGTTGATGGTACCGCCGGACTCGATCTTCACCTCCCCCTCGAGGATCGGCTCGGCGGCCGTTCCGCCCACGTAGAGCACGTCCCACGACGTGTTGAAGGTCCCGAGGTTGTTGTTGACCCGGATGCCCGACCGGTCGCGAATCTTCAGCTCGAGAGTCACGTCGCGGAGCGGATCGTCGACGTCGGGCGCAGCGGCCCCGGGGCCGAAGACGTTCTCGGTGATCGAGAAGGTCTCGTCCCACAGCCCGGCCACCATTGCGAGGTCGCCGACGATGTGTGCGAGGCGGCCGCGCCGCGGCTCGACCGCCAGGTTGCCGTTCCAGCGCGTGAGAACGCCCTCGACGAACACGGTCACGCCGTTGATCTCGGCCACCACGCCCTGCTCCGACGCGGGGTCCCAGCCACCGGCCAGCTCGACCCGCCCCCGGTTGACGGTGGCGCTGCCGTCATCGATCGTCAGCCCGTGCTTGTCGATCAGGCCATCCATGTTGAGGTCCTGAATTTGGAGCGGTGGGTCGTTCCACACCAAGCTGCCGCCGTCGTGTTCGATCCGGAAGCTGCCCCGGACGCGCTCCCCGAAGGTCGCGAGATCGGCGGGGCCGCTGATCTCGGCCTCGACGTCGAGCGGACCGCTCATCTTGATGTCCAGCGGCACCCAGCGGGCGATCGCCTCCCCGAGGCGTGCTCGCAGCCGGGCGTCCACCCGGTCCTCGCCCGGCAGGTAGATCGCCTCGCCCTCGATCCTGGTCGCCGGCCCGACAATCACGAACGGCTCCACCTGCAGAGCACCGTCGTCGAACATCACCAGCAGCGGGCCCTCGGCGACCAGCCTCCCGGTGGGAGAGGTGAGCCACAGGCCGGTGGCTTCGACCACGATCGACGGCCCCACCGGACGGTCGGGGCGCCACTCGAGGTCGGCCTCGAGGTCGGCCTCGATCACCGACTGCAACCACGGCAGGTCGAAGACCTCGGCAGCTCGCGCCGAGCTCAGGCCGCGGCCGGTGACCGAGCCCCGCACCGGCGCCGATTCAGCTTCCGGCCACATGCCACCGGGGAGCTCAAAGACGGCCAGCGGAATCTCCGCGGACACCACCAACGGTCCGAACGCGGTCTCCGCCTCGCGCGTCATCAGCGACACCACGCCATTCTCGAGGATTGCCTCGAGTTCCACGCGTTCCGCCACCGGCGACTCGCCGCTCGAAACCCACACCACCTCGACCTGGCCTTCGGGAGCCGCCAGCTCGCCCGCGATGCGGAGGGTGCCCGTCAATCTGCCGGCAGCCACCTTGGGAACCTCCCAGGGGAGACGTCCCGGGTCGAGATCGCTCCAGGTCAGGGAACCGTCCACCGTGGGCGCCACCGCACCACGATCGACCCGCACCGCCCCCAAAATTTCTCCGCCCAGCGCCCGCAGCCCCAGCTCCTCCACCGCCGCCGCGTCCGGATCGACCGCGAACCGCAGTGACAGGCTGTCGACATCGAGGCCGGCCACCACCAGCCCTTCGCCCTCGACCTCGCCGGACGCCGTGACGCCGGCAGCGCCATACGCGAATCGCCCGTTGCCGGACAGCGAGCCCGAAGCGCCGATCTCGATCAGGCGCGCCTCGATCTCCGCGACGGCCGCGAGGTCGGCAGTCTCGATCTCCCAGCGGCCGGTGGTCTCGAGATCCGCAACGCGGGTCGCCCCGGACGCGATCAGATTGCTGCCAGGTGCGAGATCGGCCATCACCTCCCACTCCACCCGGTCGAAGCTTCCCAATGCGGTCGCCGTGATCCGCTCCAACCGGCGGCCGGCGACCGCCGGTTCCGTCCAATCGGCATCGACCACGAGCGCGGGATTCGTCGTTCGCCCCGCCACCGAGACCCGCAGCTCGATCGGACCGCCACCGATCCCTAGCGGCCCCAGCTGCGGCAGCCACGGCCGGATCTCGCCTGCGACCCGGGCGGGGCTCGGCACGTCGACCTCGATCTCGGTGCGGATGCGATCGCCCTCGAGGCGGCCGAATCCCCGAGCGGTCGCACCCGCCGCCGCGGCCTCGAAGCGTTCTACGCGCCACGTCCTGCCGGCCCCCTCGGCCACGACCTCGAGGCGGGCATTCGGCGACGCCAGGGCCAGATCAGCGGTCGCGGACAGACTGTCCGGGTCGACCGGGTAGGCGATGGCGGCCTCCAGCGATCCGCTCAACAGCGCCGGCTCTCCAACCAGTTCGAGCAGCCGCGGCTGCAGCATCGCGAGCGCGGTGTGGGCCGGCGCGCGATCGAGCTCGGCCGCGATCTCGAGGGTCGCGTCGCCGACCAGCCGTGCGCGGAGCCGACCCCAACTCGGGTGCGCCGCGGACAATGCGGGGCCACCGCCTCCGACCGCGGCCCCCAGCTCGGCGACCGGAAGATCCGCCACCAGGAGCTCGCCGCCCCGGTGCACCAGGTCGAGCTCGAATCCGGCCTCCGAATCGATGCTCGCGCTGCCGACGAGGTCGACGAGGCCTTGCGGCCGATAGCCCGCCGCCAGGTTCGGATCCCACCAGGCGACCGCCTCCGCGAGCTCCCCCGCCACCTCGACGTCAATCCGCCCCCGCAGCGGCTCGAGCTCGGCCTCGCCCGTCGCCCGCGCCTTGATCGCTCCGCCGGTGAGCTCGAGCTGCTCGATGCGGACACCGTCCGCGCCTCCGAAACCCGTGGCGCGCACCGATCCGAGGGACAGTTCGCGGCCGTTCCTGGTCAGGGTCGCCCGATCCGCGCGCACGTCGGCCCGCGCCCGGCCGCCGCGGAGCGAGGCGTCGAGCCCGAGGCCGAGCAGCCGGAAGCTGGTGACCGGCAATGTCCCCTGGACCGAAGCGTTCACGATCGCGAGCTCGCCGACCTCGAACGCGTGCACGAGCCGGCCGGGCTCGCCGCCTCCAGCGTCCGCCGGGGGCAACTCGGGCAGCGCGTCGGTGTCGACCTCGAGATTCTCGATACGGACCGACTCCACCCGCGGCGGCGAACCGACGACTGACCGCCACCGCCAGGCCGCCGTCAGCCCCCGCGCCCTGGCCAGCGTCCGCTCCCCGGCCGCGACCTCGAGATTCTCGAGCGTCAGCCGCGCAGGCAGCAGGCGCAGCGCGAAACGATCGGCCGTCACCTCGAGGCCGGTGGATTCGGCGATCCTGTCCGTCACCAAGGCCCACACCCGATCCTGGGCCGGGCGCAGGTGCAGCACCGCCGCGAGGACCGCCGCCATCACCACGACACCGACCGCAACCAGGACCAGGGCCCGTCGAAGGGTCACCGGTCGAGTGTAACCTCTCTCGTTTCGGGACAACCCTCCGTCCTTAAAGTTGACAGCCGAGCGGCGCTTGCATAATCTTTCTCGACACAAGGAGCCAGCGCAAGTGGCGACTCCGTTCGAGCGGCTCGAGGGCAAATACGAGATCCTCTCCAAAATCCGCGAGGGTGGTATGGGATCCGTCTACAAGGTCCGCCACCGCCTGCTCGACGAGGTGCGCGTCATCAAGGTCATGCGGCCGCACCTCGCCAGCGACGAGGTTCTACGCGCGCGTTTCCTGCGCGAAGCCAAGGTCGCCATCAAGCTGCACCACCCCAACGTGGCCCAGATCTACGATTTCACCATCGACGAGAGCGACTACGCCTACCTGGTGATGGAGTTCATCGACGGGTTCAACCTGCAGGAGGTTGTGAAGGTCCTCGATCGGCCGCCCCTCGGGATGGTTCTCGAGATCGCCCACCAGGGCCTGCTCGCGCTCGGCTATCTCCACCGCAAGCGAATGATCCACCGCGACGTGTCGCCCGACAACCTGCTGGTGACCAGGGACGAGGACGGCCGCCTGCTGGTCAAGCTGATCGACCTCGGAATCGTCAAGGTCCACCACGAGGGCGACGACGCCCTGACCTCGGCCGGCACTTTCCTGGGCAAGGTGCGGTACTCGTCGCCGGAGCACTTCCGCACCCACGAGGGCGCCGAGATCAGCGAGGCGAGTGACCTCTACTCCTTCGGCGTGCTGCTCTACGAGATGCTGACCACCGTCTACCCGATCAAGGGCTCGAGCGTGGCGTCGCTGATCTCCGGCCACCTCATGCACGAACCCGTCGGTTTCGACAGCTCCGACCCGGACGGCCACGTTCCGGAGGAGCTGCGCGCGGTCATCCTGAAGACCCTCGAGAAGGATCCCGCCAACCGCCACCCGTCGGCCCGACACCTGCGCGACGCGCTGGAGCCGCTGCGCAAGCAGTTTCCGATCGAGGAAAAGAGCCTCGAGGCCCTGTTCGACGTCCCCAACATCACCACGCGCAAGATCGCGACGGTCAAACCGGGCAGCTCCCAGAGCCGGATCGAAGAGACCTTCCGCGCGGCGACCACGCCCGCCCGCGGCGGGGCCACCATGAACGAAACGGACTACGAGTCCTCCGGCACCATCGAGACCCCGAAGACACCGGCATCTGGCACCGACGCCAGCCGCGAGGCGCTCAAACCGCAGCTTCGCGCGCTCCTGCTCGGGGCCGACAAGCTGCTCGAGAACAAACACTTCGACGAGGCCAGGCTGCAGCTCGACTCGGTGCTCGAGCTCGATTCGGACAACACCGAAGCGACCCGCCTGCTCGAGGTGCTGGAGAAGGCCGACCTCAAAACCCGGCAGCGGCGGGAAAAGGCCGCCGATGCGATCCGCAAGGTCATCGAGCGGGAGGACTTCGAAGGCGCCGCCGGCGAGCTCGCTCGAGCCGTCGAGTCCCTCGGCGCGGCCGAGATCTTCAAACAGGTCGAGGACGAGATCGCCCGGGCGCGCGAGGCCGCGGAGCAGCGTCGCCAACGGCTGCGCGAGATCGAGAGCGAGGCCGCGGAGCTGGTGGCAAAGGAGGACTTCGAAGGGGCGGTGGCGCTGCTCGAGGAAGGCCTCGGGATCGACCCGTCACACGCTGCCATCAAAGACAAGCTCGATGCCGCGCGCGACGACCTCCAGCGCCAGATCGAGACGCGACGCCGCCGCCAGGAAATCGAGGCCGCTGCCGACCGGATCCGGCAGCACATCGACAACGGCGAGGACGGTGAGGCCGAGCGCGCTCTCGAGCTGGGTATCAAACTCTACGGTGAGGAGCGTATCTTCACCGACCTCCGCACCCGGCTCGAGGAGCTGCGGCACAAGCGGCGCCTCGACCGCGCCGCCGAGCTGCGCACCGCAGCGCGATCCCTGATCGAGCAGGAGGACTTTTCGGATGCCCTCGACGTCCTACGACAGGCCCACGACCTCGCACCCGAGGTGGAGGAGGCCGACGAGCTGATGGCCGTCGCCCGCGACGGCGTCCGCGAGCAGGAGGAGGCCGCCCGGCGGCGCGCCGTGGCCGAGGAGGCCGAGCGGAAGATCGATCGCCTGGTGCGGGCGGGGCGCCTCCGAAGTGCCGCCGCGATCCTCGATGCCACCGTCGACGAGATCGGAGCGTTCGATCGCGAGCAGGCCCTGCGGGATCGACTCGGGGTGGAGGCCGCCAGGCGCGACGAGATTCAGGCGCAGGCCCGCGAGGTCCTGGACAGCGCCCTGGACCACGCGGCCGGCGACGACTTCACACGTGCAAACGAGGAGCTCGATCAGGCCCGCCGGATCGTCGAGGGCCATCCCGAGCTCGGCGAGTGGGTTCGCGAGGCGGAGGCCGAGATCAATCGCAGACTGGAGGCCCACCGCCGGGCGATGGCCCTCGATAACGTCCTCTCGAGTGTCGAAGGCCAGATCGAGAAAAACGCTCTCGAGGAGGCCCGCCGCGAGCTCGGCGTGGCGACCCGCCTGTACGGCACGACCGACGTCCTCGCCGAGCTCGAGGCACGGATCGCCGCCCGTGAGCGCGTGCTCAGGCGCGAGCGGGTGGACGCTTTAATCGACAGGGCGAAGGGCAAGAAACGCACCACCGAGGAGGCGATCGAGGGTCTCGAGGCGGCGCTCGCCATCGATCCGGGCAACGAGGCCGCACAGCGCCTGCTGGTCGAGTCCCGCGCCGCCCAGCGGCGCGAGCTCGACGACGAGCTCGAGCAGCAGCATCTGGCCACTCTCGACGAGATCGATTATCTGATCGCGAACGGCGACACCGGCAGGGCGATCCGGAATCTCGAGGCCCTGATCTCCGAAGCCGGCGACTTTCGCGCCGCGCGATGGCTGCGTGACCGCCTCGAGCGCGATTCGTAGTCGACCCGCGGCGCCGACCCAAGCCGAGATCTTCCGACCAAAAATCGAACTGCGAAGACACCACGACACGACGAGAACCCGCTCTCTCGCACCATGCACCGATCTCTCAGCCTTGGTGTCCTCGTGCCGTGTTGGTTCGGAATGGTCGCCAGGGATCTCCAGAATCTGCCGCTCACCCGAAGCCTCGATCGAAAACCGGACTCGATGCTAGACTTGATACTAGGTGGCGCCGCGTCAACACTTGGGGTGCGTTTCCGCCACCCGAGCCCACGAGGAAATGAACGGTGTTTGATCTCTCAACCTGGTTCGGGCGCGGGCGCCAGACGGCAGCCCAGGAGGCGGCGCCTCCGCCGCTCGGCAACCGGGTCCTGAAGGCCCTCGTCTGCACTCGCGACGCCAGGGTGGAGACAGAGTTGATCGGCCTCCTCACCGACCGCGGCTACAACTGCTCCTCACACCGCAACCCGTGGGCAGCGCGCTACTCCGCCCGCCGAGATCGCCCCCACCTCGTGGTCATCGACTGGCGGATCGGCGACGGCAACGCGTCGAAGATCGCGGCCAGCCTGCGCGGCGCCGGCAACAACAGCCTCGGCACGATCCTGGCGCTGGTGCCGCCGGGCCGCTCCGAGCACCTCAGCGCGATTCTCGAGCAGGGCATCCACGACTTCATCATGCTGCCGCTCGACTCGGTCCAGGTCGCCACCCGCCTGCGCCTGATCGAGGAGCGGCTGCGCGAGCTCGACCAGCTCACGACTCTCCAGCAGAGCATGCGCGAGGAGTTTCAACGGTTCCTGATCGCCACCGGGGGCCAGGACGACGGTGTCTGGGACCTCGACCTCGACTCGCAGGCGATCCACTATTCCGACCGTTGGAAGGAGATGCTCGGCTTCGCATCCGATGAGATCGAGGACACCCTCGAGGGATGGCTGGACCTCGTGCACCCGGAGGACCTGACCCGGCTGCGGACAATCATCGACGCCAGCATCGCCGGCGAGGTCACGGTCGTCGAGCAGCGCTACCGGATGAAGACCAGGAGCGGCGCCTACCGTTGGATGGAGACCCGCGGCGAGGTCGTCAAGGACACCGAAGGCCGCGCGGTGCGCGTGGTCGGGCGCCAGACCGACGTCGACACCGAGGATGACTCCCGCGAGGCGATGCGAACCTCGGGCCTCCAGGACCCGCTCACCGGGCTGCCCAACCGCACGGTGCTCATGGACCGCCTGCGGCATGCGTTCGCGCGCGCCGAGCGCGATACGGAGCAGGGCTTCGCGGTGCTCTTCTTCGACCTCGACCGCTTCAAGAACGTCAACGACAGCCTCGGGCACATCACCGGGGACAAGCTGCTGCTCGCGATCGCGCAGCGTGTGGAAAAGGCGTGTCGGCCGGGCGACACCGTGGCGCGCTTCGGTGGCGACGAGTTCGTGATCCTGGTCGAGGACATCAAGGACATCCGTGGTGCGACTGTCGCAGCGGAGCGGATCCAGGACGAATTTCGGGTGCCCTTCGACCTCAACGGCGTCGAGGTCTTCGCCACCATCAGCATCGGCATCGCCCTCTGGAAGCCCGATTACGCCCGGCCCGAGGACCTGCTGCGCGACTCCGACACCGCCATGTACCGCGCCAAGTCGATGGGCCGCAACAGCTTCGCGGTCTTCGATGACGAGATGCACAAGAAGGTGGTGGCCACCCTCCGCCTGGAGAACGACCTCCGGCGCGCTCTGACCCGCAACGAGTTCAGGGTCTTCTACCAGCCCATCGTCGACATCCAGGACGGCCACATCGCCGGCTTCGAGGCGCTGGTGCGATGGCAGCACCCCGACGAAGGGCTGCTGTTGCCGGGCAGATTCATCAGCGTCGCCGAGGAGATGGGCAGCATCATCCAGCTCGACCGCTGGGTGGCCGAGGAGGCCTGCAAGCAGCTCCGGATCTGGCACCAGAAGTTCCGCCAGCACTCGCGGGCGACCATGTCGGTCAACCTGTCGGCAACCCAGCTCATGCGTCCCGACGTGGTGGCCGGCATCGACCTGATCCTCCGCAACACAGGCCTCTACGGACAGAGCCTCAAGTTGGAGGTCACAGAGAGCGTCCTGATGGAGAACGCACAGTACGCCTCTGCGGTCCTCGAGCAGCTGCGCAAGCTCAAGATCGGCATCAGCATCGACGACTTCGGAACCGGTTACTCGTCGCTCTCCTACTTGCGGCGTTTCGAGATCGACACCCTCAAGATCGACTACTCCTTCGTGTCGCGGATGCTCGAGGACGATGAGAGCTCCGAGATCGTGCGTACCATCATCACCCTCGCCAAGAACCTCGGGAAGGACACCGTCGCCGAGGGGGTCCAGACCCGCTCCCAGTTCGAGGCCCTGGTCAAGCTCGATGTCAGGATGGTCCAGGGCTACTTCGTGTCGCCGCCGCTCCCGGCCGAGGTCGCCGAGGCCCTCCTCGAGCGCACCGCCTCCAGCCCCAACCACCTCAACAAGATCCTCTCCGACCGCATGCAGGGCACCGCCACGCGGACTCCGGAGCCCACCAAGTAAGTTGGAAGCTCGGCGCCGAGCCGGGAGATCGACGCGGATCGATTTCTGATTTCGGATTCAGGATTTCGGGTTTTTCCCCGCCCACCCGCGAGACGGTCCCAGCCCGCGCGACCCGAACAATCTCGCCGTAAACTCCTTCGATCCGTCCCGCCGCAACCACGAAGACACTCGATGAACAAAATCGCCAGTATCTTGTCACCAAACCTGATTCAGAGGTTTCTCTGATTCCCGCCCGATTCCTGCTCGTTCCAGAAGGAGGCGCCGCCCGGCGGAGTGGCGGTGCTCAGGGTGACAGCTGGTTCGGAGGGGGGGGCCGACTCCACTCACACCGATTGTCCGGCCGAGGCGCCGCTCTGCTACCATCAGCGCCACTCCTGAAACACAATCACACTGAGGTGTGTTGCAAGACCGGGGACGTACGACAGGCACGTGAGCCGACATCCACACCACGAAACGGGGACGAAATGAGCGATACCGCAGCCGATGACCAGGCAGCGCAGAACATCGAAGCGACCGAAACCCGCGAGTGGCTCGAGTCTCTGGATTGGGTGCTCGCACATGGCGGCAAGGAGCGGGTGACCCGGCTCCTCGCGGCTCTCGACATCCACGCCCGCAAGGCCGGTGTCGAGCTGCCCTTCGAGGCCGCGACCCCCCACATCAACACCATCCCGGTCTCCGACCAGCCGCCCTACCCCGGAAGCCGCGAGCTCGAGCGCAGGATCAAGAGCCTGATCCGCTGGAACGCCATGGCGATGGTTGTGCGCGCCAACCTCGATGAGGACGGGATCGGCGGCCACATCTCCACCTACGCCTCCGCCGCCACCCTCTACGAGGTCGCCTTTCACCACTTCTTCCACGGCAAGGGCGAGCACTACGACGGCGACCAGATCTACTTCCAGGGCCACGCGTCGCCGGGCATCTACGCCCGCGCCTACCTCGAAGGGCGCCTCACCCAGGACCACCTCGTCAACTTCCGCCGCGAGCTGCGCGACGGCATGGGCAACGGCCTCTCCTCCTACCCCCACCCGTGGCTGATGCCCTCGTTCTGGGAGTTTCCGACCGTATCGATGGGCCTCGGGCCGATCATGGCCATCTACCAGGCCCGCTTCAATCACTACCTCGAGGACCGCGGGCTCCACCCTCAGTCCGACCACAAGGTGTGGTGCTTCATCGGCGACGGCGAGACCGATGAGCCCGAGACCCTCGGCGCGATCTCGCTCGCCGGCCGCGAGAGGCTTGACAACCTGATCTTCGTCGTCAACTGCAACCTGCAGCGCCTCGACGGACCCGTGCGCGGCAACGGCAAGATCATCCAGGAGCTTGAGGGCTACTTTCGCGGCGCCAACTGGAACGTCATCAAGGTGATCTGGGGCGAGGACTGGGACCCGCTGCTGGCCAGGGACGACACCGGCCTCCTGGTGCGCCGGATGAACGAGGTCGTGGACGGCGAGAGCCAGAAGTACTCGACCTCGGACGGGGCTTACGTGCGCGAGCACTTCTTCGGCAAGTACCCCGACCTCGCGAAGATGGTGGAGAAGCTGTCGGACGAACAGCTGCGCCGGCTGCGCCTTGGCGGTCACGATCCGGCCAAGGTCTACGCGGCCTACAAGGCGGCCGTCGGGCACGAGGGCCAGCCGACGGTGATCCTCGCCCGCACCATCAAGGGCTACGGCCTCGGTGAATCGGGCGAGGGCCGCAACATCACCCATCAGCAGAAGAAGCTCAACCAGGAGGAGCTGCTCGACTTCCGCACCCGCTTCGGGATTCCGCTGTCGGACGACGAGGCCCGCGACGCCACCTTCTACCGGCCGCCGGACGGCAGCGCCGAGATGATCTACCTGCGCGAGCACCGCGAGGCCCTCGGCGGCCCGGTCCCGACCCGCGGCGTCCGTTGCGAGCCGCTGCCGATGCCGCCCGACTCGATCTTCGCGGAGTTCGCCGAGGGCTCGGACGGGCGCGACATTTCCACCACGATGGCGTTCGTCCGCATCCTCACCAAACTGCTCAAGGACAAGCAGATCGGCAAGCTGGTCGTGCCGATCATCCCGGACGAGGCGCGCACCTTCGGCATGGAGTCGCTGTTCCGCCAAGTCGGGATCTACTCCCACGCCGGCCAGCTCTACGAGCCGGTCGACGCCGGCACGCTGATGTACTACAAAGAGGCCGCCGACGGCCAAATCCTCGAGGAGGGCATCACCGAGGCGGGCTCGATGAGCTCCTTCATCGCTGCCGGCTGCAGCCACGCAACCCACGGCATCAACACCATCCCGTTCTTCACCTTCTACTCCATGTTCGGGATGCAGCGCATCGGCGACCTGGTGTGGGCCGCGGCCGACATGCGCACGCGCGGATTCATGATGGGCGGCACCGCCGGCCGCACCACCCTCAACGGCGAGGGGCTGCAGCACCAGGACGGCAACTCGCACCTCCTCACCTATCCGGTGCCGAACCTCAAGGCCTACGACCCGGCCTACGCTTTCGAGCTGGCGGCGATCATCAAGGACGGCATCCGCAGGATGTTCGTCGAGCAGGAGGACATCTTCTACTACGTCACGATCGAGAATGAGCCCTACCCGATGCCGCCCCGGCCGGACGGCGTCGAGGAGGGCATCCTGCGCGGCCTCTACCGCTTCCGGCCGTCGGGGACCGAGTCGGCCGACCTCGAGGCCCACCTGTTCGGATCGGGGGCGATCCTCAACCAGGCGCTCAGGGCGCAGGAGATCCTCGGCGAGCGCTACAACGTGGCCGCCGACGTGTGGAGCATCACCTCGTACAAGGAGCTCTACATGGACGCCACCGACTGCGACCGCTACAACCGCCTCCACAACGACGGCGACCACCGCACACCGTGGATCCGGCAGTGCCTCGACGGCACCGCGGGCGTCTACGTGATGGCCAGCGACTACGTCAAGGCACTCCCCTACTCCATCGGCAAGTGGTTCCCAAAGCCCCCGGTCGCCCTCGGCACCGACGGTTTCGGCCGCTCCGAGAGCCGCGCGGCCCTGCGCCGCTTCTTCGAGGTCGACGACGCCCACATCGTGGTCGCGACGCTCGGCCAACTCGCCGCCGAGGGCAAGATCGAGCGCCGGGTCGTGGCGCAGGCCGTGGAGGACTTCGGCATCGACGTCGATGCACCTAACCCGGTGAAGGTCTGAGGAGGACGCGATGGCGATCACCGTCAACCTGCCCGAGCTCGGCGAAGGCGTCGAGTCCGTCGACGTGGTGGCGATCCTGGTAGAGGCCGGCGACACCGTCGAGAAGGACCAGGCCCTGATCGAGGTCGAGACCGAAAAGGCCTCCGTGGAGGTGCCTTCCACAGCCGCCGGGACGGTCACCGAGATTCACGTCGCCGAGGGCGACACCCTCGGCGAGAACGCCGCGATCGTCACGATCGAGCCAGCTGAGGACACCGACAGCGGTCAACCGTCCGACGCCGTGTCTGAAAAAGACTCCGATCCCGAACTCGAACCCGATCCCGATCCCGATGCAGAGGCTCCGAAAATCGAAACTGCTCCGGAACTCGAGCCGCAGCCGGAGTCCGCCGAGGCTACGGAGCCACCCACCGAGCCGCAGCCCGCTGGCGCCGTCCCTTCCCGCGAGGACCTCGCCCTGATTCCGGCTTCCCCCACCGTCCGCCGCTTCGCGCGCGAAATCGGTGCAGACCTTCGAGAGGTCGAGGGCTCGGGCCCCGGCGGCCGCATCTCCATCGACGATGTCAAGGCCTACGTCAACGCCCATCTGTCCGCTGAAACCGGCGGTCCAGCCGCGGCGGAACAGGGTTCGTTGGCGACCGCCGAGCTCCCCGATCTCGAACGCTTCGGCCCGGTCCGCCGCGAGAAGATGACCAAGGTGCGGCGCGTGACCGCCGAGAACCTCACCCGGGCCTGGCTGACCGCCCCCCAGGTCACCAACCACGAGGCGGCCGACATCACCGACCTCGAGGCTTTCCGCCAGGCGTACAAGGAGCAGGTCGCCGACGCCGGCGGCCGGCTGACCATGACCTCGATCCTTGTCAAGATCGTCGCCTCGGCGCTGAAACACCACCCGGCGCTGAACGCCGCGGTCGACATGGTGAACTCCGAGGTCGTCTTCCGCGACTCGATCCACATCGGGGTGGCGGTCGACACCGAGCGCGGACTGCTGGTGCCGGTGGTGCGCGACGCCGACCGCAAGAACCTGACCGAGCTCTCGGTCGAGATCGGCGACCTCGCGGCGCGGGCCCGCGACAAGAGGCTGAAGCCCGACGAGATGCAGGGCGGCACCTTCTCGATCTCCAACCTTGGCGGCATCGGCGGCACCGGCTTCTCGCCGATCGTCAACTGGCCCGAGGTGGCGATCCTCGGCGTGTCGCGCGGCCGTACCGAGCCGCAGTGGCGCGAGGGCTCTTTCCGGCCGCGGCTGATGCTGCCGCTGTCGCTGTCCTACGACCACCGGCTGGTGGACGGCACCGACGCCGCGCGCTTCCTGGCACGGCTGAAAGCCGCGCTCGAGCAGCCGATGGTGATGGCGTTGGGTGGATGATCCCGTGCCCGTCCCCGTCCCCGCCCCCGGCGGAGAACCACAGAGACAGGGAGGACACAGAGCCGCACAGAGTGTCTTATGGACTGGCCATAAGATGACCTCCTGATCCTTTGCGATGGGTTGGAAATATGTCTGTGATTGCTCTGTGCCCGCTGTGCCCCTGTGGTTCACTGGCCGGATCGGACACGAATCTACTTCACCGATTTGTCACACCGCCACTCTCATGAGATCATCTCGCCTCCCGGAGGCACGATGAAACTCGATCTCCTCTCACTTGCCGCGATGATCCTCTTGGCCCTTCTCTCGACCGCCTGCGCCCGGCAGCCGGCAGAGGTGGCGGAGGAGCCGGCCGCCGGGGCGCCGGCGCCCACGTCGCCCGAGCTCCCGCGCACCTACCAGCCGCACCCCTCGGAGACCCGCTTCGGCGAGCTTCGCATGCTCACCGACGGCGGCGAGAACGCCGAGGCCTACTTTTCCTTCTCAGGCGATCAGTTGATCTTCCAATCGACACGGCCGCCCCACGGCTGCGACCAGATCTTCACCCTCGACCTCGACACCGCCGACACCCGGCTGATCTCCACCGGCACCGGCCGGACCACCTGCGCCTATTACCTGCCGGGCGACGACCGGATCATCTACGCCTCCACCCACGGGGCGAGCCCCGACTGCCCCCCGAAGCCGGACATGAGCCGTGGCTACGTGTGGCCGATCTCCGAGGGCTACGAGATCTACAGCGCCCGCGCCGACGGCTCCGACATCGTCAACCTCACCAAGTCCCCCGGCTACGACGCCGAGGCCACGGTCTCGCCGGCGGGCGACCGAATGGTCTTCACCTCCGTGCGCGACGGCGACCTCGACATCTACACCATGAACCTCGACGGCTCCGATGTCGTGCGGCTCACCGACGAGATCGGCTACGACGGCGGCCCCTTCTACTCCCCCGACGGCTCCAGGATCGTCTACCGCGCCCGCCACCCCGAGGATTCGCGGGAGATCGAGGACTACCAGGCTCTGCTTTCAGACGGCCTGATCCGCCCCTCCAAGCTCGAGATCTTCGTCATGAACGCCGACGGCACCGACAAGCGGCAGGTCACGGACCTCGGCGTCGCCGCCTTCGCCCCGTTCTTCCACCCCTCGGGAGAGAAGATCATCTTCTCCGCCAACTGCGGCGACCCCGAGGGCCGCGAGTTCGACCTCTGGATGGTGAACCTCGACGGCTCCGACCTCGAGCAGATCACCTTCACCGAGGGCTTCGACGGCTTCCCGATGTGGTCCCCCGACGGCTCCACCTTCGTCTTCTGCTCGAATCGTCACAACGCCAACCCCGGTGAGACGAATGTCTTTGTGACGGAGTGGAGGGACTGACGGTCCAGGGCAAAATCGGCGCCTGCAACGACACTGGAGATCTCGCCGACTCTGGTACCTTTAGCCATGCGAGACACCAACGCTCAAAGGGACAACCAGTGATCAGGCAGAGTTTCGAGCTGAGGAGCCGCTACGGCATGCACACCGAGGAGTTCTCGGCGCTGATGCAGCACCGCATCATCGCGATCCTCCTGGTGGCCTCACACTACGACGCCTTCATTCTCGAGGAGGACGGCCAGCTCACCGAGCTGGTGATCGAGGAGTACCGCAACCTCGACCTCAACCTCCGCTTCGCGCCGCGCTTCTACCGCGCCGCCTCGGCCGCCGAGGCGCTCGAGATGATCGAGGGGCGCGGCTTCGACATGGTCATCACCACGCCGCGGCTGCCGGACATGCCGATCTCGGACTTCGTGCACAAGGTCAAGGAGCACCACAGCGACCTGCCGGTGGGGCTGATCGCGGCCCACGCCTGGGAGCTACCGTGGCTCGAGGACGTGCGCGCCGCCGGCGAGCTCGACTGGACCTTCCTCTGGCAGGGCAACGTGCAGGCGCTGCTGGCAATGATCAAGCAGGTGGAGGACCGCCGCAACGCCGAGCACGACATCCTGGTCGGCGGCGTGCAGGCGATCATCCTGGTCGAGGACGAGCCCCGCTTCTACTCGGTCTACCTACCGCACTTCTACACCGAGATCACGACCCAGACCGGCCGTCTGATGTCGGAAGGCATCAACCTCTCGCACCGCCTGCTGCGGATTCGGGCGCGCCCCAAGATCCTGCTCGCCCAGAGCTACGAGGAGGCTTGGGAGCTTTACGAACGCTACGCCGGCAACATCCTCGGCATCGTCACCGACGTCAGCTTCCCGCGCGGCGGCGCGCTCGACTCCCACGCCGGCATCGACCTCGCGGTGGAGGTCCGCGACCTCGATGAGGACCTACCGATCCTGGTCCAGTCAGCCGACGACGAGCACCGCGAGGAGGCCTACGCCGTCGGCGCCGAGTTCATGAGCAAGCGCTCGCCACACCTGCTCGAGGACCTGCGCGAGTACATCCTCGACCACTTCGGCTTCGGCGACTTCATCTTCAAGCTCCCCGACGGCTCGGAGATCGCGCGCGCCGGCGGCATGCGGTCGCTGCTCCACTACCTCGCCGAGGTGCCCGAGGAGTCGCTGGTCTATCACGCCAGCCGCAACCACTTCTCCGCGTGGCTCAAGGCGCGCACCGAGTTCGAGCTCGCCACCATGCTACGGCCGCGCAAAGTCTCCGAGTTTCCGTCGCCGTCGGACCTCCGCGCCTACCTGATCGCCACCATCACCGGTTACCTGCGCGAGATTCACCTCCACGTCATCACCGAATTCGACGGCGAGCGCTACTCCGACTTTACGGCCTTCGCCAAGATCGGCTCCGGGTCGCTGGGCGGCAAGGGGCGCGGCCTCGCCTTCATGCACAAGCTGCTGGCGCGCGAGGAGCTCGACAGCGAGCAGGTGGAGATGACGATCCCGCAGACCCTGGTGCTCGCCAGCGACATCTTCGAGGAGTTCCTGGAGGAGAATCGGCTGCGCGGTTTCGTCACGCGATCATCGTCCATGAAGGACCAGCAGATCCTCGACTACGTGCGCCGCGCCCGCTTTCCGCACGCGCTGCGCTCCGACCTCGGCGCCCTGCTGGAGAAGGTCTGCGACCCGATCGCGGTGCGCTCCTCGAGCATTCTCGAGGATTCGGTCTACCAGCCGTTCGCCGGCGTCTACGCCACCATCATGCTGCCCAACAACCACCCGTCGCTCGACGTCCGGCTGGCGCAGCTGCTGGAGGCGATCAAGGTGGTCTATGCCTCCACGTACTTCCAGGATGCGCGCGACTACTTGGAGACCACCCCCTACCGCATCGAGGAAGAGCTGATGGCGGTGCTGATCCAGCGGCTGGTCGGCAGCCGCCGAGGCGACCGCTTCTACCCCACCTTCGCGGGCACCGCCGCCTCCTACAACTTCTACCCGTTCGGCGACATGAGTCCCGAGGACGGCGTCGCCCAGGTCGCCCTCGGGCTCGGCAAGTCGGTGGTGGAGGGCTTCGAGGCGCTGCGCTTTTGCCCGAAGTATCCCCAGTCGCTACCCCAGTTCTCGTCCGTCAAGGACGTGCTGCGCAACGCGCAGCGCCAATTCTACGCACTCGACCTCAGCAGGAACGACGTCATCCCGGGCCTCCAGACCGACGCCAGCCTGCGCCGCGAGGACGTCTCGGGGGCGGTGGAGGACGGCGCCGCGATTCACATCGCCTCCACCTACGACCGCGCCAACGACCGCATCGCCTCGGGGCTGCAGCAGGGCGGCGCGCCGCTGATCACCTTCGACTTCCTGCTCCGCGGCCGCATCGTGCCGCTGCCGGACATCCTCACGCGCCTCCTCGAGACCTGCCAGGAGGGCATCGCCAGCCCGGCCGAGCTCGAGTTCGCGGTCGACATCAACCCGCGCCTCGGCCAGCGCCAGAGCTTCAACGTCCTCCAGCTCCGGCCGATGGTCTTCGAGCAGATGGAGGTGGACGTGCGGGTGGACGAGGACCTGCTCGAGCGGGCGGTGGTCCACTCCGAGGTCGCGCTCGGCCACGGCCGGCGCGAGACGATCTCCGATCTCCTGGTGGTGGACTCGCGGCGCATGGAGCGCGCCAAGACCACCGATGCGGCGGTGTTGATCGAGCGCCTCAACCGCGAGCTGCGCAGCAACGGCCGCCACGCCATCCTGATCGGCCCCGGCCGCTGGGGCTCGCGCGATCCGTGGCTCGGCATCCCCGTCACCTGGCCGCAGATCTCATCGGTGCGGGCGATCGTCGAGACTGACTTCGCCGACCTTCAGGTGGAGCCGTCCCTCGGCTCGCACTTCTTCCACAACCTCACCTGCTACGGCGTCGCCTTCTTCGCCGTCCACCAGCTCGAGGGCCGCGGACGCGTCAACTGGGACTGGCTCGACAAGCAGCACACCCAGGCTGACGAGATGGACGGCGTGATCCGCCACATCCGGCTGTCCAAACCGGCGCAGGTGCTGGTGGACGGGAGCACGGGTCGGGGGGTGATACTCGAAAGTTAGAACTGCGTGGGGAGGAGTGGCCAGAAGCTGTGAGCTGTGAACTGTCAGCAGGAGGCCCTTGCCGAGGATTCGCACCCGACAAGCAACTGCTCACAGCTGATGACCAATGGCTGATGGCAAACGGCTCGCCGCCGTTGTGAACCCCATCACAAGCGAGTTGCCACTTCGGCTGCCGTCCAGTATGCTCAACCACGGCGTCGGTCGGGAGGCCGCACGCCGCCACAGTCTCAAAACCCCAGGAGGAAGGGGCCATGCGTCCAATCGAGAAGATTTTCGCCGAGCAGTTCATGCGCAACGTCATCGCCAAGAACCCGGGCGAGGCCGAGTTCCACCAGGCGGTCGAGGAGGTGGTGGAGTCGCTGGTCCCGGTCATCGAGCGACACACCAAGTACCTCGACCACCGCATCCTCGAGCGCATCGTCGAACCCGAGCGGGTGATCATGTTTCGGGTGCCGTGGATGGACGACCGCGGTGAGGTCCAGGTCAACAAGGGTTTCCGGGTCGAGTTCAACTCCGCCATCGGCCCCTACAAGGGCGGCCTCCGCTTCCACCCCACCGTCAACCTCGGCATTCTCAAGTTCCTTGGCTTCGAGCAGATCTTCAAGAACTCGCTGACGACCCTCCCCATGGGCGGCGGCAAGGGCGGCTCCGATTTCGACCCAAAGGGCAAGTCCGACAACGAGGTCATGCGCTTCTGCCAGAGCTTCATGACCGAGCTGTACCGCCACATCGGGGCTGACACCGACGTGCCGGCGGGCGACATCGGCGTCGGTGGCCGCGAGATCGGCTACCTCTACGGCCAGTACAAACGCATCCGCAACCGCTTCGAGGGCGTGCTGACCGGCAAGGGCCTGAGCTGGGGCGGCAGCCTGATTCGACCGGAGGCCACCGGCTACGGCTGCGTCTACTTCGCCCAGGAGATGCTCGCGACCCGCGACGACAGTTTCGAGGGCAAGCGGGTCGCTGTCTCCGGCTCCGGCAACGTCGCCCAGTACGCAGCCGAGAAGTGCCTGGCGCTGGGCGCTAAGGTGGTCAGCCTCTCCGACTCCTCCGGCTTCGTCGCCATCGACGGCGGCCTCAGCGAGGAGATGTGGAACGAGCTGATGGACCTCAAGAACGTGCGCCGCGGCCGCATCCGCGAGCTCGCCGACAAGTACCCTGGCGTCACCTACACCGAGGGCACCGGGGTCTGGGCCATCCCGTGCGAGATCGCGCTGCCGTGCGCGACCCAGAACGAGCTCGACGAGAACGACGCCAGGACCCTCATCGACAACGGCTGCTTCGTGGTCTCCGAGGGTGCCAACATGCCGTCGACCCCCGAGGCGGTGGAGATCTTCATCGACAAGAAGATCCTCTACGGGCCCGGCAAGGCGGCCAACGCCGGTGGCGTAGCGGTGTCCGGCCTCGAGATGTCGCAGAACAGCCAAAGGCTGGCGTGGACCCGCGAGGAGGTGGACGCTCGCCTGCAGGACATCATGAAGCGCATCCATGAGGCCTGCGTCACCACCGCTGCCGAGTACGATCAGGCCGGCAACTACGTGGTCGGCGCCAACATCGCCGGTTTCGTCAAGGTCGCCGATGCGATGATCGATCAAGGGCTGGTGTAATCGCGAACAGTCTGGTTTCACGCGGCCCCTGACGGGGCCGCTCTTTCTCTCGAGTATCGGCCTCTTCGGCTCTTCTGCAGGCGGGGCCTGCAGGCCCCGCCGCCAGGATTCCGCGGGGATCGGAGCCTCGACGGTCGTCGTCGGCATGACCCCTCGGCGGGTTGGGTCGCGGACCCTGGAGGGTCCGCCTGCAAACGGACCTATCGGACTCTCGATCATGTACGATCGGGTTGGAGGTCCGGATGGCCGAGAGCTTCAACCCGTTTGCCGACGCGCAGGCGCAGTTCGACCGCATCGCCGACCTCATCGGGCTCGACCGTCCGGCGCGAGAGCTGCTGCGGGCGCCCTCCCACGAGCACCGCCTGACCCTGCCGGTGCGCATGGACGACGGCGCGGTGGAGGTGTTCGCGGGATTCCGCGTCCAGCACAACGATGCCCGCGGTCCGGCCTGGGGCGGCGTCCGCTTCCACCCCCAAGAGACCGTCGATACCGTCCGCGCACTCGCCATGTGGACCACCTGGAAAACCGCGGTGGTCGACCTGCCCCTCGGTGGCAGCATGGGTGGCGTGGTCTGCGACCCGCACCGTTTGAGTTCATCGGAGGTGGAGCGCATCTGCCGGTCCTGGATCCGGCGGGTGGCGCGCACCATCGGCCCGATGCGCGACGTCCCCGCCCCCGATCTGATGACCACCAGCCAGCACATGACGTGGATGCTCGACGAGTACGAGGTCATCGACGGCAGCCACCGCCCTGGCGCCATCACGGGCAAGACGCTCGGCGCCGGCGGCTCGCTCGGCCGGCTTCAGGCGGCTGGTTATGGGCTGGTCTACATGCTGCGCGAGGCCCTCAAGGAGCTCGACGTCGACCCCAAGGGAACGGCCGCCAGCATCCAGGGATTCGGCACCGTTGCCCGCCACGTCATCGAGCTCTACACCCAGATCGGCGGCACCGTCACCTGCGTGGCGAGCTGGGACCCGTCGGCCGGCGAGGCGGTTTCCTACCGCAAGGCCGACGGCGTCATCCTCGACGAGCTCGAGGGCGCCGCCGACCGCCTCGGCAACATCCAGCCGGGCAAGGCGCGCGACCTCGGCTACGAGGTGCTCGACGGCGGGGCCTGGCTCGAGCAGGAGGTGGACGTGCTGGTGCCGGCCGCTCTCGAGCACCAGATCACCGAGGACAACGTCGACCGCATCGCGGCATCGGTGCAGATTCTCGCCGAGGGCGCCAACGGCCCCACCAGCCCCGCGGCGGAGGAGCGGCTCGCCGGGCGCGAGCTGCTCTTCATCCCCGACCTGCTGGCCAACGCGGGCGGCGTCACCTGCTCGTACTTCGAGCAGGTGCAGAGCAACATGAACTATTACTGGCCGCTGTCCGAGGTGCTGAGCAAGCTCGACCGCAAGCTGACCGCCGCCTACATCGCGGTCTCCGACCTCGCCCGCTCGAAGGGCCTCACCATGCGCGACGCGGCGCTGGTCACGGCCATCGACCGCGTGGCCTCGCAGTGCCGGGAAAGAGGATGGCTGTGAGTGGATTCGGAATTCAACGTTCGGAATTCGGAATGCTCCCACCCACCCGGCAGCCGCGGCGGCTGCCCCAAAAAACCGTCACAGACGCCGCGTGTGGGGCACGCGTCTCGCGCACCGGGGGGGTGGGCGGTTCTGTCAATCCGCGTGTCAACGTCGTTGCCGGCACGGCGGTGCTCAGGATGGCAAAGGAAGCCAGGTGACCCCGGACGCCCATGCCCTCCCCCGCTTCTCCCGCGACTTCGAGGTCGGCACCTCGGCGCTGAGCCGGATCGGGCAAGGCGAACTCGGGGGCAAGGCCTCGGGGCTGCTGCGGGTGCAGCACGAGGTGCTGGCCGAGCTCGGCGGCAACGAGTTCCCATACATCGAGGTCCGGGTGCCCTCTGCGGTGATCCTCACGACCGAGGTCTTCGAGCGGTTCATGGAGCGGAACGACCTCGAGACCGTCGCCTTCTCGGACGCTCCCGACGACCGCATCGCCCACGCCTTCCAGCGCGCCGAGCTGCCCGCGGAGTTCGTAGGCGACCTGCGGGCCCTGATTTCCGCCGTCCACACGCCGCTCGCGGTCCGCTCCTCGAGTCTGCTCGAGGACGCGCTCGACCATCCCTTCGCCGGGGTCTACGGCACCAAGATGATCCCCAACAACGAGATCGAGGAGGACGCGCGCTTCACACGCCTCGAGGAGGCCGTCAAGTACGTCTGGGCCACCACTTTCTTCGCCGAGTCCAAGGCCTACCTGCGTTCCATCGACCGCCGCGTCGGCGACGAGAGGATGGCGGTTCTCGTCCAGGAGGTGGTGGGCCAACGCGCCAACGACCGCTTCTACCCCTGCGTGTCGGGGGTCGCCCGCACCCACAACTACTACCCCACCGGCCACGCACGGCCGAAGGACGGCGTCGTGACCCTCGCCCTCGGTCTCGGCAAGACCATCGTCGACGGCGGCCTGACCTGGTCCTACTCGCCCGCATTCCCGAAGGCGCCCCCACCCTTCAACAACATCCGAGACCTGCTCAAGAACACCCAGACCCGGTTCTGGGCGGTCCACATGGGCGAACCGCCGCCCCACGACCCGATCCGCGAGACCGAGCACATGGTGGAGTGCGGGCTCGCCGACGCCGAGGAGGACGGCGCCCTGTGCTACGTGGTCTCGACCTACGACCCAGCCTCCGACCGCCTCGACCCCGGTCTCGGGCGCGGCGGCGCCCACGCGTTGACCTTTGCCCCGATCCTCGGCTCGCGGCTGATGCCCTTCAACGATCTCTTCAGGCGCCTCCTCGATCTCTCGCAGGCCGCCCTCGACGCGCCGGTCGAAATCGAGTTCGCGGTCAATCTCCACCGCCAGGACGCGCTGCCGGCGCACTTCGGCTTCCTCCAGGTGCGGCCGATGATGGTCGCCGGCGAGCGCGTCGATGTCGCCGAGGAGGAGCTGTTCGGGGACCGCGTGCTGCTCTCAACCGACAACGTCCTCGGCAACGGCGAGCGGGAGGACCTCACCGACGTGGTCTTCATCCCGCCCTCGGCCTGGGACCCGGCGAAGACGCCGCAGATGGCGAAGGAGCTCGGGTCGATCGACCGCGTGCTGGCCGACGAAGGCCGCCACTACCTGCTGATCGGCTTCGGCCGCTGGGGCACCTCCGACCCGCCGTTCGGCGTGCCGGTCGCGTGGGGCCAGATCAGCCGCGCACGGGTCATCGTCGAGGCGACGCTGCCCGACGTTCAACCCGACCTCAGTCAGGGCTCGCACTTCTTTCACAACCTGCTCGGCTTTCGGGTACTCTACCTGTCGGTGGAGCACGACGGACCCTTCGCCATCGACTGGGCGTGGCTCGAGCGCCAGGAGCCTGAGCACCGCACACCCCACTGCAGCCACGTGCGGTTGGCGCGGCCTCTGAATGTGCGGGTGGACGGCGCCGCCGGCCGCGGAGTGATCTCCCACAATGACTGACGCCGACCGCTCCGCCGAGCAGCTGCTGGCCTCGCTGCAGGAACGGGCCAAGGAGCTCAACTGCCTGTACGAGGTGGAGCAGATCCTCGCCCGCCTCGACCTTCCCATTGAGGAGGCCTTCGAGCGGGTGGTCGCGGTGATCCCGCCCGGCTGGCAGTACCCCGACGTCTGCGAGGCGATGATCGAGCACCGCGACAAGGTGTACACCTCGCAGGAGTTTCGGCCGACCCCGTGGGTCCTGTCCGCCGACATCGTGGTTCAGGACGAGACCGTGGGTACGGTCAGCGTCTGGTACACGGCCGAACGCCCGCCCGAGGACATCGGACCCTTCCTCAAGGAGGAAGAGCGGCTGATCCGCACCATCGCGGAGCGGCTCGCGCACTCCGTCCTCTTCCACCGCATGAACGAGACCCGCCAGCAGTGGGAGAGCGCCAGCCAGGAGCTGGAGGCCAAGGACAAGGACCGGTGGCGGTCGCCGATCGAGTTGCTGAGGCGGTCCGACCGCGAACTCTACCTGCGCATCGCACGCAAGATGGTCAACCACCTGGTGTGGGCGGGCGTCGAGGGCGGGCAGGAGCTGCTACAGGAGATCTTCGGCGAGCCGGACCCGGCGCAAAGCGACCCCAACTACCCCGAGCGGCCGCGCTCGGTCAACGAGGACGTGCTGCTCGCCGGCAAGCCCTTCGAGACGGCCCACACCTACCTCGGCGACGACGTGGTCATGGAGCTGGTCCGCGACTGGGTGATGGAGGACAAGGCTGCGTTCCTGCCGACGGTTCTCAACAACCCGCGCGCTAGCCTGTCGGAGGTCGCGAGCTCGCTGCGCCGCTTCCACCATCTGCTCGACGACGGCGCCGAGCTCTCGCAGGCGACCCTCAACGGCATCCAGGTCGGACTGATCCGCCGCTTTCTGACCGACCAGCTCGACTTCATCTCGGTCGCCAAGGAGCACATCCGCACCGAGGACTTCCTCGACCTCATCGACCGCATCGTCCAGTCGGACGCGAGCCACGGGCGGCTCGGCGGCAAGAGCGCCGGCCTCTTCATGGCCGAGGCGATCCTGCGCCGCGGCGGCTCTGACGAGCGTCCAACCGGTGACTTCAAGGTGCCGCGGAGCTGGTACGTGGCCTCCGAGGGCCTGATGGCCTTCATCGAGTACAACGACCTCGACGAGGTGCTGCACCAGAAGTACCGCGAGATCTCGCAGGTGCGCCAGGAGTTCCAGAACATCGTCCAGCTCTTCAAGAGCTCGCGCTTCCCGTCCGAGATCGTCCAGGGCGTGTCGATGATCCTCGACGACGTCGGCGACCGGCCGTTGATCGTGCGCTCCTCGAGCCTGCTCGAAGACCGCATGGGCTCGGCCTTCTCGGGCAAGTATCGCAGCCTCTTCCTCGCCAACCAGGGCTCCAAGAGCGAGCGTATGCGGGCGCTGCTCGACGCCATCACCGAGGTCTACGCCTCGGTCTTCGGGCCCGACCCCATCGCCTACCGCCGCGAGCGCGGGCTACTCGACTTCCACGAGGAGATGGCGATCCTGATCCAGGAGGTGGTCGGGGCCCGCGTCGGTGACTACTTCATGCCCGCCTTTGCCGGCGTTGCCTTCTCCACCAATGAGTTCCGGTGGTCGCCGCGCATCCGGCGCTCGGACGGGCTGATCCGCCTGGTGCCGGGGCTGGGAACCCGCGCCGTCGACCGCGTGGTGGACGACTACCCGATCCTGACGGTGCCCGGCCAGCCGGGCCTCAAGGTCAACACCACCATCGAAGAGGTCGTGCGCTATTCGCCACGCCGCGTCGACGTCATCAACCTCGCGACCGACCGCTTCGAGACCGTCGACATCAAGCAGCTGCTGACCGAGCACGGCACCGAGCTGCCGGGCTTCGAGCTCATCTTCTCGCTGCTCAGGGACGACGTCCTGCAGAAGCCGGTGAAGCTGCTGGTGGATCCGTCGCGCGACGAGCTGGTGGCCGACTTCGGCGGCCTCATCACTTCGACCCCGTTCGTCAAACAGGTCGGCAACATCCTGCGCATCCTGGAGGACACCCTC
Organism: uncultured Thermoanaerobaculia bacterium; assembly: GCA_964609835.1. GTDB lineage: Bacteria > Acidobacteriota > Thermoanaerobaculia > Thermoanaerobaculales > Sulfomarinibacteraceae > Sulfomarinibacter. Next base: position 27,564 of record CAZSTH010000033.1, read on the forward strand.
GGTACCCCGGTCGACATCGAGTTCGCGCACGACGGCACCGATTTCTACCTCCTGCAGTGCCGGCCGCAGAGCTTCGCCGACGAGGACGCGCCCGATCCCATCCCAAAGGACGTTCCCGAAAAGGAGACCCTCTTCACCGCCCACCGTTACGTCTCCAACGGCCATGTCCCGGACATCACCCACCTGGTCTACGTCGACCCCGAAGGCTACGCGCGCCTCCGCGAACGCTCCGAGCTGCTGGCGGTCGGCGAGGCGGTCGGCAAGCTCAACAAGCTGCTGCCGAAACGCCGCTTCGTGCTGATGGGTCCGGGCCGCTGGGGAAGCCGCGGCGACATCAAGCTCGGTGTCAGCGTCGGCTACGCCGACATCAACAACACCGCGATGCTGATCGAGATCGCGCGCAAGACCGGCGACTACGTGCCCGACCTCAGCTTCGGCACCCACTTCTTCCAGGACCTGGTGGAATCCGAGATCCGCTACCTGCCGCTCTACCCGGACGACGACGGCTTCCTCAACCTCCAGCTGCTGCACGTCGCCCCCAACCTGCTGCCGGCCATGCTGCCCGAGCACTCCGACCTCGAGGACACCGTCCGCGTCATCGATGTTCCCTCCTCCAACGGCGGGCGCGTGGTGCGGGTGCTGATGAACTCCGAACTCGACGAGGCCATCGCACTGCTCGCGAACCCCCGCGACGAGCCGACCTCGGCGCGCCTTCCCGCCCGCGGCGGCGCCCGCCAGCAGACCGACGAGTTCTGGCGCTGGCGGATGCAGATGTCCGAGAAGATCGCCGCCGAGCTCGACGCCGAGCGCTTCGGGGTCGAGTCCATGTACCTCATCGGCAGCACCAAGAATGCCAGCGCTGGCCCGTCGAGCGACATCGACCTGCTGATCCACTTCCGCGGATCCGACGACCAGCGGCACGATCTCGAGAACTGGCTCGAGGGCTGGAGCCTGTGCCTCGGCGAGATGAACTACCTGCGCACCGGCTACCGCAACCGCGAGCTCCTCGACGTCCACCTCATCTCCGACGATGACATCGAGAAGAGCACCAGCTTCGCCGCCAAGATCGGGGCCGTCACCGACGCCGCCCTCGAGCTCACAATCGGGAAATCGAGCGGACCCTGAAGGGCCCGCCTACCGAGCACCTGATTCCGTTGGAGGCGCGGCCCAGTGAGCATCCGGCCGAGTGGGAGGGTCACACCAGCTCGCGCGTCGCGCTCTCGAGGTCCTCCAGATCGAACCACACCAACGCCAGCTCGGGGCCGTGGTGGGCGGCGGAGAAGCACCAGGTGCGGCCGATCCTCTGGCGCCACGCACCGGTCAGCCGTGCCGACTCGTGGATGTGTCCGTGCAGCGACAGCAGCGGCTGCCGTTCCTCGAGAAAGCGCTGGATCGCGATCGACCCGACGTGGACGTCGAGGGGCACGTGGTCGACCTGCCGCCCGTCGAGGGCCGCCCGGTCGAGCGCGGTGCGGTACGGCGGCGAGTGCGCGAGCAGCACCGCACGCTCGAGGTCGCGTCCCGCCGCCAGCTCCTCGAGGTCGGCGGCAATGGTACGGAAGCGGGCCTCGTCGGGGTCCACCTCCACCGAGCGGTGGCCCTTCTCCGGCGACACAGATCCGGGATCCACGTACCGCGACACGTCGTAACGCTCCCAGTCCTTGATCTGGAACGGGGTCGGCGGCACGTAGTTGTAGCCGAGCACCGGGTGGCCGGCGGCCTCCACCCACCGCCCGTGGGCGTAGACCCACAGCCCCTCGGCGTCGCCGTTCACCAACGCCCCCTCTGCCGCGCGCTCGTCGTCATTGCCCAAGATCAGCACCAGCCGCGGCGCATCTTCGCCGAAGAGGTCGCGCAGCCGCCGCGTCCCGGCGACCAGCACCTCGCCGATGAAGTCCCCGGAGCCCAGGCGGTTGGACCAGTGGTGGGGCAGCAGATCGCCACCGAGGAAGACGGCAGCGGGCCGCTCACGCTCGACGGCCGCGAAGAGCGCGCGGTAGCGATGCTCGTGCCCGTGGAGGTCGGACACGAAGAGGCAGTGGGAAGACATGCCGGGCCGCGCGGACGGATTCTCAGCGCGAGTCGATCGCCACCCGGAAGGTGTCGCCGTCGAGCCAGGTCTCCTCGACCCGGGCCCGGTCGTTGGCGAGGTCGAGGACCACGTAGATGGACGGCGGGTTCTCCTCGGGGTGGTGGCCTACGCGCACCATCTTGACGTCCGGCGAGTCCACCGAGATGAAGTTGGGTCGGTAGAAGGTGCCGATGTTCTTGATCCGGATCCAGACCCGGGCCGGGTTCTCCAGCCTCGTCACCTGCACCCGCTCTTTGAGGAAGGTGCCGTTGCCGCGCACCGCCACCTGGGTGGTGTCCTCGATCAGGAACGACGCCACGTCGATCAGCCGGGTCGCGGTGCCGTCCACCGCCGGCGGCAGCTCCTCGGGGATCATCTCGTCGCCCTCCGAAGCCGGCGGCCCCTCGCCGGTGATCTCGAAGTCGACCTCGCCCTCGCCGCCGGCCCCACCGGCCGCCGGCTCTGCGCCGGCAGCGGCGCCGCCCTCCGCCGACTGCTCAGCCGCCCCCAGCTCGACCGCCGGTTCCTGTGCGCCCGCGGCGGCCGCCGCCTCGCTCTGGTCGTCGAGGACGGTACGGATCGGCTCGATGGGCTCCCGCGCCGGGCGCGTCAGCACCCAGTAGACGCCCGCGAAACAGGCCACCAGGATCAGGGTCACCGCCAGCAGCGGCATCAGGCGGACGTCGCGCAGCGCATCCCCGATCCCCCCGAAGCGGTTCTTCGGCGCTTTGGACATCCTGACCTCCGGCTCGTCGGGAGCCCCCCGGCCAACGGTCGCGCCCTCGTCATCCTCGGGCATGAGGCTGATGTCCAGATCGTCCTGCATCGACATCGGCATATCCCGGATCGCCGCCTCCAGGCCCGACGTGTCCGGGCTCTTCGAGTCGGGCGGTATCGTCTCCATGCGGATGGTGTCGCGCGAGACATCGCGCGGCGGCTCCGCCGGCGGCACCTCGGGTGGCGCCTCGATCTCGGACGGCTTCTTCTCCTCGGCGCGCGACAGCCAGTCGGGGAGCACCCCTTCCTCGCGCTTGCCGAGCGATGGCCTGGCGGACGGCGGCGGCTCCGGCTCGGGCAGCGAATCGAAGTCGAAGCTCTCGCTCGACGCCGGCGGCGCCGGCGTCGTCGGCGCGTCGTCGGGCGGCGGCGGCATCGGAATGTCGTCGTCCGGCGCAGCTCCGCCGAGAGCATCGGTCGGGATGTCGCCGGCGGCGGCCCCTGGCGGACCGCCGAGCTCGAAGGCCTTGCCTCCGGTCGCGATGTGAAAGTCCACCAGCTCGTCCACGACCTCCTTGCTCTGGCGGTTGACCTCCTCGAACCACACCGCCATGCCCGGGTCCTCGCGCTTGTGGGTCTCCTTGGTTCGCGCCCAGGCGACGACGCCGGTGCCCTCGGCGAGGGCGAAGCCCTCGGGCAGCAGGAACCGGAACTTCACCGGGGTGCCGCGCGGAAAAGGTTCGTCGGTGCGGACGAAGAATCCGTTGTAGTTGAGGAAGGGCGCCATCTCTTCGCGGAAACGGCGCAGCGTCGCGAACTCGAGGTCGATCTCCGCCAGATCGCGTCCGCCGCCTCCGTGCGTAGATCCGTAGCTGCTGTCGTCAGTCATGGGTTGCCTTTCGGCTCTTTACATCGGCTCAACCCACCATACCAGAATCGAGCCCCGATCTTCAGACGCGGACGGGCCGGAAGCGCTTCGTTCACGGCCCTTCCAGGGGCCGGCTCGGCCTGCCGATGTTGACCCCGGCGCGCCAGGTGCCGCCAGTTTCCCGGCGCCAGATCGTGCCGCCGGAGCCATCATAGGCCCCGGTTGAGCGGCGCTGAATCGAGGTAGACTGGGGGCCGTGGTCAGGCACACCGCCGCCCTCCTCTGCAGCCTGCTCAGCGCCCTGCCGCTCGCAGCCGAGGTGGAGATGCGCGAGGTCGAGATCTACCACGGCCGCGTCCGGCTCGAGGTGCCGACCCACTGGCACGAGATCCGCGCCGAGACCCTCGAGTTCTACAGCCTGCGCTCGGCCGAGGCCACCGGCGGCCGGGTCGCCGAGATCTACCAGTTCGGCTTCCGCCCCGGTAACCCCGAGCTCGACTTCGCACTGCCGCAGGTGCTGATCCAGATTCGAGAGAGCGGCCGCGAGCCCTACGGCCAGTTTCTCGGCCTGCCCGACGTGGACGTCATCCAGAAGCTGTCGGCCGAGCGCCTGGCCGAGCACACCGGGCCGCTGCTGGCCGGTCTCGAGCTCGAGGAGATCTCCTTCGACCGCTCGCGCTTCGCGCTGACCATGACCAACTCCCTTGACCTCAAGCTCGAGGGCGAGGCGCTGGTCACCTCGGTGACCTTCCTGACCGAGCGCGGGTTCTTCATGCTCCACTGCTACTCGCACTCGGGCCAGATCAAGGAGGCGGGGCCGATCTTCGCCCGCATTATCGACAGCATCGAGTTCGACGGCGAGCTCGCCTACCGGCCGCGGCTGGCCGACCGCTGGCCGCCCCACCCCAGCACCATCGCGTTCGCCGCCGCCGGCATCACCTTCCTGGTGCTGGTGGCGATGATCCTGATCCAGCGGCGCCGCCGGACGTGACCGTCGCCATCGACCTCGAGCGGCGCACCCTCAGGGCGGGAGTGCACGACCTCCTCGGCGAGCCGGAGCAGCGCGCCATCGGCCTCGGCGGCACCGGCATGACCCGGCTGTGGATCGGAGCCGAGCTCCACCGCAAGGTACAGGCCGAACTCGAGGCGACCGAGCCCGGCTTCGCCTCCGAGGTGCCGGTGGAGCTGTCGGTGGACCTCGACGGCTGGACCGTGGAGATCGCGGGGCGCGCCGACGGCGTGGTCTTCGAAGGCGGCCGCGCGGTCCGCGTCGACGAGATCAAGACCCTCCACTTCGCGGTCGAACTCCACAACCTCTACGCCGACCAGCGCCTCGAGCGATTCCGCCGCCAGGCCGCCCTCTACGCGCTGATGCTGATGGGCGACGGCGAGCCCCCGGAGGCGCGGCTGATCCTTGTCGACGTCATCTCCCACGAGGAGCAGGACGAGTCGGTCCCGTGGGACCCGCCGGCCGTCGAGGCATGGCTGCGGCAGCGGGTCCACCGGCTGGTGTCGCGCGAGCGGCGCCGGCTGGCCCGCCTCGAGGAGCTGGCGGCGATCGCCGAGAAGATCCCCTTCCCCCACCCCGAGCTGCGGCCGGTGCAGGCCGAGATCGGCGACGCGGTGGCGGGCGCCCTCGAGCACTCGCGCCACCTGCTGCTGCGCGCCCCCACCGGCTGCGGCAAGACCGCCGCCGTGCTCCACCCGGCGGTTCGCGGCGCCCTCGCCCGAGGCCGCCGTGTCTACTTCCTGACCGCCAAGACGCTGCAGCAGCGGATCGCGGTCGACACCGCCGAACGCATGCAGAAGGGACTCTTCCGCAGCCTCCAGCTGCGCGCCAAGTCCAAGATGTGCGCCAACGCCGAGATCGTGTGCCACGAGGAGTTCTGCCCCTACGCCCGCGACTACGGCTTCAAGTTGGTGCAGACGAGCCTGCTCGAGAATTTGCTCGATGCCTCCGAGCACCAGGATCCGGACCGCATCTTCGAGGCCGCCAGGGAACACACGGTGTGCCCGTTCGAGGTCAGCCTCGACCTCCTGCCCGAGGTCGACCTGGTGGTCTGCGACTACAACTACGTCTTCGACCCCACCATCGGCCTCGGTGCGCTGCTCAACGACGGCGCGCTCGCCGACGCGGTGCTGGTGATCGACGAGGCCCACAACCTCGTCGACCGCAGCCGCGGCTACTACTCGCCCGAGCTGACCGCCGCGGTGGCCGATCGCGCCGCCGAGTTCCTGGCCCAGCGCTCGAACCCGGTATTCGACGAGCTCGGGGTGCTGGTGGCCGAGGTCGCCGAGTACATCCGGCGGACCGTCACGTCGAGCCTCGACGACACCCACGATGAGGGGCCCGCCGAGCTCGACGAGGCGGCGCTGGCCGGGCTCCGTATCGCCTTCGACAGCGCAATGCTCAACTACTTCTTCTACAAGCGAGAGCACAAGATGTGGATGGCCGACGACCCTGTGGCCGAGGTCTTCTTCAAGCTCACCCGCTTCCACCGAGTGCTGCGCCTCGGCGGCGACGAGTTCGTCCACATCGCCGAGCGCCGGAAGGGCGGCGGCAGCGAGCGACTCAAGATCTTCTGCCGCGACGCCTCGCGCTTCGTGGGCGAGATCCTCGACGCCTCCGCCGCCTCGATCGCCATGTCGGCGACCCTCGAGCCCTTCGACTTCTACCGCGACCTGCTGGGATTCGACCCCCACCGCACCGACGAGCTCTATTTGCAATCGCCGTTCCCGCCCGAGAACCGGCTGGTGATGGCGATCGGCGACGTGGACACCACCTACAAGCGGCGCGGCGCCCACTACGACGCCATCGCCGGCTGGCTTCAGCGCCTCGCCCACCCCTCCGGCAACGTGCTGACTCTGTTCCCTAGCTATGCCTTCCTGGAGGCGGTGCGCGACCGCCTGCCGCCGGTGCCGCACCGGGTGATCGTCCAGCAGCCCAACACCTCCGACGCCGCCCAGCGCGAGGTTCTGGCGGCGCTCCAGAATGGGAAACCGCATCTGCTGCTGGCGGTGCTCGGCGGCATCTACGCCGAGGGCGTCGACTACCCTGGAGACATGCTCAAACAGGTGGTCGTGGTCTCGCCCGGCCTGCCGCAGTACAACCTCGAGCGCGAGCTCTTGAAGATGTACTACCAGGAAGAGTACGAGCACGGATTCTCCTACGCCTACCTGATCCCCGGCATGACCCGCGTCGTCCAGGCCGCCGGCCGCCTGCTGCGCTCAGAGCACGACCGCGGCACCATCATCCTGATCGGCCGCCGCTTCCTCGACGGCCGCTACTACCGCATGCTCCCCGACGAGTGGACCCACCAGGACCCCGAGGCCCTCTCCTTCGAGGATCCCGTCGAGGCGATCCGGGAATTCTTCGAGGAGTGAATCCGCGACCGAGTCCGATCCGAACTCCGTCATCCTGAACGAAGCTTGAACAATCATCCTGAGTGCAGCGAGCCGTAGGCGAGCGGAATCGAAGGATCCCCCTCCCCACAGGCCCTCGCTCCAGAACAACCCGGAGGTGATCAGGCCACCGCCACCGCCACCGTCACCGCCGACCGCCCGGCACGCGTCCCGGCTGCCGGGCGGGTGGGCTTGCCACCGCGAAGCCCGAGGCGCGAAGCCGGGTGGAAATCCCAGATCATCCGCGCGCATCCGCGTGATCTGCGGTATTCGGGCGCGGACGCGGACGCGGACGCGGGGACTTTGCCCTGCTAGACTCATCACGAAAACCATTGCGGGAGGGGCAATTGGCAACACCTGACCGCTACCAGGCCCGTCACAAGGTCCGCTTCGTGACTGCGGCCTCGCTGTTCGACGGCCACGACGCGGCCATCAACATCATGCGCCGCATCCTGCAGGCGCACGGCGCGGAAGTGATCCACCTCGGCCACAACCGCTCCGTCAAGGAGATCGTCGACGCCGCGGTCCAGGAGGACGCGCAGGGGATCGCCGTCTCCTCCTACCAGGGCGGCCACATCGAGTTCTTCAAGTACATGGTGGACCTTCTGCGCGAGCGCGGCGCGGCGCACATCAAGGTCTTCGGCGGCGGCGGCGGGGTGATCGTGCCGCGCGAGATCGCCGAGCTCGAGGCCTACGGGGTGGCCAAGATCTTCTCCCCCGACGATGGCCGCACGATGGGCCTCGACGGCATGATCGACCACATGATCGAGCAGGCCGACTTCGACCCGGCGCAAATGGATTCCACCGGCCCTCTGGGCCACACCGCCGACCGCTGGCTGGCGGTGGCGCGCGCCATCACCCGGGTCGAGGAGGGCCTCGAGGTCGAGGTCCCGAAGCGCGACCGCCCCGCCCCGGTCCTCGGCACCACCGGCACCGGCGGCGCCGGCAAAAGCTCGCTCACCGACGAGCTCGTCCTCCGCTTTCTCGCCGACGATCCCGAGCGCACCATCGCCATCCTCTCGGTCGACCCCACCAAGCGCAAGACCGGCGGCGCCCTGCTCGGCGACCGCATCCGTTTGAACGCGCTCGGCTCGGACCGCGTCTTCATGCGCTCGCTGGCCACCCGCCAGGCCCACCGCGCGCTCACCCAGAACATCGAGCGCTCGATCGCGGTCTGCCAGGCGGCGGGCTTCGACCTCGTCATCGTCGAGAGCTCGGGCATCGGCCAGGCCGACTCCGAGATCGTCGACATCTCCGACCTCTCGCTCTACGTCATGACCCCCGAGTACGGCGCCGCCATGCAGCTCGAGAAGATCGACATGCTGGACTACGCCGATTTCGTGGCCATCAACAAGTTCGACCGGCCGAAGGCGCTCGACGCCCTGCGCGATGTCCGCAAGCAGTACCGGCGCTGCCACGGGCTGTTCGGC